>DHKE01000058.1:30553-80978 GCA_002404675.1 Porphyromonadaceae bacterium UBA4702 | reverse complement strand
GACGAGGGCCGCAAGGACTTCCGAGGGGATTTCCGGAAGGACGACCGCAAGCGTGACTTCAAACGCGACGACCGAGACCGCAAGCCGCGTGAATACCGCGCCAAGCCGGCAACCATAGTCCCCGACAAAGGCCCGAAAATCTCCGCCGACTTCGCCGTCAACATAGACCGTGTGGACGGCAAGATAATGCGCTCGCGCCGCACCTGGATGAAAAAGCAGTCCGCAGAGGACTCCCCGGCCGACAACACTGACAAGTAAAGAAAAGCACATACTGAGTATTCCGTTATCATTACCAAGCCATGAAAGATTTTCTCAACATACTCCTCCTCGGAAGCGGCGGCAGGGAAGCGGCGATAGCACGCAGCATCGCGGCAAGCCCCCGCACGCGCGCCCTATACACCGCGCCCGGCAACGCATCGCCCTACGGCACCCGCGTAGACATGAAGCCAACGGACTTCGACGCGATACGCCGCTTCACCGACGGCCATGACATCGACATGATAGTCGTAGGCCCGGAGCAGCCCCTGGTCGAAGGCATAGCTGACACATTTGCAGACTCCCCGGTCAAGGTGATCGGCCCGTGCAGCGCAGGGGCGCGCCTCGAGGGAAGCAAGGAGTTTGCCAAGGAGTTCATGTTCCGCCACGGCATACCCACGGCACGCTTCATGACCGTCACCGCCGACACCGTGGAGGAGGGCATAGGCTTCCTCGAGTCGATGAAGCCCCCCTACGTCCTCAAGGCCGACGGGCTGGCTGCCGGCAAGGGCGTGCTTATACTCGATTCGCTCGAAGTTGCGAAAGGCTCGCTGCGCGACATGCTCGACGGCATGTTCGGCGACGCTTCCCAGACCGTCGTCATCGAACAGTACCTCTCTGGCATCGAGTGTTCCGTATTCGTCGCCACCGACGGCGAGGACTACCGCATACTCCCGGTAGCGAAAGACTACAAGCGAATAGGGGAGGGCGATACCGGCCTGAACACCGGCGGCATGGGCGCAGTCTCTCCGGTGCCGTTTGCCGACGAGGAGTTCATGCAGCGTGTTGAGCAACGCATCGTCATACCCACCATTGAGGGGCTGCGCCAGGAAGAGATACCCTACAAAGGATTCATTTTCCTCGGCCTGATGAACGTGGAGGGCGACCCGATGGTCATCGAATACAACGTCCGTATGGGCGACCCCGAGACCGAAGTAGTCATGCCGCGCATCACCTCCGACATCGTTGACCTGCTCGAAGGCATCGCAGACAGCACGCTGGGGCTGAAGACGCTCACCGTTTCGCCACAAGCCGCCGTCACCGTCATGCTCACCTCTGCCGGCTATCCAGGCGCATACGAGAAGGGGAAGCGCATCAGCGGCCTTTCTGGACTAGGCGCGGACATAATCCCCTTTGCCGCAGGAGCGGAAACCGACGAGGAAGGCAACACCGTAACCTCCGGCGGGCGTGTGATTGCGCTCACAGCCATGGCAGACACCATAGTGGAAGCAGCGAGCCGCGCCAAGGCAGCAGCCGAAACCGTCACCTTCGACGGCCGATACTACCGCCGCGACATCGCCGACGACCTCCAAAAGTAGGGACACGGCGTGCCGTGTCCGCCCAAACGACGCAGAGACATAAATGAGCAAAGTAGACGATATGCCAGGCTACCTGGCGGCTCTTGCAGCAGCCGCCACAGCCTCCGTCACCGCGTTTTGCAGCGGCATACAGCCCCTGTTGCGCACCGACGCATATCTTTGCCCTCCCGACATCTCGCAGTGGCTCACAGAACCGCTGTGGGGCTTTGTGGCGCAAACCCTCGTCCTTTGGACAGTCAGCATAGCCGCCATACAACTCAACCGCCGCTGCAACCTCGAGCCCGGCACGTCTGCTCTTCCCGCGACGTTCTTCCTCATAGCCACGGCGGCCGTCCCCGCTGTCACCGTCTCGCCCTCCTCCGCCTCGCTGCTCGCCGCCGCCGCCGTCCTTGCGCTGCGGCAGCTGCTCCCGCGTGCCGACCGCGACGCAGCCAGAGAGTTGTTTCTTGCAGCCTCGGCAACCTCATTCGGCGCAATGACGCAATACGCATTCATACCCCTCGCGCTCGCCCTGCTCCCCGCAGCGGCAATCCTCGGGCAGCTAAACGCCAAGGCTATCGCGGCATACCTCATGGGGCTTGCCGCGCCATGGGCGATAATGCTCGGCTTCGGTGCGGTTTCGCCATTTGAGATACGACTCCCCGAAGTGTGGGAGAGCGGCATCACCAGCCAATGGGGCGCGCTCGCAGCAGCCGCGCTGACAGCCCTCACAGGCATCGTGCTGATGGTACGCGCAGCTATGACGCCGCAGACCCGCAGCACCCTCATCATGCGGCAGAACCGCGCCATAGGGACGCTGCTCACCGTCATGGCACTCGCCATGGCCGTTGACTACACCAATTTCGCAGTCTACGTCCCGGCCGTCAGCCTCCTGACAGGCTTCTTCACAGCCGGCATCACCAGCGAAAACACCAACGCATCGCCCACACCCCTCATCCTTACCCTAAGCGCAGCATACACCGCGCTCTATGTAATGCAAATCATGCAATTATGAACGATAAACGCCCCAAAGTAGTAATCGACTCCGACATACCTTTCATACGCGGACGCATCGAGCCATTCGCCGACACGGCCTATGTGCCGCAGTTCGGCTTCACCCCGCAGCTTGTCGCCGATGCCGACGCCATGGTGATACGCACGCGCACACGCTGCAACGCCGAGCTGCTTGCCGGCTCAAGCGTGCAGATTATAGCCACCGCCACCATTGGCATGGATCAGTTTGACCTGCCGTGGTGCCACAGCGCAGGAATAAAGACCGTAAACGCCCCGGCGTGCAACGCACCCGGAGTGGCGCAGTACTTATGGAGCTGCCTGATAAGCCACGGCATTGACCCGGCACACGCCACCATAGGCATCGTGGGCTGCGGCGGCGTGGGGAGCATCGTCGCCGACTGGGCGTTGCGCCTCGGCGCAAAAATACTCGTCAGCGACCCCCCGAAAGCCGCCGACGGCACGCTGCAGTACCACGACACGCCGCTCGACACGCTCTTGCAGCAGTCTGACGTGGTCACGCTCCATGTCCCAATGACCCGCACCGGACAGCACCCCACATACCACCTGATAGGGGAGAGGGAGCTGCAGATGATGCGCAGCGGAGCGTGGATCGTAAATGCCGCTCGCGGCCCCGTGGCTGACAACAACGCGCTCCTCGACGCAATACGCACTCGCGGCATACACGCCATTATAGACACCTGGGAGGGAGAACCCGACATCAACCGCGACCTGCTCCGCGTTGCCGACACCGCAACGTACCACATCGCCGGCTACTCGCTTGAGGGGAAGCAACGCGCCACACGCATGGCTCTCGAGGCTCTGCGCTGCCACTTCGGCTGGGACATCGACACCTCCGGCCTCGCACCGGCATACTCATGCCCCAAAGGCCTCAACGCACGCGCCATTGCGGACAGCTTCGACCCGCAGCCAGTAATGGACCAGCTGTTGGCCCACCCCGAAAAATTCGACACCCTGAGGGCTGAATACAAATTCCGCCCGGAAGTGAAGTAACACATATCAACCAACACAAACCCAAAGACGTACGCAAATGAATAAACTCTACGCAATCATCATCATGCTGCTCGCCGCACTCACCACGGCATGCAGCAACATGTCTGAAAAGGAGATCGAACAGATGACCTCGTCTGGCGTAGTGCTCGTGCAGAACGAAAGCTTCTACGAAATCACCCTCTCCAACGGCGAGTCAATCTACTTCTCCGACTACGACGAGGAGGAGGGCATCTCCGGAATCGCCACTGAGCTCGACAGCGTCCAGCCGGCAACGCACTACGGCACAGGCTTTTTCGTATCCGAACACGGAGAGATAGCCACCAACAACCACGTCGTGGCATCGACTGCAAGCGAGAAGGACATCAACAAGAACGTTGACCAGATACTCCGCTACATCAAGGCCGCCGTCGAGGAGTACTACAACGAGCTGAACTCACAGTACCAGCAGATCTCACAAGCTCGCCAGATGGCATACTACGACATGTACACAAGCGCAGACGACTACAACACCCTCCTTCAGGCAGAGCAGCAGCTCGCCGCCGAGATGCAGGAGTGCCAGCAATACTACAGCGCGGTGGACGACATCAACGCCAGCCAGTCTGACATTACATACCACAACCAGATAAGCATCGCCTACAACGACACTCACGTCACCTCCTCGACAGACTTCATACCCTGCGTGGTCACCAAGGCCGACCCGGAGCATGACCTCGCCATAATACAGCTCAAGGACAAGCGCACCCCCGAGGGTCACCACATATTCGAGGTAGGGGAGGGCGACCCGCTCGAGGACTACACATTCAAGGAAAAACTAATAGGCAAGATAAAGGAGGACAAGAACAGCCGCCTCTTCATGACCGGCTTCAACCTCGGCCCGCAGCTCGCGCTTACCAACGAGGGCATCAAGTCGCAGTTCAACAGCGGCGCAGTGAGCCAGCGCACTGCCGACCGCATCATGTACTCCATACCGGCACTGCCCGGCAGCAGCGGCTCGCCAGTCGTCAACCTGCAAGGACAACTCGTGGCAATCAACTTCGCCGGCATCAACGGCACGCAAGGCTTCAACTACGGCATCCGCGTCAAGTACCTCCGCCAGCTCCTCGCCTCCTGATGATCCCGCAATCCCCCCTGCTTGCGTATAGCGTATGTCGTTTAGGGGTCAGCGCACTGCCACCTTGCGGGCGAATGTGCCAACACGCAGTATGTAGACGCCTTGCTCCGCGACGCTGATGCGCTCGCTGTCGGCGGCTGCCGCAATGCGGCTGACCGTCTTGCCGTCGGCGGCTGCAAGCGTCAGCGCCTGTCCTGCCGCGCCTGTGACGATGATGTCGCGCCCCTCTACGGCAACCGAGATGCCGTCAGCTGAAATGCCGTTCATTCCGCTAAGCTGAACTGTAACCTCCGCAGCCGGCGATGCGCCCTTGTCATAGAGGGCGCGGACAGCATACTGCGCCTTGTCACCCCCGGAGACAGAAGCGTCAGTGTAGCGCGGCTCCTGAACAGTGGCTATCACCTCGTCCTCGCGCAGCACCTCGTAGCCAGTGAGCGTGCATACGGGGACTGTGCAGTCGTTGTAGGTCACGTCGTCGAGGAACAGGGCAAACGCGCCGTCGCTGACGCACTGCACTGCAAAGCGGCGCGTCCCCTCGGGCAGGGCGTAGCGGTATTCAGTCCACGTGTCAGGCACTTCGATATAGTCGGCTGTATGCAGCGCGGTGAACTCCTCCGGGACGGTGCTGCCAGTGGAGTACAGCACGCGCATACGCTCTGCCGGGGTGTCCTGTGAGGTGAACGCCTTGGCGTAGAACGAAAGTATCTGCTGCTGGCCGTTGAGCATGGGCGAGACAGCCCAGTCAGAGTTGACATAGTTGAGCGAGGCTGACGCCATGAGCATCTTGTCGCCGCTGTGGGGCGTACCCTCTGCCCAGATGTTTATCCCCATTGCTGCGGCGTTGCACACCTGCCATGCCTTCGGCGCGGTGCAGTTGGGGTATGTGGTCATCGCGCCGGGGATTACGCTGCCAGCGTTGATGTACACGGTCTGGTCGTAGTCGCGGTCTGCCATGAGCCACTCGCCGATGCCGTCGATAGCCCAGTCCTCGTAGCTCTCGAAATCGTCCGTCACTGCGCCACGTGCCGTTGCTGGCAGCCAGGACAGCTCCACTGCACCGTCGGCGTTCTGCAAGCCCGTGAGGGCAGTGGGTGAGGGGAACAGAGGCTCTGTGGCGTTGACAGTGAGCGGCAGCGCATTGTTGGCAGCGTTGCCGTCGTCCTGCACGCTGACGCTGAACGTCAGGTCATGCCGTCCCTGCGCGAATGTACGGCTCATCGTCACCTGCACGCGCTCGCCGGCAGGTATCGCGGGCAGCTCGGCAGAAACGGCCTCGACACCCGGTTCTGCCATTGTGACAGTGCCGGCAGGGATGTCCTCGACACCATAGTTGTTGACAGTCACCACATAGTCAGCTGTTTCGCCGGCCGCGATGCGCAGCGGCCCTTGCGCAGCCGTCACGGCGGCGTCTACGGCACAGCCCTCCTCAATGGAGAATGCGTCGAGATACATGTCCGCTCCGCACGCGGTAGTTCCCTTGAAGGCGAAGCGCACCCATTTGTCACGAGGCAGCTGCGAGATGTCTACGGTGTGGCGTTTCCATCCGGTAGTGCCGTTGTCGCGGTCGTAGGCAGGGGAGAGGGCTGCATAGTCCGCGCCCTCGACAGAGGCGAACAGCTGCACGGTCTCCGCGCTCGTCACGCCGTCGATATGGCTGTGGTAGAGCGCAAATGAAGCGACAGGGCTTTCCATAGCCGAGAGCGAGATTTTCGGCGAGATGAACCATGAGCCGATGCCGCTCTCGACCTCGCCGGCACTGTGGAACGTGGCAAGACCCTGGTCGCCGGAATAGTCCAAAGCGACGGGGTTGCGTCCCGAAGCGTCGAGCGTCCATGCGGAGTTCAGCGGCTCGTCGGTGACGCTCATCCAGGGGTAGAGAGCCATGTCCGCGCCGGCAAAATTCTCGGTTAGGGGAGCAGCGTAGGGAGTGCCGAACAGCACGTAGTTCGACTCCGTGGCCACGCCGTTCTTGCCGTCAGCCACGGCACGCACCACATAACTTGCGGGCAGTTGCTCGCCAGCGGGTATGACCAGCTCGCTGTCCGTGAGCGTGGTGGCTTCCAGCCCCTGTGCCAGGCAGTCGAAGTCGCCGAAATAGCGGTAGACTGTATACGTCATGGCCGAAGCGTCAAACCAGCCGCCGTTGCGTCCTGCGGTGGGGGCAGACCATGTCAGCACGGGCTTGCCGTCCACGTCGGCGAGCGTGAGGTTTTCCACCGCGCCGGGGTCGTCCTTGCCTATGTATGCGGTGACGCGGGTCTCCGAGCCTTCGCCTGAGGCGTTCACGCCGTAAGCGTAGTATGTATACTTGCCGTCAGCCGCGATGTCGGTGTCGGTAAATGAGAGCGCAGTGCCGGGGGCAGGGGAGGGGAACTCCTTGACCGCCTCGGCGCGGTCGGCACGCATCAGCACCACGCGCTGCAAGTCCTCGAGCGTGCCACCGTCAGCATCCGCCGTCGGCGCGGTTACGGTGACCGTTGCGGACAATGCTCCCCCCTCGCCCGGAGTGATTTCCAGAGCCGGCGCAGCAGGGACTTTGTCGCTGATTTCGCGCAGGGCGATATTGTCAAGCGTCAGGGTGTACATATTGGGCGCGCTGGTCTCGTGGAAGCCGATGTAGTACAGGCCGCCGGCCTCGACACTGAACGCCGCCGTGCCCTTGTCGGGGACTTTGCCGCTCTTGACCTGCGGGTGGTCGGCGAGCTGGCGTGTCATGCCGGCCGACGTGGCGGCAGTGCCCAGCGACACGGAGAAGCTCTCCGGATAGCTCGACATCATGGAGCGGTAGTCGTAGGTGAGCATGTACATCTTGCCGGCCTCGAGGCGGATAGCCGGCGAATAGAGCCAGTCGTCGCCGGGGAGGCGGTTCTCGTCATACTTGTAGTACATGTGCTTGGACGAAGCGGAATACTGCCACGTCGCGCCGCCGTTCAGGTCTTCCACAGTCCACAGGTCGGCATCGTCGGCAGTGTCGAATGTCTCCGCAAAGGGGACTGTACACTCCACGCCTATGGCGAGCCTGTTGGAGCGCGTGGGCGCACCCTCGCCGTCAACGGTGGAGGCGTACACGTCATAGCTCACGGCACGGCCGTTGGAGACGTAAGCCTCGTCGGTATATTCAGTTGCCGCAAGACGGTCTGCCACGGTGACGTTGTCAGTCACGCGCACCACGCGGTAGCGCAGCGAGGCAGCGTCAATCGCGCCGTTTGACGCGCCGGCGGTCACGGCAGTCCACGAGATGTGCGGCTGGCCAGCCTCGTTCTGCGTCAGCGTCACAGAGGCGGGTGCTGCGGGGACGTCGCGCCCAGCGAACACCTCCATGGCAAGAGCCTCGCCCCGGTCGGTGCTGTTGGCGACAGTTATAGTCACCTGCTGCGTCCCCTCGGCAAACGTGTACGCCTCGGAGGTGACACGCGCCCCGGGCTGCACGTCATAGATGGCATGCTCCACGCCGCCTAGCTCAATGATTATCGTCAGCGGCCCTGTGAGCGTGCCGCCGATGTGCGTCTTTGTCGGGGCAGTGAGCGTCACCGTGCCCAGCGGCGGGGTGTCGCCGGTAAACGAGAACGACACGTCAGAGACCTGCCCCGGAGCGTCGTCAGCTATCTCAAGGGGCAGCACATACAGCCCCGCGAAGCCCTGCTCGGTGGGGAATTGGCGTATCTGCGTCACTGCCTTCGACACCGGGTCAATGCTGTAGAGCGAGGAGATGTATGACCTCACGCCGCTCTGCATCTGCTCCGTGGTCACCAGTGCGTAGAGCAGCCCCGTGGTGGGGTCGTATGCCATGGTGTTGCGACGCTCGGGGTACACTTTCGGACTATACAGATACGTATATCCGCTGCCGTCAGCATTGATTGTTCCAAGCCGCGTTGAGGACAGCCAGTATATCGTGCCGTTGCCGTCAGCGGCACAGGCATACGCCTGCCGTTCAACGTTGTCATCAGTCAGAGCAGTAATTTCGGCGGTAGAGAGGCTGAATTTCGCGAATTTTGTATATTCGTTCTGGTCCTCGGCATAGAAGAAGCCGTATACCTGTCTGGTCTTCTCGTCGTATGTCAGGTCGAGAGCCACGTTGACCAGATCAATCTCCTGCTTGGTGCCGATGCTGTTCCACGTCGAGGCGGAATACTGGTTGTAATAGACATGCTCGAGGTCTTCGGAAGTGGAGATGCAGTACATCGTCTCCCCCTTCTTGACAGCGGCAATGACAGTCGAGAAAGTCGAGTTGGCATGCTGCAAGGTCATCGAGCCATCGTTGGCGTCTATTATGTAGAAGCCCGCATCGTCGCTGTCAGTCCAGCTGCTGTCGTAAGTCTTCATCGCGCCGAGGCGCACCTTAACCGGCGGCACGCCCTCAAGGCGGCGCACCGGAGCTCGGCGTACAGCCGCTTCGCCGCCGTCCGACCCTGGCAAACGAGTGGACGAGGGGAAAAGCTGCACGGCTCTGCTGCCCCTGGCGCGTGTCTGCTCTGGGGTTCCCGTCTGCGCCGAAAGGGGCAATATGCCGCAAGCCAGCATGAGCGGAATCAGGTATCGTTTCATAGTCATATTGCGTGTATAGAGTTAGTTTGCTGTTGATAATCGGCGTGTCCCGGGGCTTCTATCTGCGCGACATCTGCTCCTCGTACAGGCTGACAACCTCCTGGCTGTACTCGTCGCCGCCCTCGGCAGCCTTGTAGAAGAGGGCACGCGCCACGTCGCGGTATTCCTCTGTGATGTCGTCAAAACTGACCAGGATGTCCGCCATTGCCCTCATGGCTGGCACACACCCGCCCTTGGCAGCCATGACGATGTATTGCAGCGTCACCTCGCCGCGCTCGCCGGCAGCAGGAGAGGCCTTCACCGCAAGCGCCAACGCCCAGTAGACGTTAGGGTCATCGGGAAACAAGGTGGCGAATAACATCAGCCCGTCCTCGTCCATGTCCTCATAGACCTCAGGGTCGTACTCCACCGGGGTGAGTGCGCTTATCTCTTCGGCGGTGAAGGGGAGCGTCTGCTCGGCATAGCCGGTGCTGTCCACGTCCACATATTCGATGAACTCCCCAGGGACAGAGTCCTCTGCCACCCATGCAGAGTCCATGTCGGCATATATGTCCTCGTCATAGACCACAACAGAGTCCATGTCATACTCGAGAGTGTCGATATACTCATACTGGTCAGCATGAGAAGAGCAGCGGGCAGAGCCGCCGCTTTGCGCCAGCGACGCGCCGCAGCACAGGGCGGCGCAGGCAGCGATGAAAAGGAAGATTTTTCGCATATTCGTTAGTTTGTCTATTAAAAATAAATGCACACGGCTGCCGAAAGGCAGGACGCACGTTGCAAAGATACTTATAATTATTCATATAATGGCCTCTTGAGGTCATTATTATCGTCTGCAAGGACAATTACATCAGGAGATTATTCTCCGTGTGGATATTTTGCCTACATTTGCACTTGATTACCAACAATGCCCCACACCAATGCCAGCAAATATGGATACACGGATTTTCAGATACGTCATAGCCCTTTTGTGCCTTGCCCTGTCATCAGTCGCAAGCGCAGCAAACGACAAGGCAACCGAACCTGTGACCGCCGGAACTTACGAACACGACCCAGGGTTGTCTGACGCATATATCGGTCTGAAAAACAACACCAATTATGCAATAAAAAGTCTCAGTTTCCAGATTTCATATTTCGACATGGACGGAAACCAGCTTGACTACGAAGACTTTAACACTCACACCGCAATAGAGCCCGGGCTTGCCAAGAAAATCAAGATACCAGCCAACGAGCCGCTGCGGCAATCCTGGTATATGCGTGATTTCAAAATCAAATTCAGGCTGAAAGAGGTAAACGGCAAGGAGGTAAACGGCGACTGGCAAATCCCCTCAAAAGACAAAGACATTGAGCCGACAACCAGGCCTGCAAATCCCCCCATTCCACCTGCATACGAAAGGACAAGCGGTTTCAGCGGCCTTATGATGGTAATAATCATGGGCATACCGTTGCTCGGCATATTAGCCGGGTTGTACGTACTTGTGGCATCAATGGCAAAACGGCGTAACCGCAGCGCCGCCTTGTGGGTGATTATAGCCCTCGTCTCCACGCCAGTTCTCGCGGCAGTCATCCTGCTGTGCATCGGCAGCGACACCCGCAACTTGCCACCCCCATAAATTTGCCCTACAAACCCGAGGGCGCAGGCGGTTTTGCCGTTACAGGGAAAAATTGTAATTTTGCGCATACATTGGCGCAGGTGTGCGCGGACAAGGATTTACGCCCGCACTGCCCCCTAATCAGTTTGATATGCAAGACAATACAGAGCAGCCGATACGGCCTGACGTGCTGAATTTCGACGACATAAAGAAGATGGCCCCGGCACTGGAGAAACACCGCCGCCTCGTCGAGCGTGTCATGCACTGGCTGTGGGTGGACCGCGTCAACCAGGTGCACGGCCGCTATTGCGACACTCCCGGGGCGGAATTCTCGCACCGTCTGGTCGAGGAGGAGTTCAAGATAAAGCTGCGCATCGACAACATAGAGGCGCTCAAGCAGTTCCCCACAGGAGCGTTCATCACCGTCAGCAACCATCCCTTCGGCGGAATGGACGGCATACTGCTCATCCACATCGTCTCCTCGCTGCGCCCGGAATACCGCGTGATGGTCAACTTCTTCCTCAACAACCTGCGGGCGATGCGGCCGTCATTCATCGCCGTTGACCCCTCTGCCAGCGCCGACCCGGAAAAGCGGCGCATCTCGATGCTCGGGATACGCGAGGCAATAGCGCAGGTGCGTGCCGGCAAGCCCCTGGGCTTCTTCCCCGCAGGCGCGGTCTCAAAGCTGCAGCGCAACCTCCGCATCGCCGACCGACAGTGGCAGCCCTCCGTAATACGCCTGATACGCCAGCTACATGTGCCGGTAGTGCCGATTTACTTTCACGGGCACAACAGCACATTCTCCAGCATCCTCGGGGTGATAGACTGGCGTCTGCGCACGCTGCGCCTCCCACGCGAAGTGTTCCGTATGCGAGGCCGCAAGGTACACGTCAGCATCGGCGACCCTATCATGCCGCAGCAGCAGGACGAGTGCAGCACCATTGAGGAGCTGGGGGCGATGCTGCGACAAAAGACTTATTCACTATCCTCGATAAAATAGAAAACAGACGGGGCTGCCGCCTGCGCCCCCGCAAAACACGATTATGAAGCAAAACGAAATCATTAGCCTCGCAGACGACCCAAAGGTGACGGAAGCGAAAAGAAGATTCTCGATAATAGGCAATTCGCAGGCTCTGCTCGAAGCTGTGGGGCGAGCCGTGCGCGTTGCCCCGATTGACCTGTCGGTGCTGGTAAACGGCGAGAGCGGAAGCGGCAAGGAGTTCTTCCCGAAAATCATACACCATTTCGGCTCGCGCAAGCACAAGAAATACATCGCCGTCAACTGCGGCGCAATACCCGAAGGAACTATCGACTCCGAGCTGTTCGGCCACGAGAAAGGCTCGTTCACCGGGGCAATATCCGACCGCAAGGGATATTTCGAAGAGGCTGACGGCGGCACCATATTCCTCGACGAAGTGGCAGAGCTGCCCATGACCACACAGGCGCGGCTGCTGCGTGTGCTCGAGACCGGCGAATTCCTGAAAGTCGGCTCGTCAAAGGTGCAGAAAACCGACATCCGCATCGTCGCCGCAACCAACGTTGACCTCCCCGAAGCTGTCGCCAAGGGGAAGTTCCGCGAAGACCTGTACTACCGCCTCTCGACAATACACATTGTAGTCCCAAACCTCCACGACCGCGGCGACGACATCATGCTGCTGGCACGCAAGTTTGCCAACGACTTCTCCGAGAAGTACATGACGCCCCCTATCACATTCAGTGCCGACGCCCGCAGGTACATGCTGCTGTACCGCTGGCCGGGCAACGTGCGCCAGCTCAAGAACGTCGTGGAGCAGCTCGCCCTCTTCGAGTCCGGACGCGAGGTGGACCGCCGCACCCTCATGGAGAGCCTCCCCGCATCGTCGTCAATTGACAATTCCCTCATCGTCCGCGAAAGGACGCACTCCTACGAGACGGAACGCGAAATGCTCTGGCAGGTCATCGCCGCAATGAAGGCCGAAATGGAAGCCATGTCGGCACGCATCGAAACCCTGTCGTCGGGGCAGTCCGCCGCGCAGTCCTCTGCCCCCGCCTCGCTGCGCCACATCATCGGCCTGACAGACGTGGAAGAGCCGGCTGTAGAGACCCTGCCGGCCGAGACTGTGGAAGCTCCTCGCGGCATGGAACGAAACGCCGAGCGCGAAACAATCATCGACGCGCTGCGCCGCAACAAGGGCAACAAAAGCCGAGCCGCCGCCGACCTGGGCATCTCCGAAAGAACAATATACCGCAAAATCAAGGAATTGAACATCCCCCAGAAACTCGCCAAGGAATGAAAGCCATACGCCGCAAATACGCCGTCAAAGCCGCTCTGGCACTCACCGCCATAGCCACTACGCCGCTCTTCACGTCGTGCGTGCCGAGGTATACCCTCAACGGCTCGGCGATAAACTATGACATTTACAAGAGCATCAGCATCGGCGAATTCCCGATACGCGCCGCGCTGGTATACCCGCCGCTTCAGCAGACTTTCGAGAACACTCTGCGCGATGCCGTGGCGCGGCAGACACGCCTGCAGGTTATCGACAACAATGCCGACATGAGCCTCACCGGCGAGATAACCGGCTACTCTCTCTCTCCCCAATCCGTTGGCGAGGACGCTTACGCCACACAGACTCGCCTCACCATAACGGTGCGCGTGAAATACACCGATGCCGCCAACCCCGCAAACAACGTGGACCAGTCGTTCTCGGCATACCGCGACTTCTCAAGCTCGGTAATGCTCACAGACGTGCAGGACGACCTGTGCACCGAAATATCCAAGGAGTTGGTGGACCTCATATTCAACGCCACTCTGGGCAACTGGTAACGAATGAAGCATGGAAACAATTGAACTGTTGCGAGAAATCATCGAGGGCAGCCACGTCCCAACAGCCGCCGAGGCTGAAGAGCTGTCACGCATCTGGCCAGCATGCTTAGTCCCTGATGCCGCACTCCTGCTGCAGGGCGACGCGGAAGACGACACCGCTGCCAAGGCTCGCATTGCCGCCGGGCTGGGAGACCGCGACGCCCTGTTCCGCCTGCTGGGCAAGGACGGCGACGTGTTTGACAACTTCTACCCCGACCCTCGGCACACAGCCCCCTCGACCGAAGACACCATTGACGCTTTCCTCGGCAAATTCTCCCACGGCGACCCGTCCCGCGAGGCAAAAGCCGCCGAACAGGCCATCTTCAACCCCGCCCCCGACGACTACCTCTCCTCGCTCGCCGCAGAGCAGTCCGAGCCAGCTCCGGCAGAGGACATTGCACCGGCAGCCGAAGACGAGCCAAAGGCCAAGCAGCAGACACCAGCAGAGCCCCCCGCTCCCGCGTCGCTGTCCGAAAGTTTCGCCCGCGTCATGATCAAAAACCGCAATTACGGCAAGGCTCTCGAAATTATTCAGGCGATTAGCTTGAATAATCCGGAAAAAAGTGCTTACTTTGCAGACCAAATCCGTTTCCTGAAAAAACTGATTATTAACGACAATAACAAGCGATAAAAAATGTACATCTTATTATGCATCGTCATCGTGATTGCCTGCCTTCTTCTCATCGGCGCTGTGCTGATACAGAAGTCAAAGGGAGGCGGTCTGGCATCTGACTACTCGAGCGGCAACCAGTACATGGGCTACCGCAAGACCACAGACTTCATCGAGAAGGCCACCTGGACGCTCGCCATCGTCATCTGCCTGGCAAGCATCCTCGGCGCATTCGCGGTCAAGGCTCCCCTGACATCAGATGTCCGCCCCGCCACACCGACGCAGACCACTGCACCGGCAGCTGCACCTTCGACTACAGCTCCCGCTCCCAAGCCCGCTGCTGCACCGGCACCGGCACCTGCGCCCGCAGCAGAGCAGCCGGCTGCTCCCGCCAAGTAAACACGGACGCGAGACAACGACTATAACAGCACACTGCTCCCCGCCCTCGGGGAGGCGGTGTGTCTTGTCGTATCAAACACAACAGTCTATAATTCGCAGCTTATGACCACAATAACCAAAGAAAAAGCACCTCGCAACAGGACACTCTCCGTCTCGGAAGAGGAAATACCCACTCTGGAAACGTATCTGTCGTCTCGCGAAGAGTTGACAGACCAATTTCGCGACGACATGATAGTCAACGGCGACATATACGACTGTATCGACCTGATACCAAATGAGTATTTCGACCTGATAATCATAGATCCGCCATATAATCTGGACAAGAATTTCCACGGCAACAAGTTCTCGTCAATGTCCTCCGACGAGTATGAGGACTACCTGCGCAGCTGGCTGTACAAGGTATGCGACAAGCTGAAATCCGGGGGCTCGCTGTACATGTGCGGCGACTGGAAGTGTTCAGCATCAATGAAGCGCGTCCTCGACGAAAAGCTCGCCGTAATCAACCGCATATCCTGGCAGCGCGAAAAGGGGCGCGGAGCGCGTGGCAACTGGAAAAACGGCATGGAAGATATTTGGTTTGCGGTCAAAGACCCCAAGAACTACTATTTTGACGTGGACGCCGTCATGATGAAGCGGCGTGTACTAGCCCCGTACCGCGTAGACGGCAAGCCGAAAGACTGGCAGGAAACACAGTCCGGCAATTTCCGCAAGACGTATCCATCCAATTTTTGGGACGACATAAGCATCCCATTCTGGTCTATGCCCGAAAATACAGACCACCCCACCCAAAAGCCGGAGAAGCTGTACGCTAAGCTCATACTGGCTTCGTCTCGTGAGGGCGACAGGATATTCGACCCGTTCCTCGGCAGCGGCACTGCCGCCGTGGTCGCCAAAAAGCTCGGACGGCACTGCATCGGCGTGGAAATCAACCGCGAATACTGCCTGTGGGCAGCAAAGCGGCTGCGCGGTGCTGCAGAAGACAGCACAATCCAGGGGTATTCAGACGGTGTTTTCTGGGAGCGAAACACCCTCGCAGAGCAGAAACGGAAAGCAACCATTCCAGTAGCCAGAACTGAGCCAACTCTCTTTTAACTGGCCTCTGCTGACGAAATACATTGAGACAATGAACGATAGCTGCAAAAAATTCGTCGACTACATAAACGGCAATGCGCCGAAACATGTCAAGTTGGCATTGGTGGAAGACGCTGTTGCCCGGTTTGTATTGGCAAAAGACAGGTCTGTGTACCATAACCAGTCGTTTGCTGTAAGGTTTTGCTATTCCAAAGGCAAGTCAAGCTCGTTCAGCAACACGGTCTTGTCACTGTCAGCTTTGGAAAAATATGACCATATCCCATTCTTCGTCGTGCTTGTCCGCAGAAATGCCGACAACCTGATTCTGTTGGCCAACACCACTTTCCTGCGCAAAATCAGCCACAGTTCGCAGTATTTGAGACAAGACAACATCGTTGGCAGCTTCAACGGTTCAGACATCATGCGCCAAGCATACGGTGTCAGCAACAGCCCAGAGCATTTCGATTACCTGTTTGATGCACACAGGGGGCTCGACTGGCAAGACAACCTTGCTCGGCTTGTAGAGGAGACCAACCGCATAACTCCTCAACAAGAAGCATTTATACCTACTGAAGAGGAATTGCAAAAAATACACGGATCCGTAGACCTGGCTATGCGATTCGTGCTTTCAGACGACTTCCAGACAGTAAGAAAAGACTTGGAAAGCCGGTGCAGCAAATGCCGCAATGAAATCATGATAGCTTCGCATATCGAGAATGTCAACATTCGCGGACGGCTTATCGAAAGCCTCATTACGGCTGATGAGAGCATCAGGGCGGCTTTGGCGCAAAACCTGAAAAACGCCGAAAACCTTTTGCCGACATACGACAGTCGCAACGGCCTGGGTGATTACGTGGTATCTTTTAACACCGGAACCGCATACGTAGACATCAAGACAAAAATCGTCTACCTGTCGTCAAACCCAAAAGCATACAACATTGACAAGTTCCTGCGGCAGATATCAGACGGCAATAGCCTGCTGCTCTTTTTCTTCATCGGCATTGACGAAACAGGCGTATTCAATACTGCATTATGCTCCGTCTACCATGACCAGCTGCTGCACGCCAGCATACGCCAATGCCTTTGGTCCGGGAGGGGCTCGCGAGGGACAATCCAATTTAACGGCAAGGCGATCGATGAGATACTCGCACAACGAAACTTCCAAAACAACATCAACAAGCCCGCGAGTGTAAAATTCATAGACGCACTGTTGGAAATTGATGCCCGAGACAGTTGATGCCCGCGCTTTGCCAGCACGGCTTTTTTTCGTAACTTTACCGCTGAAATCACCGCTTTGCGGCGGTTTCACGACTTTAGTTTCACATACACATTCAAGCTACTATGACTTTATCTGGCTATTTCCGTTCTCTCATCCTCGCGGCTGCGGTGGCGGCATCAGCGCTGCCGGCTGACGCAGAGGCTAAATATGTATTCTACTTCATCGGCGACGGCATGGGCATAGGACATGTCAGCACTGCCGAAACATACAACCGCACCGTGCTTCATTCGGACAAGCCGTTGCTGATGCTCACCTTCCCGGTGGCTTCACAGGCTCGCACATACTCCGCCTCGTCGCCTATCACCGACTCTGCAGCCGCCGGCACCGCCCTCAGCGCCGGCATCAAGACCAACAACGCCATGGTGGGCATGTCGCCCGACACACTCGACGTGGAGAGCATCGCGGCGCGGTTCATGCGCAGCGGGCGTGCCGTGGGCGTGCTGACGTCCGTTGCCGGCGACGACGCTACCCCGGCAGCGTTCTATGCCCATGCCCCGGAACGCGGCATGAAGGAGCGCATCTCGGGCTATGCACCGCAGAGCGGCATCACATTCCTCGGTGCAGCACGCTTCCGTGGCATGACTGACAGCAACGGCAAGCCAACCGACTGGCTCGAGCGCATGAAGAAAGCCGGCTACACGCTGGTACACAACGAAAAGGAATACCAAAGCCTGAACGGCAAAGCGAGCAAGGTGCTGATGCTCAGCGACACGCCCGTAGGCGACCAGATAGGCTACACGCTTGACTATACCGGCACGGGGCTGACGCTGCAGGAGATGACACGCACTGGGCTGCAAGCCGTAAGCAGCGACCCTGATGGTTTCTTCATGATGATCGAGGGCGGCAACATCGACTGGGCAGCCCACGCCAACGACGGCGCGTCTGTAATCAAGGAGGTGCTCAATTTCCAGAACGCCATAGACGTGGCATACCGATTCTACGAGCAGCACCCCGACGAGACGCTCATCGTCATAACAGCCGACCATGACACCGGCGGCATGGCTCTCGGCCGTCAGGACAACCAGAAGAACCCTAACCTCGCATTGATTGACGTGCAGAAGATTTCCAAGGACAGCTTCGCAGCATGGTGCCGCGACAACTGGACTGCAAAAGCGCCGACATGGGACGAGATGCAGTCATTCCTCACGGAGCGGCTCGGGCTGTGGCGCGAGATTATGCCGACGGCCGACGAGGAGAAGGAAATCCGCAAGGGTTTTGACGACACATTCGTCAACCACAGCGCAAAGGACGAGAAGACGCTGTACAACGACTTCAACCGCTTCACTGTCATCGTCTACGACGTGCTGAACCGCCACTACGGCATCGGGTGGACCACCGGCAACCATACCGCCAATTTCGTTCCCGTATATGCCATCGGAGAGGGCGCGGAACTGTTCACCGGCAACCTGAACAACATCGAGATACCGGAGCGCATAGCGCGTGCTGCCGGCGTGAATTGACTTCCCATGGCGAAAGGCAAGAAATACTATGTGGTATGGGTGGGACGCACCCCCGGAGTGTACGACGACTGGTCTGACGCGCAGGAGCAGATTGTCAATTTCCAAGGAGCGCGTTACAAGAGCTTCACCACGCCGCAGGAAGCCGCAGAGGCTTACCGCAAGGGGCTGCTGGCTGACGCTACCGGCGAGCTGGGGGCGTTCATGCGCGAACTGCGGCAACGCCAGGCGCAGACCGAGGAGAAGCGCGACTACCGCACAATCCCCGACATCGACCTGACGGCGTGGGCGGTAGACGCCTCGTGTCAGGGCAATCCGGGCATAATGGAATACCAGGGTATCGACCTCGCAACCGGCGAGTGCCTGTTCCGCATCGGACCTTTCCATGGCGGCACCAACAACATCGGGGAGTTCCTCGCCATAGTCCACGCCCTCGCCCTCATGGAGCAGCGGGGCGAATCGCACACCATATATTCCGACTCCCGCACCGCCATATCATGGGTACTGAAAGAGAAAGTGCGCACCACGCTGACGGAATCTACCGCCAACGCCAAGGTGTTCAACCTGTTGCGCCGCGCCCTGAAATGGCTGCTCACGCACCAGTTCCGCACGCGGATAGTGAAGTGGGACACCGACAACTGGGGGGAGATACCGGCCGACTTCGGCAGGAAATAGCCGCACCGCCCATGGCCACGGCAGAGACACGCGAGCGGTTGCGCAGCCGCATACTCGATACCGGCGCAGCCGCCGTCGGCTTTGCCGCTGCCAAGCCGCTGCCCGCCGACGTGCGTCAGAGGTTCTCGCAGTGGATAGCCACTGGCCGCCACGGCAACATGGACTACATGAGCCGCCACGAGCCGCTCGTCGCCGACCCCGCCTCCGTCCTCGAGGGCGTGCGCACGGTCATCTCCATAGCCTACTCATACTATCCGCCCGTCCGCCGCGACCCGCAGCTGCCGCGCATAGCCCTTTACGCCTACGGACGCGACTACCACAAGGCCGTGCGCAGCCGTCTGCGGGCCTTGTGCCGCGAGGTGGAGGCAAAGTCCGGTGCCGCCACGCGGATATGCGCAGACACAGCACCGGTGGCAGAACGCTACTGGGCGATGCGCTCCGGCATAGGGCGTTTGGGCAGAAACGGCTGCATAATCATCGATGGCCACGGCTCATACGTTTTCCTCTCCGAGATACTGACCTCGCTGGAGCTGCCGCCCGACGAGCCCTCCACACGCACCTGCCTCGACTGCGGAGCGTGCCAAAGGGCGTGTCCCGGCAATGCCATACAGGACGACGGCACGGTTGACAGCCGCCTGTGCCTGAGCTACCTGACCATAGAGCACCGGGGCGAGATGACCGCCGCGCAGAGCCGCGTGATGCAGTCGCCAGACGGCAGAGCCACGCTATACGGCTGCGACATCTGCCAGAAGGTATGCCCCCACAACCGCGACGTGCCGCCGACAACCATCGCCGACTTCAGCCCGCGCCCCGGCATGCTGACTATCGACGCAGCCGACATCGCCGCCATGAGCGAAGAGCAGTGGGACGAGTTCACACGCGGCTCTGCGATGCGCCGCGCCGACTTCGCCGCCCTCCGCCGCCACGCCAATTACATATCGGAAGCCTAAAAGAATGCCACCAGCACCTTTTCTGGCCAATGTAATGCCCATAATGCACGGCTTTAATGTTTTTTATGGGGGCATTGAACTTGACGCTGATTTTTGCATACCTTTGCCCTCGAATTGATTTTGGTTGTCATTCAACCATGTATACTAACCATAATTGAAGAACTGATGAGAGCAAAGATTTTTGCAGCGGTGACGGTGCTGGCAGTGTGCGGCATCGGCAGCGCGAGGGCGGAGCAGCCTCTGTCCGTACAGGAGTTTGAAGGTGGCGTTGACGCTGCCATGACAGTGCCGGTGGGCAATTTCCATGACCTTGACCACAAGCTGTGCGTCGGCTTCGGCGCGGAGTTCCGCCACAACATACGCCGTACCGGCTTTGATGTCGGCATGCGCCTCGGCTTCAACATGGCCCGCTATGAGCCTCACGGCGATTCGTACCAGGCACAGAGCGACGGCGTGGTGTATGCCGCAGCAGTGGGCGACTACAACTTCCGCCAGGGGCGCAAGGTCAACCCGTTTGCAGGCCTTGGCATAGGCGTGGGCTTCTATGACACCACGTCAGGAGGCCTGTACAACAGCAACGGCACGGCAGCTGTGTTCATACCGCGCATAGGCGTGGAGCTGGTGCACCATATCCGCGTGACCGCCTCGATGCACATACTGCGCAACGGCTTCAACACATTTGACATCTCGCTGGGTTTCGTCATCGGCGGCCGCCCGAGAAGCGCAAAGGCAGTGGCTGACTGACACGCCGCGCACGGCAACACATATCAAGTCCGGGTGCTGGGGCAGATGCCGCCGCATCCGGATTTTTTGTGTACTTTTGCAGCAGAAACAGAAACAGACGGATATGGCTGGAATAAAATCATTGGCCAAGGACACGGCCATCTACGGCCTCAGCAGCATCGTGGGGCGGTTTCTCAACTGGTGCCTGGTGCCGCTGTACACATACGTGTTCCCGAGCGGCGAGTACGGCAAGGTGAGCTTCCTGTACAGCCTGACAGCGGTCGCGCTGGTGATACTGAACTACGGCATGGAGACGGGCTTCTTCCGCTATGCCAACAAGGAGCGCGACCCTATGCGCGTCTACAGCACCTCGCTGGTGTCCGTGGGAGCGACCTCGCTGCTGTTCATCACTGCGGTGACGCTGCTGCTCGGTCCGGTGTCGCGTGCGCTGCTGATGCCCGACGGCTCGCTGTACATCTGGCTGCTGGCGGTGACGGTGGCTGTCGATGCGTTCACCAATATTCCGTTCGCCTACCTGCGTTTCCGCAGCCGCCCGGTGCGTTTCGCCCTCATCAAGTGCACCAACGTGGCGGTCAACATATCGCTCAACCTGTTCTTCATCCTGCTGTGCCCGCTCATTTCCAGATCGCCGGCCTCGTGGCTCATCGACTGGTTCTACGCGCCGGCCGGGGGAGCGGACTTCGGCATCGGCTGGATATTCGTGGCCAACATACTCTCGACGCTCGTGGTGCTGGCGATGCTGCTGCCCGAGGTGGTGAAAGTGAAGTATACGTTTGACACAGCCCTGTGGCGCAGGATGCTGTCATATTCGTGGCCGCTGCTGATACTGGGCGTGGCGGGGATATTGAGCCAGAACATGGGGCAGACGCTCATACCGTACCTGTTCCCCGACGATGCGGCTGCGGCGCAGTCCATGGTGGGCGTATACAGCGCCAACATGAAGATTGCGCTGGTCATGGTGATGTTCACACAGGCGTTCCGCTATGCCTACGAGCCGTTCATCTTCGCCCAGGCTCGCGGCAAGGGTGAGGACAAGACCCAGGCGTATTGCGACGCGATGAAATTTTTCGTCATCTTCGGGCTGCTCATCTTCCTCGGGGTGATGTACTACCTGCCAGTGCTGCGCCATTTCATCTCACGCGGCTACTGGGAGGGGCTGCGCGTCGTCCCGGTGATGATGCTCGCCGAGCTGTGCTTCGGCGTGTTCTTCAACCTGTCGCTGTGGTACAAGCTGACCGACCGCACGCGCTGGGGGATGTATTTCTCGCTGGCAGTGTTCGTGATGATGCTTGCGCTCAACTTGTGGCTTGTTCCTGCTATCGGCATCCCCGACGGCTACATGGGCTCTGCATACGCCGCACTGGCGAGCTACGCCGTCATCATGGTGGTGTCCTATTTCGTGGGGCGGCACTACTATCCGCTGCCCTACCAGGTGGGGCGCATGGCAGTCTACGCCGCCGTCGCCGCCGTGCTGTACTTCGCCGGGACGCTGCTGCCCGAGGAGGGCGGCATGCTATGGCTGACATACATGGTGCGGACGCTGCTGCTCGCGGCATACGCAGTGGGCGTGTGCGTGACCGAGAATGTGCCAGTCATCTCGCCGCTGGTGCGCCGCCTGCTGCGCCTCCTCCGACACAATACAAAAACAGATTAATTGAGCGACGAGATGGAAAACAAGTCTATCCTTGAATACAGACGCAAAACGGACATGCCGCATCGAGTGCGAGATGTCATATACGGCACAATGTCGAAAGCACTGTCTGAATACAAGTCCTTTTATGACGGCATCAAGATGGCTGCATTGTTCGACCTGTTTGTCTCTTGCGAATACTACGGCAACATCGCGAGCAAAGGATGGACGTACTGCAGTCTGCAGCCACCGATGCTGTTGTACTCTTATACCAATGCTTGTCCGCGATGCTTGAGCAACCTGCAATTCAAATACACCAAGGGCAACAAGCCCGGCTCGGGGCAGATAGGTGTGGCAACAACAGACATATTGTGCGAGATGCTGTCTGCGCTTATGCGGCTCAACGAAAGCAATGTCGAGGTTAGCAAGGCTTCTGAACCGGCAGATGCCATTTTGTATGAACCTGACACCGAAACTATAGTCCTTGCAGAAATCAAAGCTTCTCCGCTATTGACAGTGCCAATAGCAGCGGACTGCGACCCTCTCACAGAAGACGTTGACGGAGTGTTGACACTTCTCAAGCATACAGTGGCAGATAATCCCTTCGTCAGGAAATCTGATTTGTTCTTGTATTTCCCGGCAACACGCGATTTGCCAGAGCAACGGTTCTATCTACCCATAGAGTGGAGCGACGAGTCTCCGTTCTTTGAAGCTGTCTATGGACTTGTCTTACGAGACGAAAAATTCTTGGAACACTTCTTCCATTTTTGGCGCGAAGCTTTTCAGGCATATTCTGCCAAAGACCGGGAAAATCCGGCATTTTGGCTTACAAACGCTTGCGGCAGTCCCGTTCCAAGGCCGTCAGACTGGCCAAAACGTTCAGGGAGCGGCTATGAAACTGTATCAGACGCCAAGACAAGTGTAGGCCTTGACAGAACAGATGACATAAAGAAAGGCATATATCAAGTGCTGAAACTGGGAGCGGACTTCAAACCGAATGGAGGCAATATAAAAGTGGCTCTTATTTCAAATGTCCATGCAGTTCGCCATTACGACGAGTACCTGCAGTGCATAAAAGACGTGATCTGGACTTTGGATGAAACAGGGACAGCTGCAGATTGGGAGGATTTGCCTGACGGCAAGCCGCTTTACAATCTGTTTGACGGCATAGTGTCCTTTACGAAATCTGAAATAAGAGACCCTGAAGTGGCACGGATAATGGGTATGTTATGACAAAGGTTTACAATCACATAGCAAGGAAAGTAGGGGAGGTGGTGCAACAGCGCATTGACCACCTCGGCATTGGGCAGAAGATGCAAGACTTGCCTGAAGAACTGTGGCACAAGAGTTTCAGGTATTACGTCAAGGAAGACCCCAACCGAAAAGGAGGCCCGAACCTGCGTATGATCAGGCTTGACCCAAGCAAGCCCTCATTGACCGTCACTGGATTCATCTTCAATAAGTTTGTGCATCCTTTTGAGAACCGGTTTGTTACCGTGAGGGAGGCAGCTCGCCTTCAAGGATTCCCCGACGACTTCGTGTTTCACGGTTCGCTGACGAGCACACAGCAACAGGTCGGCAATGCTGTCCCCGTGCCGCTGGCGAGGGAGATATTTGCCACTGTGCGAGATTATGCCGTTGCGCATGGTTTGGCTGGAAGCGGAGAACTGTCTGCATTTTCACTGTTCTGCGGTGCTGGCGGCTTTGACCTTGGAGCATATCAGGCAAGTACTTCCGGGTGTCGCATTTCCGTGAAAGTGGCGATGGACTGCTGGGAAGATGCCTGCGCTTCCTTGCGCGGATATGAAAAGACTGGCACGAATGTCTTACAGACAGACATAACAACCGTTGATGACCCGGCATACTACTGGAAAACTCATTCAGGACAAAACACTTTGCCCGACATAGTTTTCGGAGGACCGCCGTGCCAGGCATTTTCACAGGCAGGGAAGCAGAAAGCCCTTGACGATGAGAGAGGGACACTGGTTTTCCAGTTCCTGCGCTTTATAGAAAGCCTGACCCCAAAATTCTTCATAATGGAGAATGTCGCTAACATACAATCCATTGACAAGGGACTGCTATACCAATCTATATTAGACAAGATGAAGCATTTGGGGTATAATGTCGTGTCAGGCATACTATGTGCCGCAGATTTCGGCGTTCCACAACTACGCCGCAGGATGATATTCATCGGCTGCAGGTCTGATTTGGGAACTGTACCACTGCCATTACCTACACACACGGAATTCCCCTCGCTGGAAATGCTTCCGCTATATAACACCGTCGGCGACGCTTTCCGGGATTTGCCGAAAATTGTATAACCTGATTGTTGCGAGACAGGACTGATTTCGGGGCGAGAAAGCGGCGCGGTTTCGGGAAAAGTCTTATCTTTGCAGTCTGATACAACCAGACAAGAGTGTCATGAAAGACGTTTCGATACACATCTCGGTGCGCTCGTACAGCTATGACGAGCTGCCGGAGGCCGACCGCCGCCTCGTGGACGCTGCCAAGCGTGCCACCTTCACCAGTTATGTCCCCTATTCGCGTTTCTGCGTAGGCGCGGCGATAGCCATGGCCGGCGGAGACGTGGTGAGCGGCTCCAACCAGGAGAATGCCGCCTACCCGTCGGGCATCTGCGCCGAGCGTGCGACTGTGTGGCAAGCCGCGTCACGCTACCCAGGCGAGGGTATGCGCACCATCGCCATTGCCGCCCGCTGCCCTGAGCAGTACCCCGAAGGCACGCCGGCAGACCGCTGCTTCCAGCGCCGCCCGATAAGCCCCTGCGGCGCGTGCCGCCAGACGTTGCTCGAGTATGAGCATCTGTACGGCGACATCCGCGTGCTGCTCTACGGCGAGGACGAGGTGTACGAGTTCCCCTCGGTGGCATCGCTGCTGCCGTACTGCTTCACAGACTTCTGACGACAACAAGAATCAAATTCAAACACATATAGGTTTTCCGCAAATGAACGATACGCTTATCAACACAGATTTCAGCTTCAAGGGACAGCGTTCAGTATACCACGGCAAGGTGCGCGACGTGTACGACATCGACGGCAAGTACCTGGTCATGGTCGCAACAGACCGCATCTCGGCATTTGATGTCATACTGCCCGAGGGAATACCCTACAAGGGACAGGTGCTCAATCAGATAGCAGCAAAATTCCTCGACGCTACGGCAGACATCGTCCCCAACTGGAAGGTGGCAGTGCCAGACCCTATGGTGACCGTGGGGCTGAAGTGCGAGCCTCTGAAGATAGAGATGATAGTGCGCGGATACCTGGCCGGCAGCGCATGGCGCGAATATGCCGCCGGGGCGCGAGAAATATGCGGCGTGAAGCTGCCGGACGGGCTGCGCGAGAACGAGAAGCTCCCGCACCCCATTCTCACACCGACCACCAAGGCTGATGCCGGCCACGACGAGAACATCTCGCACGACGAGATAATCGCGCAGGGGATAGTTGCCGCCGACGTGCTGGAACAGGTGGAGCGGTACGCCCTCGCGCTCTTCCAGCGCGGCACGGAGATGGCTGCACGCCAAGGGCTTATACTCGTTGACACAAAATACGAGTTCGGCATCCACAACGGGCGCGTCATCCTCATCGACGAGATACACACCCCCGACTCCTCGCGCTATTTCTACGCCGAGGGCTACGAGGAGCGTTTCGCCGCCGGGCAGGAGCAGCGCCAGCTCTCCAAGGAGTTTGTGCGCCGCTGGCTCATCGACCACGGCTTCATGGGCAAGCCCGGGCAGCAAGTCCCGGAGATGACGGCAGAATACTGCGCCTCCGTAAGCGACCGCTACATCGAGCTGTACGAGCATATCACAGGCGAGAAGTTCGAGCGTGCCGAAGAGGGCGACGCAGCCGCCCGCATAGCCGCCAACGTGGACAAATGCCTCGCATCGCTCTGACATGAAAGAGACACGTGAAACGCGCCGCCGTGTGGAGGAAATCACGCCATACGGCGGCGTGTCGTCCAAGGGGGGGCAGGTCGAACAGATGTTTGACGCAATCGCGCCGGCCTACGACCTGATGAACACGGCAATGACCTTCGGGCTGCACCGCTGGTGGCGCAACCGCGCCCTGCGGCTCGTGGCGGCGGAACACCCGAAGGCGGCGCTTGACGTGGCTACGGGGACAGGCGACGTAGCCTTTGCGCTGTGGCGACGCTGCCGCCCGGAGCGCATCGCGGGAATGGACTTGAGCGAGGGGATGCTCGCCGTGGCGCGGCGCAAGCTCGCCGGCATGGACAAAGACGCGCAGAGAGCTATTTCGTTTGAGCAGGGAGACTCGCTCGCCATGCGCTACGGCGACGCAGAGTTTGACGCTGTGACGGTGGCATACGGAGTGCGCAACTTCGAGCAGCTCGAGGACGGCCTGCGCGAAATGCTGCGCGTGCTTCGCCCCGGAGGGCTGCTGTGTGTCATAGAGCTGTCGCAGCCCCGACAACGGCTCACACGCGCCCTGTACACGTTCTACAGCCGCCGTCTGATACCCCTCGTAGGGCGCATGGTGTCAGGAGACAGCCGTGCATACACCTACCTGCCCGAGAGCATCGCCGCTGCCCCGCAGCGCGATGACATGACCGCGCTGATGCGGCGAGCCGGGTTTGAGGACTGCCGCTGGCGGTCGCTGACATTCGGCGCAGTGACGATATACACCGCCCGCCGCCCCTGACAACCATCGCCTAAGCCCCCCAAATCGAAAAATTGCATTTATTGCCCAGCAGATACGGCACGCCGGGAATACTGCTGCTCTTACAGATAGCATGTTAGCGTAGCGCGCGTTTCACGGCCTTGTTGCCGGAGCAAAGGATGTACATGCCTTTGCGGCGGCCGGTGAGGGCGGTTGTGTCTGCGACGCGCATCATCAGCGTGCGGTGATTTCGAGAGGATAGAAGCGGCCTGTGTCTGCTGGGGCAATGGGTCAGAAGGAGCGGCTGAGGTTGCGGAGGGTCGTCGGCACAAGGCACGACGGCGCGGTGCGGTCCAGCAGCGTCGGCACTATCGACACTATGCCGTGGGCGAGGCACCACTCGTCGGTGTCGGTCGCTTCAGGCTCCTCGTTGACAAACTGCCCTTTCAGCCAGTAGAAATCCTTGCCTACTGGGTCTTTGTAGCACTCGTATTCGTCAGACCATTTCCCTCGGCAAGCTCGCACCATCCTCATCTCGCGCGGCGGCACGGCACTGTTGGGTATGTTGACGTTGAGGCACACCCCCTCGGGCAGCCCGCTGGCAAGCACCTCGCCGACTATGCGCTTCACAAACGGGCGGCAGGGCTTGAAATTGGCCTTCATCGAATGGTCGGTGAGCGAAAAGCCGATGCTCGGTATGTCAAAGGCGCATCCCTCGAAGACTGCGCCCATTGTGCCGGAATATACCACATTGACAGCAGCATTTGAGCCGTGGTTGATGCCAGCGACCACAAGGTCGGGCAAACGCGGCACAACGGTGTTGAGAGCCAGCTTGATGCAGTCCACGGGCGTGCCGTTGACGCGGTACATCTCGGCGATGCCGTAGTCCTCGACGCGGATGATGCGCATGGCATTGTTGACCGTTATCGCCATCGACTGGCCGGAACGAGGCGCGTCGGGGCATACGGCTATGACATGGCCGAAGGGTTCGAGCATCTCTATGAGCGCACGGACTCCCGGCGCAAGGTATCCATCATCGTTGCTTACTAATATTACCGGTTTGTAATCAGACATATACGGGTGCTTTTATAGGTGTTCTTTTGTGTCGTCATTTTTTCATGCCTCGCAGGTAACGGTCCACAATGATGTTGCGCTGCGCACCGGGGAGGCGCGACATGTACTCGTGCTGCGGCAAGTCGGTGTATTTGCGGCGCATACGGCGGAAGTCACGGTGCGCCCGCAGCACGGCGGCGGCGTGGCGGAACTTGAACCTGGCGGCATACATCATGAACGCCAGCGTGTCCATCAAGCGGCGGCGCAACAGCAGCTTGCGCCCCTCGCGACGGGGCATGTTCTTGTGCAGCAGCAACAGGTTGTTGCGGAAGTTGAGGTATGTCTTGCGCGGGTCGGACTTGTCGAGCGACGCGCCGCCGACGTGGAACACCATCGAGTCCGGGACACAGCAGATGCGCCAGCCCCGGGCGTGGATGCGGCAGCAGAGGTCTATCTCCTCCATGTGCGCGAAGAAGTCGGCGTCCAGCCCGCCGGCAGCGAAGTACTCGTCGGTGCGCACCATCAGGGCAGCCCCGGAAGCCCAGCAGATGTCAGCCGGCTCGCCGTCATACTGCCCCTCGTCGCGCTCCACGCAGTCGAACAGCCGCCCACGGCAATACGGGTAGCCCAGACGGTCGATGTAGCCGCCCGCCGCCCCGGCATACTCAAACATCTCGCGGTGGCGGAAGCTGCGTATCTTGGGCTGCACCGCCGCCACGTCAGGATGCTTGCGCATGAATGCCAGCAGCGGCCGCGTCCACCCGGACGTGACCTCGACATCGGAGTTGAGCAGCAGCGAGTACTTGTAGCCCGCCTCGCGTATGGCGCGGTTGTACCCCTCGGCAAAGCCGTAGTTGCGGTCCAGGCGGATAATGCGTATCTGCGGCATCTCGCGCTGCATCCACGCCACAGACCCGTCGTCAGACCCGTTGTCGGCGACTATCAGGTCGGTGTCCTCGTCTATGGTATGTTCCGCCGCCGTGGGGAGGAACTGTTTCAGCAGCGCCTCGCCGTTCCAGTTGAGTATTATTACTGCGAGTTCTTTCATTTTACAACGGCATTTATCATGTCAGGGTTCTGCGTGTCCGCCCCATGCAAGAATGCCGGGGTGACGGTGTTGATGAGTTTCGCGTCGAGCGGCGCACTGACACGCAGGTAGTTGTCCGTCAGCCCGTGCATACGCCCGCCGGCATGTGCGCTCTCCCACAGCACAGGGCGCACAGTGCCAGTCATCGAGGCGATGAACGACTGCAGCTTTCTTTCAGAGAGCGCGTTGAGCGCGGCCACGCGCAGATTCTTCTCATGCTGGTCCACCGCTCCGCCCAGGTGCAACGCCGCCGTGCTGGGACGCTCGCTGTACGGGAACACGTGCATCCGCGTCACCGGCAGCGACTCCACAAAGCTGTACGACTTTTCCCACTCCGCCGCGTCCTCGCCGCGTGCGCCGGTCATTATGTCGATGCCGATGAACGCACCAGGCAGCTCGCTGCGCACCGTGGCTATGCGGTCGGCAAACAGGCGCGTGTCGTAGCGGCGGTTCATCAGCCGCAGCACCTTGTCAGAGCCGGACTGCAGCGGTATGTGGAAATGCGGCATGAACGCCCGCGACTCATGCGCCACCCAGCGTATTATCTCCGGGGTGAGCAGGTTGGGCTCAATCGACGATATGCGGAAGCGGTCTATCCCCTCCACAGCGTCGAGAGCGCGTATCAGGTCGAAGAATGTGTGTTCCGTCCCCTTGCCGTAATCACCTATGTTCACGCCAGTTATCACAATCTCGCGGCCGCCTGCTGCGGCTGCCTGGCGAGCCTGCGCCACGATGTCGGCGACAGAGCCGCTGCGGCTGCGTCCGCGTGCGTATGGTATGGTGCAATAGGTGCAGAAATAGTCGCAGCCGTCCTGCACCTTCAGGAAATAGCGCGTGCGGTCGCCGCGCTCGCACGAGGGCATGAACGGCGTGCCGGCATCCATAGGCGACACATCGACTATCGGGCGGCGCATCTCGAGCCAGGTGTCGAGGTATTGCGCTATGCGCAGCTTGTCATTCGCGCCTACCACTATGTCCACCCCCTCGATGGATGCCACCTCCTCGCTCTTCAGCTGCGCATAGCAGCCGGTGACGATGATGACCGCCTCGGGGTACTGACGGGCCAGCCGCTTGATAAGGTGCCGCCCCTTCTTGTCTGCCGTTTCCGTGACCGAACAAGTGTTGACCACACACACGTCAGGCGTGTCGCCCTCTGCGGCACGCGATATGCCCCTCTCCGCGAGCATCTTGCCCACAGTCGAGGTCTCCGCAAAATTGAGTTTGCAACCGAGCGTGTAATAAGCGGCAGTGAGGCAGTCCTTCTTTTCCATAGGCACAAAGTTAACAATAAATCGGCACATACGGAAACGCCCGTGCCGCACGTCCTCGGCGCCTCATCGGCCGGAAAGCGTGTCGGCAATCGCCGCCATGCGCACCCACACGCGGTCAGGCACCATACGCCACAGCGACACCACTGTCCGCCACCGCCAGTCCACCACTGCCACACGCTCGCGGCGAACTATCGCCCGTATGATGCGCGGAAGCACCCTGCCGACGGTCATCTCCATGGGATAGCCCTTGTCCTCGTGCAGCAGCGGCGTGCGCACCCACCCGGGACGTATGTCGGTAAACGAGATGCCGGCTCTTTCAGCACGCGACAACTGCTCTATCGCAGTCAGGTATGTCGAGGCGAACCGCTTGGAGGCGGAATATGCCGACATCCTCCCGATCCCCTTCGTCCCCGCTATCGACGTGACGGCTGCTATGTGTCCGCGCACGCCATGGTCGCGCATCCAGCGGTAGGCTGCGCTCACCATACGCGCAAAACCCACGGCGTTGGTCTCCGTGATTTCCGCCTCGCGTTCCGGCGACAGCGTGGGGTTGTCATAGCCGATGCCGGCAACGTGTATGTAATAGTCCATGCCGCCGACCTCCCTGGCAAGAGCGCAGAGGCGTCCGGCGGCATCAGTGTCTGTTATGTCTATCTCCGCCACGGTGACGTTGTCAGGATATTTCTCCTGCAACTCGCGCAGCGGCGCGGAGCGGCGGGCAGCCACGCCGAGGCACACCCCGCGAGAGGCGAAAGCCTCCGCCAATGCCAGCCCGATGCCTGACGATGCCCCGGCGATTACAACCCGCTTCATCTACACCCTTTCATTACTGCTTGGGGTAATGGTTTATAACGATGGTTGTGCCAAAATACCAGTATCGATTCCAGTCGCTGCCTTCATTCCCATTTTCAGTGTCAGCGTCTATGTCGAGATCGATATGCAGTTTTCGTATGGTATAGTCCTTGTTTTCAGAAAAATGCACTTTGAGCATCGACGCGCCGTCATAATTGCGGGTTGTACGCTCCAGCGTGTAGTCGCCCCATTTCCATTTTCCGTCACCGACTTGCTCGATTTTGTGGTCGTTCTCCCACTCATACACAGCACCCTTGTCGATGCGCACTCCGATTGGCTTCCATTGGTAGAACTCCGCAGGATACTGGTTTGGCTCAAGTATGACCGCATCCTCAAACTCATCTGTTTGCCGCGACAATGTCACTTCCGTTTCAAAATCCTGCTCTGTATAGTCGATGTTGTTTGATTCGCTGCTCGTGCCCATATAGTACACTGCAGCATAGCCCCATGGCGGACGAAAATCAGGACCAGAATCCTTATCGCAAGAACTGAAAAGCCCTGCGAACACTGCCAGCATCAATGCTGACAACACGGTTAATGCTATTCGTTTCATAACGATATATTTGTCAACAAACAACTCAATAGTCTTTCAGGTTGATGCCGGTATTGCCGTAGTGCATGGAAATGGATGAAATGCGGTCATTCCATGAGTTCGAAGAGTGCATGCACGGCACATTCTTCAAGTTGCCAACGCATGTTCTACGGTTTTGGGAGGTCGCTATGAAACTGACTCTGTGCTTTGTACGATCATTGTCGCCATGATTGTAGCTTTTATCTTCCCACACAGTCAACACAAAGCAAATATCCGACGAAGAGCCTTCGTATGCCACTGCCAATGACGACACCTTGTCATTTAGCCCGACTGTTTCCATATCTGGAATATCTAAGAATGAGAAATAGTCCTCATTAAAATTGCCCCAAAAGCGAGTGTCGGTGTAATACTTGTCATCAAAAAGAATAGCAAAACCGTCATCAGCAGCGTTCATATTGGCAAACGCGCTGCCTTCGGAAGCGTATGTGCCAACACCGGTATTGCCAGTTACTTCTGACCTTGTCGGTGCTTCGCCACGCAACAGTTTGCGCAGCTTCTTGTCAGACTTCATGTCCTCGCTGTCAAACAGATATATCATATCTCCAATGACAACAGTCTCGATATCGTCACGGTTGGCAAGACTTGCCATAAGCTCGGCAGTCTGTGCATCCTCGTAGACCATGTTGCCGTTCTCATCTTCCGATACGGCAGACTCGTAGGTGTGCTTCTTGTACCGTATCTTCGTAGTATCCTGCGGATAGTGTTGTATACGAATAGCACAATGAGCCCAACAATAATATGAGCCGGGTTCATACTCATATTCCTTAAATATCTCTATATGCACGTCGATATTGCATACTGTATAACCAGTGTTTTCCGGCAGATGAACACGCAGGTACGTCACACCGTCACGGATGACTTTGGTAAACGTATATTCACCTTTTCGCCATTCGTTTTCACCTATTCTTTCAGGAGGCGCATAATAATTATCGTCCTCATAGTATGTAGCTCCATTATTTATGTAAGCCTCCCCAGCTTCCCATTGGTAATACTCCTCAGGATAACTACTAGGATTGATCTCAAAGCCTCCCCGTTCTCCGTGCCCATTTTCGTCATACCCTATCGGTATTTCGATGTCCTGTGCATGATAGTCGTCCAGTATATACCGGTTGTTTTTAGCAGGAGTCCCCAGTGTTTCAATGTCTGGACCTATCGGTCCAACATTCGGAGAATCATTCCCACAGGAATTAAGTGCCATTGCAATTATAACGCATACGGCTATGGTGCTTGTTGTATTCAAAATCTTGTTCATGTCAATATCTTGTTATGCTGATCATTTGCAAACTTTTACTAAAATCATAGCCTGTCTCTGACGTGCCTAACAAGCTACTGTCAATCCAGCAATCAGATGAGCCATTCCAGCCCCAGTTGTTGTAATACTCAACCTTGCCGTCAATCTGCCGCCAACCATCAATTACCCAAGCATGACCTCCAGACTTGCCCGTGCCTCCAATTATCTGTGGAATTTTATACTTAGTTATATTCTCAAACAACCGCATCGCCTCTATTTTATCCTTAAAAGTGCAGGTATAACCCAAATCCACCAAATATTGGTAGGCTGATTTTAAGGTAGAACTAGAGGAATGCTTGAATTGGATTTGACAACACAATGCCACCTCGTGAAAAAATGGAGCAATGCGAATTCGAGTAGCACTATCCAACTGTGAAGCAAAGGGCTTGGATGTCATTTTTGCAAAAGGCAAATTCTTGTTACCGTAGAATGTGCCAGAAAAGCGCTTGCAATAAGCTATAGTCTGCGCTGTAGCGGTTGTCACACAACCTATTGCACAGTTATCGTTTCCGTCACATTCAGAACAAATACATCTGGGTGCACAATCGTTGTACGGCTTGCGTTGTCCCCATTTAGTGCGCAGGAGGGGACCTATGGTGATATTAAGATTGGGATTCAGTTGAGAAACAGTGTCTGGAAATTGAGTGCCGCCCGCATCGATTATTCCGCCAGCTGCATACGGCACTGCCCCGATCATGCCGGCAAGCCCTTTGTTCTCGACAGTGTCGGTGATTACGCCGTTGTCGGTGTATAAATACACTCCTTCAGCCTTGGGGTGAGTGCAGATGTATGCGTAGCCTTTTCTGCCGTCGAGTTCGAAATCGGCGCGTGCGATTTCAAATGTAGTGGTTTCATCCCCAGCACTACGAGTGTCGGAACTGACCTCGCAGACACCGTCACCGCTGATTGTGTAGTAGTGCCGCTCGATGTTGCGCACATCGACGCCGGCAAGGATGTTTCGTGTGCCATTCTTGCGTTTGGCACAATACTGGTTCAGCAAGACGCTCACCGGGTCTTGCGAGAAGTCTTCGCCTTTGGCCGGAATGTCGTCCTTGGCACAGGATGCGAGCATCAATGCCGCAATGCCTGTAATCAGTACCTTTTTTATCATAGAATTACTTTGGTATTTTATTTGTCCACAAAGTTAGTAAGATTTTTCAAACCGCCAAAATAATCAGCCAAATAAAATTCAAGCAGCGTTGCCACAGTTAAAATTCGAAGCACCATCATGCGCAGACACATCGCGTCAGCTCCCGACCGATTTGCGTTGCCATAGTAGGGACACGGCGTGCCGTGTCCGCAGCAAAGTCATTATAAATCAAAACAATTGCGTTTATCACTCGGCGGACACGGCACGCCGTGTCCCTACACTGCCGGGAACATATCGAGCGCAGTATGATGACATTGGGCATACAGTATCAATGCAAAGCGAGGCGGCGTGCGTTAAATTCGCACACCGCCTCGTATATTTACCAGAACTGGCACAACAGGTCACTTCAAGACGAGCATCGCGTCGCCGTATGCGCCAAATTGGTATTTTTCTTTTATTGCGACCTCGTATGCCTTCATCACTGTGTCATATCCGCCGAATGCGGCGACCATCATCAGCATGGTGCTGTAAGGCATGTGAAAATTAGAAATCATTGCGTTACAAACTGTAAATTCATACGGAGGAAATATGAACCGGTTTGTCCACCCCTGATAGGTCATGATGTGTCCGTTCATGCAGACCGAGCTGGCGATGGCACGCATGGTGGATGTGCCGACGGCGCAGACGCGGCTCTTGCGGTCCTTGGCGGCGTTGACCATATCGACAAGCTGCTCATCTACGGTCATGTCCTCGGAGTCCATGCGGTGCTTGGTGAGGTCTTCCACATCGATGTCGCGGTAGTTGCCGCGTCCGGAGTGCAGGGTGAGGAATCCCTTTTGTATACCCTTGATTTCGAGGCGTTTCAGCAGCTCACGGCTGAAGTGCAGACCAGCTGCAGGTGCCATGACCGCGCCCTCGTTGCGGGCATACAGGCACTGGTACCGCTGCGCGTCCTCGGGCTCGACGGGGCGGGTGATGTAGTCTGGCAGGGGGGTCTTGCCCAGAGCGTAGAGAGATTTCTGGAACTCGTCATGGTCGCCGTCATAGAGGAAACGGAGCGTGCGGCCGCGAGAGGTGGTATTGTCGATTACCTCTGCCACGAGAGCCTGGTCAGAGCCGAAATAGAGTTTGTTGCCGATGCGTATCTTGCGCGCCGGCTCCACCAGCACGTCCCAGAACTTGCTCATCGGGTTGAGCTCGCGGAGCAGGAACACCTCGATTTTGGCGCCGTTCTTCTCCTTGGTGCCTTCGAGGCGGGCCGGGAACACTTTCGTATCGTTGAAAACCATCACATCGCCGTCGTCGAAATAGTTTATTACCTCCTTGAATATATGGTGGCTTATCTCCCCGGTCTTGCTGTTGACGACCATCATGCGGCACTCGTCACGGTTTTCCGAGGGGTATTGCGCTATTAGCTCCTCAGGCAGTGTGAATTTGAATTGTGATAGCTTCATATTCTTGTCAGTTTCGTTACTGGTTGTTTTTGATGTTGTTTGTATGTCTGTCAGTTGCTCGCCGGCTGGGTATACCCTTCGGGGAATGTCAGCTCGGCGGTTGAAATGTGCTCTATGGCCTGGTCTATGCTCAGCGCGCTGTCAGCGCGGTAGCAGCCTACGCGGGTGCGCCGCAATGCCGTGAGGTGCGCTCCGCTGCCGAGGGCGTTGCCGATGTCGCGGGCCAGGGCGCGTATGTACGTCCCCTTGCCGCATACCACGCGGATGCGCAGTGTCAGCCGCCCCTCCTCGTCACGGCCTAAGGAGAGCGTCTCCAGCTCCTTGATTTCGAGCGGCTTGGCTCGCAATTCCACCTCCTGGCCGCGACGCGCAAACTTGTACGCGCGCTTGCCGTCCACCTTGACGGCAGAGAATACCGGCGGCACTTGCATTATGTGTCCCCGGAACGAGGCGAGAGCCTCCTCCACCCCCTCGGCAGTGATATGGCCAACCGGGAAGGTTGCGTCTACCTGCGTCTCGAGGTCGAAGCTCGGGGTGGTCGCGCCCAGGCACAGGTCTGCCACATACTCCTTGTCGCCGGCCTGCAGCTCCTCGATGCGTTTCGTGGCACGTCCGGTGCATACTATCAGCACCCCCGTGGCGAGAGGGTCGAGCGTCCCGGCATGGCCGACCTTGAACTTGCGCACGCCCAGACGGCGCTGCACCGCGCCGCGCAGACGCTTCACCGCGTCAAAGCTCGTCCACCCCAGAGGCTTGTCTATGCAGATGATTTCGCCGCTTACCAAGTCCATGTCACCACGCTATGCATATTATGCCCATGATGACGCAGTAGAGGGCAAACCATATCAGCTTCCCCCTGCTCACCAGTGAAATCATCCACTTGCAGGCGCAGCAGCCCACGATGAACGCGGCGACAAAGCCTATGGCGAGCGAAGTCAGCGGTATCGCCTCGCCGGCTTCGCCCGAAAGTATGTCCTTGAGGTCGAGCAGCGTCTCGCCGAGTATCGGGATTATGACCATTAGAAACGAGAAGTGCGCCACGCTGCTCTTCTTGTCGCCGAGTATGAGGCCTGTGGCTATGGTGGTGCCGCTGCGGCTGAGGCCCGGAAGCACCGCCACGGCCTGTGCGCAGCCTATGATGACCGAATCACGCCATGTCACCTCGTGTCCGCGCTCATTGCCGCCGCAGGCGCGGCGTGCCGTGGCATACTGCGCGAAGCAAAGCAGCAACGCCGTGACACACAGGCAGATGCCAACAGTCAGCAGCCCGTTGCCGAAGAATTGCTCCACCCGGTCCTTGAAGAACACACCCACGATGCCCACAGGCACCGCGCTCAGGAGCAGCTTACAGACATAGTAGAAATTGTCGTCGCGGCGGAATGTGAAAAAAGAGCGGCACAGGCCGGAGAACATGCGCCACAGTATCACAATGGTACTCAGCACCGTAGCGGCATGAACCACGATGTCAAACTGAAGTATGCGGTCTGACGGCATATCCACGCCGAGCAGCTCGCGGCATATCTCGAGATGACCGCTCGAGCTGATCGGAAGATATTCGGCAAGCCCCTGGACTATGCCGAGTATAAGCGCGTGCAACCAGTCCATTGCTTACTGCTCCTTTCCCTTTTTGCCCAGCAGGCGTTCAAACGTCGCCGGCTTGACTATTATAGCGAAAACCATGAGCAGGAAACCGAGGAACGCAACCAGCGGCCCCACCACGATGCGGCGCGTGCTGAAAATGTCGGGGTTGAACCCGCCCTCAACCGAACTGCCAGGGCCCGCCATGAGGGCGAAACCTATGATTATCATAGCCAGGCATACGCCCATGCAGATGAAATTGTACTTGCCGAAAGGCCGCGTCACTGCGGGCTTCTTGTTCTCCTCCTCCGTAGGGAGGTCTTTCATCATCATTGTCATATCATTGTCGTATATCTTGTTTCTGTTTAAGCATTTACACAAATCACTGCTCACTGGCGGAACAGCTCGCCGTAGTCGGCGTGCAGGTACTTGCGCGTGGCTATCGCCGCAGCCGCCACACAGATTAGCGCACCCATCACCGTAAGGCCGCCGGCAATGGCACACACCACCTGCCATTCCCCGGAGATTAGAGCCACAGACATGCCGCCAGACTCCACGGCCCACAACGACAGCCCGAACATCGCCGAAGCGGCAAGCCCCGAGACGATGCCGTTCAGCAGGTTGTCGCGCAGGAACGGACGGCGAATGAACCCATCCGTCGCGCCCACAAGCTGCATGGTGTGTATGGTGAACCGCCGCGCATAGATGGCGAGGCGGACGGTATTGTTGATCAGCACAAACGAGATGACGAGCATCACCGCCGCTATCGTCCCCAGCACGCCGGCAAGCCCGGCGATGTTGCGGTTCATGCTCTCGACCATCGAGGCATCGGGGACGGCGACTTCGCTCACGCCGTTCATCTTGCCCGCCTCGGCAGCTATGGCCCTTATGCCCTCCGGCGAGGCATAGCCGGCACGCAAGCTGACGGAAATTTCCGGCGAGAACGGGTTTACGCCAAGCACTTCCTCGAGGTTCTCGCCCGTCTCCTCGTTCCATTCCCGCATCGCCTGTTCGCGAGTGATCACTGCCGTGCGCGCGGCATACGGCTTCGCGGCGAGCAGCCTGCGCAGCGAGTCCACGGCAGCGGAGGGGATGCTGTCCTGCAGCACCACGCTCACCTCAATCTGCTCCTGCAGGCGTTGCGTCTCACGCCGCGCGGCATAGCCGGCAAAGGCGATGATGCCAATCATCAGCAGCACCAAGGTCACAGAGACGATGGTGGTGAGATGAGCAGCGAGGTATGAGATTTTGAACTCCTTTCTGTCTTTCATCCGCTATGGCATTGCCGGCAGCGTACGCGGACATCCGCCGGGTTGCAAAGCCCGCTCAACGGAGCGGCGAGTGCAAAGATAATACATCGCCGCCCCCTTGTCAATACCCCCGGGCTAAAAAATGCTGAAATGCACGCCCTTAACCACAGAATCCCATGAACAATCCAAATAGAAACACACAGTTTGGGGTCGAGAACAAGAAGCTGTCAAGGGCGTCGGATACTGGCTTTGGGATTTTTATGGGGGAAGATAGGTGGTGAACGAGAAAAATGTGTTAAATTCGCGCATTGAAACAGTGTCTGCGACGAGCAGCCAATGCCGAGCGTGGGACAAACGGAAATGTAGATGAATTATTCGATTATTGATTTCATCAGCCTGTTGGGTGCGGTCTGCCTGTTCCTCTACGGCATGAAAGTCATGAGTGAGGGCCTTCAGAAGGCTGCTGGCGACCGGTTGCGCAACATTCTGGGAGTCATGACCAAGAACCGTGCCATGGGCGTGATAACGGGCATGGCGATAACGGCTCTTATCCAGAGTTCGAGCGCATCGACGGTGATGGTAGTGTCGTTTGTGAACGCCGGCCTGATGACCTTGCAACAGGCCATGGCGGTGATTTTCGGCGCGAATGTCGGCACCACGTTCACTACGTGGATCATCTCTGCTTTCTCGTTTGAAGTCAACATTTCCGACTACAGCATCATACTGCTTGCCATAGGCGTGCCGATGCTTTTCATGAAGCGCAGCTCGGTCAAGTCGCTGGGCGAGTTCCTGATAGGTTTCTGCCTGTTGTTCATGGGCTTGGACCTTATAAACCGCTTTGTCCCGAACTTGCAGGAAAATCCGGAACTGCTGCAGTCGATGGCCGACTATACATCGATGGGTTACGGCTCGGTGCTGATATTCTTCGCCATAGGAGTCATCATCACGATGGTTGTGCAGAGTTCGGCGGCGACGTTTGCTGTTACGCTTATCATGTGTTCGCAGGGGTGGATAAGCTTCGAGCTCGGCTGCGCGATAGTCCTGGGCGGCAACATCGGCACGACTATAACGCCGGTGCTGGCATCGTTAGGCGGCAACCTTGCAGCCAAACGGACTGCAATGGGGCACGTACTGTTTAATGTAATAGGGTCTGTGGCAGCGTTGTGCGTGTTCTATCCGTTCATGGAGCTTGTGGGCGGCATCACGGCGGAGTTCCACGGACTCAACCCTATGGACATCACCCGTGCGCAGGAGGCAGGGATAGCCCCCTCGCGCCTGCACACACCCGCCGGCGGGCTGACCACATACGCACAGGCTTCTGTGGCGTTGGGCCTGGCGATATTCCCGACGGTGTTCAATACCATCAACCTCGGCATCATGATATGGTTTACCAAACTGTATGTCAAGGCGGTGCGCTGGCTCATGCCAGCACACAAGCGGGACAAGGAGGACGAGTTCTCGCTCAAGTTCATCGGCCGAGGCATACTTAAGGCTTCGGAGCTGGACATCACGCAGGCTCAGAAGGAGATAGCAGTCTACGGCGAGCGTGTCAAGCGTATGCTCGACATGGCGCGTGACATGATACATACTGACAACAATGACGAGCGGTATGTCAAAGTGTACAGCCGCATTGAGAAGTATGAGGACATCTCAGACCGCATGGAGATAGAGATAGGCAAGTTCCTTAACCATGTTGCGGAGGGTCGGCTGTCGCCTGAAGGCAAGATGCGTGTGGCTGGCATGCTGCGTGTCATCTCGGAAATCGAGTCCATTGCCGACGGTTGCTACAACATAGCCAAGACGCTCGACCGCCGCGACCGCTGCCATGTGAAGCTGGACGGCCGCATCATCCACGAGATTGACAATATGTATGACCTGGTGGAGGAGGCCATGGACAATATGCTCGAGCTGCTGCGCGAGATGGAGACCCCCTCGGACTCGCTCATCATCAAGGCGTACAACAAGGAGCGGGAAATCAACAATTACCGCAACCGCCTGCGTGACGCCAACATAGACAACATCAACAACCACCTGTATGACTATCAGGAGGGGATATTCTTCATGGACCTGATAGGCGAGGCGGAGAAGCTCGGCGACTATATGATAAATGTGGTCGAGGGCGTGAAATACCAGTTCAAGGCTGACGCTGACGCATGAGCGCGGCAGAGGCTGAAACGAAATACAGACAAGACAAAACAAAGACTGAGAAATGAGATATTGCGTGATAATGTGCGGCGGCATCGGGTCGCGTTTCTGGCCCGTAAGCCGTCAGGAGAAGCCGAAGCAGTTCCTGGACTTTTTCGGCACGGGACGCTCGCTGCTTCAGATGACCGTAGACCGCATACTGCCGCTGGTGGACATGAGCCGCATCCTGCTGGTGACCAACCGCCAGTATGCCGACATGATAGCCGAGCAGCTGCCGGACCTGCCTCGCGGCAACATACTCTGCGAGCCGGCTCGCCGCAACACTGCGCCCTGCATCTGCTGGGCTGCAAACCACATCAAGGCTCTCGACCCGGACGCTTCGATGGTCGTTCTGGCCTCTGACCACCTAATCATGCGCGAGGAGCAGTTCCGCGACGACATACGCGAGGGGCTGGAATATGTGGAGGCTACGGGCAACCTGCTGACGCTCGGTGTCAAGCCGACGTGCCCGCACACGGGCTACGGTTACATCCAGACTGGCGCGTTCTGCGAGGACTTCCCTGCCGTGCGCCGCGTGAAGTCGTTTACCGAAAAGCCAGACCTCGAGATGGCGAAGCTGTTTGTCAGCTCCGGCGAGTTCTACTGGAATTCCGGCATGTTCCTGTGGCGAGTGTCGTCGATACTCGAGGCGTTCCGCGCTCACGCGCCGGAGATGGCCGCCCTCTTTGAGGACGGCGCCGGCGTTTACGGCACGGAGGGCGAGATGCAGTTCATCGACACGCAGTTCCCCAACGCCAACAACATCTCGATAGACTACGCCATAATGGAGAAGGCTTCCAACGTGTATGTCAAGACGGTGGATTTCGGGTGGACTGACCTGGGCACGTGGAAGGCGCTGTATGACATCTCGCCGCGCAACCAGCGCGGCAACGTGACGCAGAATTGCGAGGCGCTCGAGACTGACTGCACCAACAGCGTGTTCACTTGTGACGCAGGCAAGATCATTGTGGCCTCCGGGCTGGACGGCTACATTGTGGCCCAGAGCGGGAACGTGCTGATGGTGTACCCCATGGAGAAGGAGCAGCAAATACGCCAGGTGGTCAACGAGGTTAAGACGCGCTTCGGCGAGGATTTCGTATAACTCAGCCGGCGTGCCGGCACAAAAGCGGAAGAAAAAATGAATATAGCAATCATAGGATACGGCCGGATGGGCCATATCATTGAGGAGGTGGCACGTGAGCGCGGCCACAATATAGTATGCACCATCGACGTGGGCGAGGAGGGGAAGTTCGCCTCCACCGAGTTTGCCTCGGCTGATGTGGCGATAGAGTTCAGCATTCCCACGGCGGCGGTTGGCAACATAGCCGCGTCGTTGGCGGCGGGGATACCGGTGGTGTGCGGCACTACGGGGTGGCATGACCGCCTGGACGAGGTGAAGAGCCTTGTGGCGCAGCACGGCAAGGCGGCGATGTATGCCACCAATTTCTCGGTGGGCGTGAACCTGTTCTGGGCTGTCAACCGCTACACGACGCGCCTGATGAGCCGTTTCGCGCAGTACCGTCCGCAGGTGACGGAGACGCACCATATCCATAAGCTCGACCACCCTTCCGGGACGGCGATAACGACAGCGGAGCAGATGATAGCAGCCGACGACCGCCTGACGCGCTGGGAGGAAAGCGAGATACCGCTGGCGGAGGACGTGCTGAACGTGCGCTACCGCCGTGACGGCGAAGTGCCGGGCATCCACACGGTTTCGTGGCGGAGCGCCGAGGACACCATCGAACTGACGCATACGGCGCACTCGCGGCGCGGGTTCGCCCTCGGCGCGGTGCTTTCCGCCGAATGGCTTGCCGGCCGCCCGGCGGCTCTGTACGCCATATCAGACATGTTTAACGAGATAATACCAGAACAATGACAGAAATAATGAAGGAAGCGGCACGCCCCGGAGCTGCCGTCGAGGACAAGTCACTGATGGGACGGCTGCGGCGCGTCAAGACCACGCGCTGGATACGGTTCGGCATCGTGTCGGTGATATTCCTGCTGTGGGTGATATGGATGGGCAACGCCTGGCTGCTGCCGCTGTGGCTGCTGCTGGCTGACATATACATAACCTCCTACATACCCTGGACCTGGTGGAAAAAGAAGAAAGGGCCTGTGCGCTCCATAATGAGCTGGGTTGACGCTATCGTCTATGCCCTGGTGCTGGCGTATTTCGTCTTCTCGTTTATAGGGCAGCAGTACAACATCCCCTCGTCGTCGCTTGAGAAGTCGCTTCTCGTGGGCGACTACCTGTGGGTGAACAAATACGTCTACGGGCCCCGGGTGCCGCAGACTCCCCTGCATTTCCCGCTGGCGCAGCACACGCTCCCCTTCGGGCTTGGCAAGAGCTACATAGAACGGCCGCAGCTGGCATACCACCGCCTTCCGGGCCTCCGCTCCGTGGAGCGCGGCGACATCGTGGTGTTCAACTATCCGCAAGGCGACACCGTAGCTCTCAAGATACAGAACCCGGACTATTACTCGATAGTTTATGGCCTGCGCAGCAAGGGCATCGCCGACCCACGCCGGTACATACGCGAAAATCCACAGCAGTTCGGCGAAGTGGTATGGCGGCCGGTTGACCGCCGCGAGAATTATGTCAAGCGGGCCATAGGCCTGCCTGGCGAGCGGCTGAAAATAAGCAACGATACGGTGTACATCAACGGCCGCGAGATACACAATGCGCCGCTCGTGCAGTTCAACTATATCGTCACTGTGCGCACCCCGATAGCCGACAGCAAGTGGCAGGAGCTCGGCGTGCGTGCCGACGACCGCAAGCCGGTAACGCTGAACGGCGAGACATTCTATGACGTGCCGCTCACCGCCGACATGAAGAAGGAGGTGGAGAAGTGGCCGGAAGTCAGCGGGCCGCTCGTGCGTGAGGCGGCCTCGGGGCTGTTTGACCTGGGCGGCGTGTTCCCCCTCGGGAGCGGCTATCCCTGGACCCGCGACAACATGGGCGAGATTTGGATACCCAAGCGCGGCGTGACGCTGCACCTGACGCCCAGCAACCTGCCGATGTACGAGCGTGCGATACATACCTACGAGGGCAACGACCTGCAGGTGCGCGACGGCAAGATATACATCAACGGCGAGCAGACGGAATACTACACGTTCCGCATGGACTACTACTGGATGATGGGCGACAACCGCGACCGCTCGCTCGACTCGCGATACTGGGGCTTCGTCCCGGAAGACCACATCATCGGTTCGCCGGCCATAATAGCCATCAGCCTCGACGAGGAGCGCGGCTGGCTGGACGGCAAGATACGTTTCGGCCGCATACTGCGCGACCCGAACCCCGGCAAGGCACAAGTGAAATGATACCGTACATGGCGTCTATCGGGTGGTATGCCGCCGGCATCACCGGCCGTGAGGCTGTGCCGGAGCGCGGCCGCTGGAACCGCGCATACATCGACGCAGCCGCCGGCGGGGGCATGCTCTCCGTGCCGGTGCGCGGCGGCGCGGGCGCACTGCGCCACGCCGGCCCGGAGACGCTGGAAGTGGACGACTCGCGCAACTGGCGGCATGTCCACCTCGGCGCAATCAATGCCGCATACGGGCGCACGCCCTACTACCCCCACTTCGCGCCCGAAATACTCGCCACGGTGGGCGACCGTTCGCTCACACGGCTGGCAGACATCGCCGCCGGCATCGACGCGGCAGTGCGCCGCCACCTGCATCTCGACGCGCTCGCCCGGCAGATAGCCTCCGCCGATGCCGCTACCCGCAGCCGTCTGGCCGGCTATGCCGCGCAGTACGATGCCGAGGCTTCGGGAGATGCCATGCGCCTCTCCGTGCTGCACTACCTGTTCCGTTACGGCCCTGACGCAATATTCCTGATAGCGCGTCCGTTACTCTCTTGATATGGAAAGGTGTACCGCCATACTTTTCAGCTTCCTGCTCGCACTTGTTTTCGCCACCGACAACCACGCTGCCGCTGCCACCGACGGAAACGAGCTGCCCGATATGCGCATCAAGGTGCAGGTGTACACAGGCTACAAGCGGTTTGTGGACGAATACGGCGACAATGTGGTGATGACGTACATACGCAACGTGTACGTGTTCCCGCCAATGGTGTTCAAAAACAAGAAGGAGGAGGAGTTCTACTGGCGGACAGTGCGCGACGTGCGCAAGACGCTGCCTTATGCCAAGCTGGCGTACCGCACGCTGTGCGAAACATACGAGTACATACAGACCATTCCCGACAAGAAGCAGCGCGAGGCGCACCTGAAACGCCTCGAGCATGACATATTCGAGAAATACAAACCGGTCATCAAGAAGATGACCAAAGGGCAGGGCAAGATGATGCTCAAGCTCATCAACCGTGAGACCAACCAGTCGTCATACAACATCGTCAAGGCCTTCCTCGGCTCGTTCCGCGCCGGCTTCTGGCAGACCTTCGGCCGGTTCTTCGGCATGAACATGAAGGTGGATTTCCGTCCTCAAAGCAACCACGAGGATGCCATAATCGAGCGTGTGGCGATACTCATAGAGCAGGGAGCGCTGTAGCCCGTCCACAACCCGAACACGAAACCCAAGACAGACAACACACTCATTCACAATGACACACAGTTACGACTACATAGTGATAGGTTCAGGCATCGCCGGCATGAGCTTTGCCCTGAAAGTGGCAGCCACGGGAGCCAAGGTCGCCCTGATATGCAAGACCACGCTCGACGAGGCCAACACGTATTTCGCGCAGGGAGGCGTGGCAAGCGTCACTAACCTCGAGCTCGACGACTTCGACAAGCACATCCATGACACCATGGTCGCCGGCGACTGGCTCTCCGACCCGGCGGCGGTGCGCAAGGTGGTCACCGAAGCCCCGGAGCAGATACGCCAGCTCATAGCCTGGGGCGTGGACTTCGACAAGAAGGAAGACGGCACATTTGACCTTCACCGCGAGGGCGGCCACTCTGAGTTCCGGATACTCCACCATGCCGACAACACGGGCGCGGAGATACAGATGTCGCTCGTGAAGCGCGTCAAGGAAACTCCCAACATAGACATCTACGAGCACCATTTCGCCGTGGAAATCATCACGCAGCACCACCTGGGGCGCACCGTGACGCGACGCACCCCCGACATCTGCTGCTACGGCGCATACGTGCTTGACGAGCAGACAGGCGCGGTCGAGACGTTCCTGGCACGCATCACGGTCATGGCAACCGGCGGCGTGGGCGCTGTCTACACCACCACTACCAACCCGCTCATCGCCACCGGCGACGGCATAGCAATGGTTTACCGCGCCAAAGGCACTGTCCGCGACATGGAGTTCATACAGTTCCACCCCACGGCACTGTACCACCCGGGCGACCGCCCCTCGTTCCTGATCACGGAGGCTATGCGAGGCTACGGCGCAGTGCTGCGCGACCTGGACGGCAACGAGTTCATGCAGAAATACGACCCGCGCCTGTCGCTCGCGCCGCGTGACATCGTGGCGCGTGCCATCGACTCGGAGATGAAGCTCCACGGCACGGACCATGTATACCTCGACGTGACCGCCAAAGACCCCGACGAGACACGCCGCCATTTCCCCACCATCTACGAGAAGTGCCTATCGCTGGGCATCGACATCACCCGCGACATGATACCCGTCGCCCCGACGGCGCACTACCTCTGCGGCGGCATTGCCGTTGACCTCAACGGCGAGTCGTCCATCAAGCGGCTGTACGCCCTGGGCGAGTGCAGCCGCACCGGGCTGCACGGCGGCAACCGCCTGGCGTCCAACTCGCTCATCGAGGCTGTCGTATACGCCGACGCTGCTGCCAAGCACGCCTCTGCCAACATCGCCGCATACGACCTGCGCAACGACATCCCCGAATGGAACGACGAGGGGACGGCGCACCCCGAGGAGATGGTGCTCATCACCCAGAGCGTCAAGGAGGTCAACCAGATAATGGGCTACTATGTGGGCATAGTGCGCAGCGACCTGCGCCTCAAACGCGCATGGAGCCGCCTCGACATCCTCTACGAGGAGACGGAACGCCTCTTCAAGGTGAGCAAGCCCTCACGCGAGCTGTGCGAGCTGCGCAACATCATCAACGTGGCATACCTCATCATGCGCCAGGCCATGGAGCGCAAGGAGAGCCGCGGACTGCACTACACCGTGGACTATCCCCACAAGTGAGAAACAAACCGAACAGACACATTTTAACGACAAAACATGCTGACACCAAGACTGCGCTATGCCGCATTTGCCGCGATAGCCGCCCTCATAGTCCCCACCGCCATAGTTTCGGCGCAGAAGAGCGCAGACGCTGCTCTGGCCCGCAAGATGAACACCTTTTCCGCTATCATCAACGAGCTGCAGCAGAACTATGTGGACTCTATCGACATAGACAAAACATTCGATGCCGCCATCAACACGATGATGTACACCATCGACCCCTACACCGAATACTACAACGTGGAGGAGCGGAAGAACTTCGAGACCATGGCCACCGGCGAGTTCGGCGGCATCGGGTCGAGCATACTCTACCGCGACGGCGCGACATACATATCCGGGCCGTTTGAGGGCTCTCCGGCGGCTCGTGCCGGGCTGCGTGCCGGCGACGAGATACTGCGCGTAGACACCACTTCCACCCGGGGGATGACTTCAGACCAGGTAGTGTCGATGATGCGCGGCACTCCCGGCACATCGGTGACGCTGCAGGTGAAACGCCCGTACGTGACGGACAGCATACTCTCGTTCACGTTTGACCGCGCACTGGTCAAAAGCCCCTCCGTGCCGTACTACAGCATGGTGGCAGACGGCATCGGCTATATCACCCTCACACAGTATATCGAGAAGTCGGCCGACGAGGTGAAGGCAGCCATAGAGGAGCTGACACGCACCGCGCCCCTGCGCGGCATAGTGCTTGACCTGCGCGGCAACGGCGGCGGGCTGCTGGAGGCCGCCATTGACATACTCGGCTATTTCCTCCCCAAGGGTACGGAGGTGCTGCGCACTCGCGGCAAGAAGGAGGAGCGAATATTCAAGACCACACACCGTCCGCTGCTGGAGAATGTGCCTCTCGTGGTGCTGATAGACGACGGCTCGGCTTCAGCCTCTGAAGTGACAGCCGGCGCAATCCAGGACCTCGACCGCGGAGTGCTCGCCGGCAGCCGCAGTTTCGGGAAAGGGCTTGTGCAGACCACACGGCCGCTCCCTTACAACGAACTGCTCAAGTATACGACCGCGAAATACTACATCCCATCGGGGCGCCTCATTCAGGCTCTCGACTATTCGCACCGCGACGCAAACGGATATGCCACACGCACGCCAGACTCGCTGACCAACGTGTTCCACACACGCGCCGGACGCGAAGTGCGTGACGGCGGCGGCCTCAAGCCCGATGTCGAAATCGACTGGGGCGAGGGAAACCGTCTGATATACAACCTGGTGCGCGACAACTGGATATTCGATTACGCCAATCGCTACGCCAACACTCACGACACAATCTGCGCACCCGAGGAGTTTGTGATAACCGACGAGATATACGAGGACTTCAAGCAATTCATCGACCCCGAAAGGTTCAAGTATGACAAGGTGTGCGAGGAGGGCATAAAAAACCTGCGCAAGACAGCCGAGGTCGAGGGATATATGAACGACGACATCAGCCGCCAGTTTGACGAGCTTGCCAAGGCTCTGACGCATGACCTGCAGAGCGACCTGGACCTGAAACGCGAGGAAATATCGGAATATCTTGCCATGGAGATAGTGGAACGCTACTACTACACTCGCGGACTGCACATACAGCTCCTCAAGACGGACGAAGGGGTCAAGACCGCCATTGAGATACTCAACGACCCGGCACGTTACAAGGAGCTGCTCTCGGCAAAGAAATAAACAGACGCTATGCAACTGGGCCAAGCCATCAGCCGGTTCATGACACCGGCACGCATCGCAGCCATCGACACGGCAATCTCCGACCGCTCGTGCCGCAGCCTCGCCATTGCCGGACTTGCCGGCAGCGCGCCGGCGGCTGTCATAGCCTCGCTGAAGAAAAGGCACGCCCCGGCTCTCGTCATCGCCAACGACGCGGATGCTGCCGCATATATGTACACCGACATCGCCGCAATAGCCGGCGAGGGGAGCGTGGCTCTGTTCCCTTCGGGCTACCGCCGCCACATAAAGTACGGACAGCCAGACCCGCCCTCGCAGATACTCCGCGCCGAGACGCTCGAGGCATTGCGCCGGGGCGCGGTGCGCTGGATAGTCACCTATCCCGAAGCAGCGGCAGAGAAAGTCCCCGAGCCGGAGGCTATGGAGCGCAACTGCCTCTCTTTTGCCACCGGCGACAAGTGCATGCGCCAGGACTGCATCGACCGGCTCCGCGAGCTCGGCTTCGTTTCCGTAGACTATGTCTACGAACCCGGGCAGTTCGCCTCGCGAGGCTCGATACTCGACGTGTTCTCATACGCCAATGAGCTGCCGTACCGCATCGATTTTTTCGATGACGAAATAGACTCCATACGCACCTTCAATGTCGAGACACAGCTGTCGGAGCAACGCTGCAACGCTGCTACCGTAGTCCCCGCCAACACGCAGGAACAGGCAGAGGGCGTTTCGCTGCTCGACACCCTCGCCGATGCCACCGTGGTCTACTGCCAGTCAGTGGCGTGGACGCTTTCCTCCATCCGCGAAGTGTGCGCCACGCAGCTCTCGCAGGCTGTCATCGAAAGCGGCGAGGGGGAGGCGGACGCAACGCGGCATCTCGTCGATGCAGAGGCGTTCATCTCGCGGCTGAAGTCATTCCGCATCGTGCAGTACGGCGCGGCTTCCGACACCCCGGATTTCCGCCCCTCGGCAACGGTGACTATCGACTGCACGCCGCAGGTGCTGTACCACAAGAATTTCGAGCTTATCTCCGAGTCATTCTCCAGGCTGCTCGCCGAGGGGTATTCGCTCTTCATACTCAGCGACAATCCGCACCAGAACGAGCGTCTGCGCACCATATTCGCCGAGCGCGGCGACAACATCCCCTTCACGCCGGTGGAATCGACGCTGCACCAGGGGTTTGTAGACACGCTCAACCGCGTGTGCCTGTTCACCGACCACCAGATATTCGACCGTTTCCACCGCTACCAGCTGCGCTCTGACCGCGCCCGCAGCGGCAAGCTGGCCATGAGCCTCAAGGAACTGAGCCGCATCGAGACCGGCGACTACATAGTCCATATCGACCACGGCATCGGGCGGTTTGCCGGGCTGGTGCGTATGCCCATGGGAGATGTCACCCAAGAGATGATCAAGCTCGTGTACCAGAACGACGACACTGTCTATGTGAGCATACACTCGCTGCACAAGCTGTCGAAATACCGTGGCAAGGAGGGCGTGCCGCCGCGTGTCAGCAAGCTGGGAGGAGGCGCGTGGAACAAGATAAAGGAACGCACCAAGACGCGCGTAAAGGACATCGCCCGCGACCTGATAAAGCTCTATGCTGCACGCCGCGAGGAGAAGGGCTTCAGCTTCTCGCCCGACACATACATGCAGCATGAGCTGGAGGCCGGCTTCCAGTATGAGGATACGCCCGATCAGGTCAAGGCTGTCGAGGCTGTCAAGGCCGACATGGAATCGCCGCGCCCCATGGACCGCCTCGTATGCGGCGACGTGGGCTTCGG
>DHKE01000058.1:27694-30505 GCA_002404675.1 Porphyromonadaceae bacterium UBA4702 | reverse complement strand
GACGTGGGCTTCGGCAAGACCGAAATCGCTGTTCGCGCCGCGTTCAAGGCCGCTGCAGACAACAAGCAGACCGCCGTCCTCGTGCCCACGACCGTCCTTGCCATGCAGCACTACAAGACATTCTCCGAGCGGCTCAAAGACATGCCCGTGCGTGTGGACTACCTCTCCCGCGCACGCAAGCCCAAAGAGACCAAACAGATACTCGCCGACCTGGCGGAGGGCAAGATAGACATCGTCATCGGCACGCACAAGCTCATCGGCAAGAGCGTCCGTTTCAAAGACCTCGGGCTGCTCGTCGTCGATGAGGAGCAGAAATTCGGCGTGGCGGTCAAAGACAAGCTCAAGCAACTGAAAGTCAATGTGGATACGCTCACCATGAGCGCGACCCCCATACCGCGCACATTGCAGTTCTCGCTAATGGGCGCTCGCGACTTCAGCTCGCTCAATACGCCGCCGGCCAACCGCCAGCCTATTGTCACCAACGTCGCCCCCTTCAGCGACGACATCGTGGCAGAGGCCATCAACTTTGAGGTGAGCCGCGGAGGGCAGGTCTTCTTCATCGCCAACCGCATAGACCGCCTCAATGACCTGAAGAACCATCTGGAGCGGCTTATACCGCACATACGGATAGTGATAGGCCACGGGCAGATGCCGCCCGAAACACTCGAACAGTCCATCTGCGACTTCTCCGCTGGCAAATACGACATACTACTCTCCACCACAATAGTGGAAAACGGCGTGGACATGCCCAACGTGAACACGATAATCATCGACTCGGCGCAGAATTTCGGCCTCAGCGAGCTGCACCAGCTGCGCGGCCGCGTGGGGCGTTCCTCGCGCAAGGCGTTCTGCTACATGCTCACCCCCCGGGGCTTCCCCCTCACCGCCGAGGCGAAACGCCGGCTGCAGGCCATCGAGAGTTTCTCCGACCTCGGCTCGGGCATACACATCGCAATGCAGGACCTCGACATACGCGGCGCCGGCAACCTGCTCGGCGCCGAGCAGAGCGGCTTCATTGCCGACCTCGGCTATGAGACATACCAGCGCATACTCAAAGAGGCTGTCCTGGAACTGAAAACCGAGGAGTTCGGAGACACGTTCACCGATGCCGCCGCAGGCAAGGAGGAGGAGTTCGTCGCCGACTGCCAGGTGGAAAGCGACCTGCAACTCATGCTCCCGCCCTCATACGTGCCGCAGGAAGGCGAGCGCATCTCGCTCTACCAGCAGCTCGACAACATGGAGAGCGATGAGCAGATGCAGACATTCCGCGACAACCTAATCGACCGCTTCGGCACGATACCCGAAACCACCGAGGAACTTATACGCATCGTGCCGCTGCGCCGCGCCGCCGTGCGCCTCGGCATCGAGCGCATCAACCTCAAGGCCGGCAAGATGTACCTCTATTTCGTCCGCGACGACAACAAGGCGTACTACCAGTCGGCGGCTTTCGGCCGCATGCTGACATACCTGCAGCTGAACTTCCGCCGCACCAACCTGCGCGAGGTGCGCGGCAAACGCTCAATGGTAGTCGACGGCGTGACCACGACCGCCGAGGCTCTCTCAATATTGCAGACCATCCTCTCGCTGCCGACAGCCTCATAAACACCCTGCCCCAGAACTTCACATCGATGGCATACGAGGAGATGATGCTTGGCAAAACGCGCATAGAGTATGCCAAATACCTTGGCAAAATTGACCAGGGTGTCATTGGTTTCCCGAAAGAGGCAATCGGCATAAAGCTGCCGTCATAATACGCTGGCAACATCTGGTGGGTCAACACGTCTGGAAGTTTCGGGCTTCGTCTGCCGCAAACTGATGTAAATCAGGTGGAAATGACAGATGATACGCCAGTGGAATACTACGACATACAAGGTATGCGCCTCGAGTCGCCGGCCTCTGGCACTGTCTGCACCGTGAAACGTGGCACGAAATTTGCCAAAGAAGTCATTCGTAACCTAGCACAAATGCGCTGAAAATAAGATACAATTCTTCATAGCAGGTTAGAGCAGCTCCGTCGCGAGACGCGGCTGCCTTTTTATTTGCGCATTTGTCAGAGTTCTCCGAGAACTCCGATTATGCGCAGAGGGGTATTAACCCGCATCGACATTCCGGCCTCATAGCATATCGTGGGTGCGCCGTGAAAGCGCACCCACGACTGTTTTTCAGCATTGCAGGGACACGGCACGCCGTGTCCCTGCAATGACAGCCCAGTATGCTGTTGCTTAGTCTTCGATTTCGACGCTGAAGTCCTCGTCGTAGGGGTCGTCCTCGACCGGGAGGCCTTCGTCTGCGGGGACTTCTTCCTCTACGCGCTGGTTGTCCTTGCTGGGCAGGTAGGGGTTGAAAGGCGCAGCCGTAGTGCCGTGCTTTTCGTCGCGCTCCTGCTTGAGCTTGGCGCGTATCTTGTCGGCAAGTTCGTCGGCGAGTTCCGCGTTGTCAGCTATGACGCGCTTGACGGCATCGCGTCCCTGGCCGAGCTTGGCGTTCTCGTATGAGAACCATGCGCCGGACTTCTTGATGATGCCGTGCTCGACAGCCATGTCGAGTATCTCGCCCGACTTGGAGATGCCCTCGCCGAACATGATGTCAAACTCGGCCTTCATGAACGGGGGCGCAACCTTGTTCTTGACCACCTTGACCTTAGCGACGCGGCCGATTACGTCCTCGCCGTCCTTGATGAGCGAGGAGGGGCGTATCTCGATGCGCACAGAGGCGTAGAATTTCAGGGCGTTGCCGCCGGTGGTAGTCTCGGGGTTGCCGAACATCACGCCGATCTTCTCGCGCATCTGGTTGATGAATATGCAGCAGGTG
>DHKE01000058.1:14841-27624 GCA_002404675.1 Porphyromonadaceae bacterium UBA4702 | reverse complement strand
CGGTGAGCTTGCGCATGGCCTGCGACATGAGGCGGGCGTGCAGACCGACGTTCTTGTCGCCCATTTCGCCCTCGATTTCCGCCTTGGGCGTAAGTGCCGCCACAGAGTCAACTACAAGCACGTCAATCGCGCCGGAATTGATGAGCTGCTCAGCGATGTCGAGAGCCTGCTCGCCGTTGTCGGGCTGCGCTATCCAGAGGTTGTTGACATCCACGCCCAGTTTTTCGGCATAGAAACGGTCGAAAGCGTGCTCGGCATCGATGATTGCGCAGATGCCGCCCTGCTTCTGCGCCTCGGCAATCACATGTATCGCAAGGGTGGTCTTGCCTGAAGATTCGGGGCCGTATATCTCTGTGACACGCCCGCGCGGCAGACCGCCCACGCCGAGGGCGTAGTCAAGTCCGATAGAGCCGGTAGAGATGACCTCGACATCCTGGACCGAGTCGTCGCCGAGGCGCATTATCGAGCCTTTGCCGAAATCCTTTTCCAGATGTGCCATAGCCATGTCGAGAGCTTTCAGCTTCTCGGAAGTGTCGCTTATCCGCGCCGAGGAGGCGGTTCCTGTTTTTTTCTTTGCCATAATATTGTCCGTTGTTTGTTTCGCGTTGATATGTTATGTTGTTTTGCATTGAGAGCAAGCGGCCCGCACTTGCAATGCAAAGTTAATCACAAATCGGCGACCTGCCTAATCCGCCGTGCATAATTATCATTAACAGATTTGCCGCTGCCGCCAAAAGTTTGCAGTGCAGTAGGGACACGGCGCGGAAGTGTCCGCTCAAACTCATTGCATTTCAACAACATACGCATTCGTCGCCTTTCGGACACGGCACGGCGTGTCCCGACCTTGACGGCAGTTTGGCTGTATCATGCCCAGAAAAGCGGGAAAAGCGTTATATTTGCAGAAAAATAGGACACCATGGCAGAAAACCAGACAGTATTGTTCCATTCCACGGTCTTCGGGCCGATACACAGCCGCCGCCTCGGCACGTCGCTGGGGATAAACCTCGCCCCGGACGACGGCAAGGTGTGCACGTTTGACTGCATTTATTGCGAAGCCGGCTACAACCGTCAGGGCACAGGCACCACAGGCCTAGCCACACGCGAGAAGCTGGAGGACGACCTGCGGCGCAAGCTCGCGGAGATGCACGCCGCCGGCATGAAGCTGGACGTGATAACATTCTCCGGCAACGGCGAGCCGACCATAAACCCGGACTTCCCTGCTATCGTTGATACAGTCATCGCCCTGCGCGACGAGTTCTACCCCGAGGCAAAAGTGTCTGTGCTGACCAACTCTACGCGCATCTTCACCCCCGCAGTGGCATCCGCCCTCGACAAGGTGGACAACAACATTCTCAAGCTCGACTCGGCCGTTGAGGAGACGATGCGGCTGATAGACAACCCCACGGAGCGCAGCTTCACAGTCGCCAAGGCGGTAGAGGGGCTGTGCCGGTTTGCCGGCACGGGCATCATACAGACGATGATGCTGCGCGGCAAGCACAACGGCAAGGCCGTGGACAACACCACCGATGCCGAAATCGACGCGCTCATCGAGGCATACCAGCGCATCAAGCCTCGCGAGGTGATGCTCTACAGCCTCGACCGCTCCACGCCAGAGGAGAACCTGGTCAAGGTGGAGCATGACGAGCTGGAACGGATAGCCGACCGCATACGCCGCGCCGGCATAACGGTGGCTGTGTCATGATGATGCGTCCCAGACCGCTGCGGCCGGGCGACACCATAGCCATAATCTCGCCGGCGACGACTGTCCGCGAGGAATACATCGACGGCGCGGCACGGCTGCTCAAGGGCGCGGGCTACCGCGTGCGCGTCATGCCGCACGCCAAAGGGCCGGCAGACGGCACATTCGCCGCAACGGCAGCAGACCGCCTCGCCGACTTCACCGAGGCATACCTCGACCCGCAGGTGCGTGCCATACTCTGCACACGAGGCGGCTACGGCTGCGTACACCTGATAGATAGCATTCCGCCGCAGATGCTCGCCGCCGACCCGAAATGGGTAATCGGCTTCTCCGACGTTAGTGCGTTGCATGCCATGATGCTGCACGCGGGGGCAATGTCGCTGCACGCCCCCATGGCAAAGCACCTGACGACACTCGGCGCAGACAATGCCTATACCCGCGCATTGCTCAACGCGCTGACCACAACGGCAGACATCTCATATACCTGCGCGGCGCACCCGCTCAACCGGCTGGGGGCTGCCGACGGGCAGCTGCGCGGCGGCAACCTTGCGGTGCTGAACGGACTGGCAGACACACCGTATGACATTCTGCACGTCAGCAGCGGCACACCGACAGTGCTGTTCATCGAGGACATCGCCGAAAAGGTGTACGCCGTGGAGCGTATGCTCACACGCCTCGCACTCTCCGGCTCGCTGCAACGCGCCGCCGGCCTTATAGTGGGGGCGTTCACAGAATACACCCCCGACAAGAACCACAGCAGCATGGAGGAGATGATAGACCGGCTGCTGACGCGCCGGGGCATCGACATACCGGTGTCCTTCGGCTTTCCAGTGGGGCATACAGACATCAATGCCGCCCTCGTGGAAGGGGCGCAGTGCCGCCTCGACGTAGGCAGCGCGGAAGTGAAACTGACCATTTACGCTTGACACGACCATGAAATGTGTACTGCAGCGCGTATCACGCGCCTCCGTCACTATCGACGGCGAGAAAATATCAGAAATCGGGCACGGGCTGCTGATACTCGTGTGCATAGTCGAAGGCGACACCCGCGCCGACATCGAGAAAATGGCGGGGAAATGCTCGCGGCTGCGCATATTTGACGACGACAGCGGCGTGATGAACCGCAGCGTCAGTGACGTGGGCGGCGAAGTGCTCGCCGTCAGCCAGTTCACCCTCGCCGCCAATGTGCGCAAAGGCAACCGCCCGTCATACATAGCCGCTGCAGGGCATGACACCGCAATACCCGGCTACGAGGAGTTTTGCCGACTGATGGAAGAGGCCGTCGGCAAGCCCGTCAAGCGCGGCCGCTTCGGCGCGGACATGCAGGTAGAACTCGTCAACGACGGCCCCGTCACCATAATCATCGACACCAAAGACCTCGCCTGACAGCATGGAGACACGGGAGCGCAGCAAAATCCGGAAGAATTTCTGACTTCGATGCGTTCCGGGCCACCCAAAATCAAACGCTTGCTTTCAGCAAGTTGCGATTTTCAACAAGTGGCACAGGGTAACGCATCGGCGAATTCAAAAATTTTTCAAGAGCCTCGCCGCAGCTGGCACTAGACAGGTCATATTTCTTGGGGCGATTGGCCGCATGGTCTTGCATATCTTATTTGTTTCGCGTGCCGCTTGGTAGTTGTTTGACTGGTGTATGACGGTTAGATATTTAGAAGGCTTTCAAAGTCTTCTGGCTTAACCTCAACTCGTTCGGTTGGGAATATGGTTGAAGACGCAAGGCTCGATTTCCTGCTGAGGAGTTCGTCCAATGTTTCATCAAAAGATTTGAAATCAGGGCTTACTGCCATCGGGTAATATACATACACAGCTTTTTCTTGACCCATGCGGTAGGCACGGTCTGTCGCTTGGTTCTCTTTGGCTGGATTCCAGTGCCTGCTGTAATGAATCACATGGTTGGCAGCGGTTACATTAAGCCCCATGCCAGCTGCTACCGGAGACATGATTATTACTCCAAATCCAGGTTTGCTTTGGAACTCGTCAATCGCTCCTTGGCGTGTTTGTTTTCTTGCAGATGATGTGGCCGCAGTGTCCCCGTTTATTATTTTGGAGGTGTAGCCATATTTATCGCGAATAACTCGCTGTAGCATTCTTTGCGTCTCCTTCCGCTCGGCAAATACTATTGCCTTTTCTTTTTTTGTCCGGATCTGGTCGAGAAATGAAACAGCAGCTGTCAATCTGGCTGCGTTAAGTATTAGCTCTTCGCTGCTGTGTGTTGACAGTGTGCCGTCATGAAGGTACGGATGCTCAGAGACTTCCCTGATTCCCAAAATTGTGACAAGCATATGCCCTGGCACACCAGACGTATATGAACTGACCACGCGGCGGTATGCCTTGTCTTGCACTGTTGGCATATCGACAGGTTGTTTGATCTCAAATTTTTCTGGCAAGTCATTGGCGACATCTGATTTCAGCCTGCGGATAAAATATACGCCCAAAAACTTACGGATTTCATTCCCCAAAGAGATTAGGTCAGTGTCAGGACTTCGCAGGGGCGTTTGGAATTTTTGGGCAAATTCTTTTGCATTGCCTAATAGTCCAGGAACGCAAAAATCCATAATGCACCATAGGTCAAGCAGGGTGTTTTCTACAGGCGTGCCTGTCAGGGCGATACGGAATGTCCCCTTCAATGCCTTTACGGCATTTGTAACCATTGTCCCTGGAGTCTTGACTTTTTGAGCCTCGTCAAGAACAATTATGTCGAAGTCAACTGCACAGAAATTCAGTTGGCAATTCCGGACAGTTTCGTAGTTGGTCATTATTATTTCGCAGTTCCTTAATGTTTCAATGGATTGTGGATCAAACTTTCGAGAAATACGGCCAGAAGACAATACGGAAATTCTCATTGGCGATTTGAAGAATTTGCAATATTCATTTTGCCAATTCTCGATTAGCGAAACAGGTGCGATTATGAGGTATGGCTTATGATTCGGATGCGTATGTGAATGCCAATCAATGAAATATAAAATCTGCAATGTTTTGCCCAGACCCATGTCATCTGCCATTAAACCGCCGGGGGCTTTTTCTCCATAAAGGTATTGTAACCACGCCACACCCTCTTCCTGATGCGTTTTTAGCGGAAAGTTATTGCGGAGATTTTTATTGGGGTAAAATGTATATTTGCCCTGTTGGCTCAGATCTTGGTTTCCTGTTTTATAGCCTGTTGATTCGGCATTTTCTTCAATGATAAGGACTCTTTTGCCATCGGGGTCCTCGGTGAGTTTGACCGGGGAATGGGGATTGGCAATCTGAGCACGAGCCATTTCGGCTAACAGCCGTGCATCGTCAATGCCCAATTCCGTATTCCTGTATATGCATACGCTTGAGTTTTTGCTGACGGCTTCTCCTATGACTCTTTCCAGTTCATTGAGTTCAGATTCTGTTCCGACAGTTATCTTGGACGTGCCGTCTGCAGGATGCTCGATATTTGCTCCTGCGATCCACACCGACTTGTATGGTGATACGAATGGGTAAAATTTAGGCTTGTAAAACCCGAGGTCAATCACTCTTTCGCTATAGAATGAACTGATGTCAAACTGGTCAGGGTCAAAATATTCTGTCGGATGCTCGATGATTTCTTGAATCTCTTTAGGGTCGGAGTATCTGCACCTGTGACTTTTGAGCGGCTGCAAGTTCTCCTTCTGCTTGTCTGTCAAGACAATTCGTGTTCTTTTGCCCATTGCATCTGAAATGGGGTAGGCTTCAAGGATTTTGCGTTGGCGGTCAAAGATGTTCGAGAACTTTTCTTTTTCGCCAATATCAACAGCGGGCAAGACAGTAAGAGCATCGCCATCGCGGCCTAAATCAAGCCTGATGGTGTCAGGGACAAAAACGTCCTCATTTTCAAGGTATGGGTCAAGGTGAACTTCAGCTTCGAGAGCGGCTTGTTTTATTTCTGCAAACTTGCGAAGAGTGAACTCGAAGGTTTTAACCTCGTCTTCGACTTCATTATATCGACATGCCAGCTTCAGGAACACATATTCTTGGTGAGAGAGTGTAAATTTTCTGCCGTCTCGGATGTTTATTTCCGTACCAAATATTATGGCAGGCAGAATTTCCCCATCAGGGAAATGCGTCATGAAATCTATGTGGTATTTGAAACCGGGACTCCTGAAATCGCCCTCGCTCCTCAATCGTATAGCATACGGGTATTGGGGAGGAATGCCCAGTAACAGAAGGTCTTCCTCTTCCAAATATTGAAGTGAGTCAAATGGGACTAAGCATCCTTCTTTGCTAAATGACGCACAGCCATTGTCAACAAGGTTGGAAAGCGGCATATAATAGATGCAGGCATCCGTTGCATCCCACTCTTTGAAATGCAATCGGCAACCATTGTACTCAACATTGAACAGATACCCGCTGTCTTTTCTTTCGACTATAAGCATAATTCAGACGCTGTTTAAAATATACTCAGCTCTATAGTGGATGAAGGTGCTGCATAATTCAATTTTTGCCCGGCAGAAATTCCCATCTTGTTCTTCATCCATTTGGAAAACCGGTCTTCCCAGTCTCCGCGATGCGTCAGCCTGCCCTCTTCGTTGTATTCATAGCCCCATGACGATATTTTCTCAACGGCTATGCCAATCGAGGGGGCTTTCAAGTCCGCAATAGACTCGACAAACCGTTTGTTTTTGATGTTTCTGACAAGGCTCCGAGAAGAATTGTAGATGTACAGTGACCCAATATCTGAAAATTCGACAAACACTTTGTCTCGTATGAACAGGACAAGGGCGGCAGTGGCAGAGACTCTGGAGTTTGTATTTATAAAGTTGTTCTTGAGCAATGGTGCTATGCTTGGGTAGCTAAGCAGTTTGGTATGGGTTGATGTTGATCCGACAATGCGGAAGTCTGAAACATTCAGTACATATTTCAACCAGCATTTTTTGCGGCGCGGATCTTGTACGCAGATCTCAAAAAACGCTTCAACGCTTTTTCGGGCAGCCCAAGCGCATACCAGTTCTTTTGCTTTTATCAAGAGTTCTTTTTCCACATCAGTCGCGCCAGAGAAAGGTGCCCATGTGGAGGACAAGCCGATGTCTCCTAAGACCCTTAGGGCAGAACGACTGACGTTGGACTGGAGTGCGTTGTCGTTTCGTTTTTCCGCATCTTCAATCATATAAGCGTATATCAACTTCTTCGTTCTGTCGAGTGAATGTCTGGCGGAGAGAAGACTTTCCATTGCGTCGAAATCATATAGCGATGTTCTCTTGACAAAGTTGACTATAACATCTGAAAAGAACGGGAAAGGCAAAGCAGAACGCTTGAACCCTAATGGTATGGGAGCATCCTCCACAGGCAGTTTTTTGGCTATCAGAAGTGAGGACAGCCGGATTGGACCTGCGTCGTCGAATATGTCAGACATGTTGCGTAGCTGGACATATCTCTTTACTTTGCCTTTGTATCCGCCAAGGTGTCGCTTAAGCATTTCGCAGACATTACATCTGTTGGATTTCGGGCATGTGTTCCAATAATTCATCAGGTAGAAAACCAAACCGTTTATGAACAGGTCTCTCCAGTTGCTCTCAAGCAGAGAGAGCGCGTATTCAAATGCTTGTTGAGATGCTGGTATGCTTCCTAAATAATATGACAAGACGCGCAGTTCCCTCGGAGTCCAAGCCTCGAATCCGATTTCTAAGTTCCTCATGAACTTTTCGATAACCGCATTGACAGACTGCTTGCCAAAATCAGGACGTTTGCCGTCGCTTTGCATTTTGCCCGCGATTTCACGAAGTCTGTGATTGGAACGGTCGAGGATTCTCACTGCTTCATAGTCGTTCCCAATCTCCCTTGCTTGCAAAGCGTAATTCGAAATGACATCAGCATTTAGATTCAGCAGCCCAAAAGCATCGTACATCATTTTATGTTCCTTTTTTCGGTTATTTCTTCCAGTTGTTTTTCGGCATTTGTCCTCACGCGAAACTCGACACGACGCGACAGTTCTTTGTTCTCTTTCCCATTTGAGAGTATCGGATGACTGGACGAAAGGCCGTTGGCTGTTATGAGTTTTTTTGCCCACTCGATTTGGTTGTCTTTCATGAGTCCCATGCAGTATTCCAAGACCGCCCGCGTACGGTCTTGTGAAAGCTTCATGTTGTAAAAATACTCTCCATTGCTGTCCGTGTGTCCTTCAATACGTATTTCTTCGATGTTGTCCCGGTATTTAGGCTCGTTAAGAATGGCAATATATCGAGGATAGAAGTCGTTGAGGATTTCCTTAAATTCCGGCTTAAGGACTGCCTGATTGTTGTCGAAAAGGAATTTTGGCTCTTTGAACCGAACGCAGAGAGTTGAGTCTATGACGGCATTCCACTTTGGAAGGTCGTCTTTGAACTCTTCCCGCAAGTCGAGGTATAACTGTGTCTTGATTTGATCGTATCTCTTGACAATTTCCTCGTCTTGCTCAGCCTTTTCCTGAACTTGCAGCAACGCTCCCATCAACAGCAGGATGAAAATGAAGAGAAGTCCGGCCATAAGGTCTCCCGTTGACAGGGCAAATACATTCTCGGTACTGCTGTCCGAATAAATTCGTTTTCTTTTCATCAGCGCTTGAGATTGTTGACAGTGTCAACGAGCAGCTCTACCATATCGTTCTGCTGTTGAATGGTTGAAGACAGTGCATCCGTTGTGTTTGTGAGGCTTGTAGTGTAGGTGTCAAGGTAACGTTGTATGGAAGAGCGCACCGATCTGCTGTATTCATTGAGACCGGCCTGAATTTGTGAAAATATTTGCCCCAGTCCAGCCCTGATTGTTTCAAATTTGGCGGCATATTCACCAGAGGTGAAGCCGGCTGTTTCCAAAAGTTTCATCACGTCATTGAGTTTTGCCTCAGTTTCAGTTTGGACTTTTTCGAGGCTGCGGTTATAGTCTGCCTGTCCTTGCCGGAACAGTGCTGTCGCGGATTTCATGTCGTCGCTTATTGTCTGTAAGTGTGATGTCGTCCCAGAGATGCTGGCTTGCGTTTGCTGGAACAGGTTCATTGTACCGCTTACTGCGCTGTTAGCAGCCTGCATCCGCTCAATGGAGGCGTCAAATCTTGACAGCAAACTTTCCGTTTGAGATATAATTGCTTCAGAAGACAATTTCCATGCTTCGCTAAGTTCCGAAACCACTCTTTTGACTTCGCTTGTCGCACCTTGCTGCAAGGCGAGCAGGTTTGTTTGTTGACTGGCTAAATCGGTTGACATTGCGCCTACAGAAGAGCGCATTGCCTCAACGACCTGTTCCATGACAGAGCGCATGTACTGGCTAGTTTCATCGGAAGATTTCGCCATATTGGCAATCAGGTCTCTTGAAGACTGTTCTGATGACAGTGTGATATTGGTCATCACGTCTTTCACCTGCGCAATTGCTTCACTTATCGATGATGTCGCAAAGGCAATTTGCTCCTGCATCTGTCTCATCGCTGAGGCATTGGCTGCTGTGGAAGAGCTTGCCATCTCTGCAATCGAACCCCTCATTTTCGTTATGGTTGATTGGAGGGTTTCAGTGATGGCAGCCATATTTTGCGGAATATCCCCCATTGCTTTGGTCGCACATCCAATGGTCGTGGCTAAATTCTCAAGTTCCGCTGTGGTGTTGCCTGAAATGGATTGCTTGAACTCTTTCATTACGTCTGCAAGGTTCTCTTTGAGATCCTTGATCACACGTTCTATCATCTCTGTCGCTGGATTTGAAACGCTGAGAGCCATTTGATCGATATGCTCAACTACAGACCGTGTGGTGGCATCAACACTCTCCATGAGCGGGATTAGCCTTTGCTGCATTTGGCGCGAAAGGGCTTCATCAAAACCATTGTTGAGTTCCAAGGCCAGATCAGTAGAGAATGATTTCAGAGCAGTAGTTTGCTCCTCGTTGTTAGTCAAAATTTCGCGGATTGCGTTTGAAATGTTGACCTGTTCGCCATTCTGGTTTGTATATTGCAACAAAGCCTGTAACTTGCCAAACAATTCTGATGAAATAGATTTGAACTCGTTTGTGAGTTTCTCATGAGATTCTTGTGCAATTTTGCGTTGCTCGTATACAGACAAGTCAATGTCATCGATGTAGTACATGTCATCTAATTTCATTGTCAAGTCATCAATGGCTTTCACAAGGTCGTTCCTTAATTTTTTTTCTATATGGGTGTAGGTCAACGATGCGAGCATGCCTATGAGAGAAGTGAGAAAGGCCGTCCCCATTCCGTTGAGCAGCGTCTGGATACTGTGCTGGATATTATCGCTTGTGCTGCTGTCAAAACCGGAAATGCCTAATGTCAAGCCGAGGAAAGTGCCGAAAAGCCCTAATCCGACAAGCGTTCCGGCTCCGGCTTCGATGATTTTCATGTTAATTCGGAATGCCTTACAAACCGAAAACTCTGAAAAGTATTCAGATGCGGGAATATTGCTTTTTTGCACTCCCTCTATATCATGAGTTGTTGACTTGACGTATTCATTGGCGATAGATTCAAGCCTTGTTCCTTTCAGATTGTCTATAGGATTTTCTGTTGCAGACAGCGAATTTTCGATGGCGTTTAACCCTTCCGTTTTTATACGCAATGCTTCCCAAAGCAGCCACGCAAAAACGCCAGCGATAACAGCGCAAGAAAGTATGGTTGTCAAGTCAGATGTCATGATAATGCTTCGTTTTGATGTACCTGATGGACTGCAATATTGAATATGTATTGCACTGCAAATTTAGTCAAACTTCGCAACATATTCAAATTTTTCAAGAGCCTCGCCGCAGCAGCCTCGGTTTGATTGTCTTTACATCTGTCGCTAAAGGTAATGCGAGAATGTCTTGGTGCGGCTTGTGTATGCCGGTTGCCGAAGTTCGGGTAAAAGAAGGCGCGGCTCGCGAATGACGAGCCGTGCTGTATCAAGCCGTGCTGTATGGGGATAAAGCGGGTTATTTTTCGCGCATGAATATGGCGATGGGCGTGCCGGTGAACTCCCATTGGCTGCGTATCTTGTTCTCCAGAAAGCGGCGGTAGGGTTCTTTGACCCATTGCGGCAGGTTGCAGAAGAATACGAAGGTCGGTATGATGGAGTCTTTGAGCATCGTCACATATTTGATTTTCACGAATTTGCCTTTGTTGGAAGGGGGCGGCGTGAGCGCTATCTGCTCGAGCATGTAGGTGTTGAGCTGCGAGGTGGGGACGGTGCGGCGGCGGTTGGCGTATACCTGCGCTGCTGTCTCGAGCACCTTGAATATGCGCTGCTTGGTGAGCGCGGAGGTGAAGAGGATTGGGAAGTCGGTGAAGGGGGCGAACTTCTGCCGTATAGCGTCTTCGAAGTGCTTCTGCGCGGTGACGGACTTGTCGCTGACCAAATCCCATTTGTTGACGCATACGACCAGCCCCTTGCGGTTGCGCTGCACCAGCGAGTATATGTTGGCGTCCTGCCCCTCGATGCCGCGTGTGGCGTCGATCATGAGTATGCATACGTCGCTGGCCTCTATTGAGCGTATTGAGCGTATCACGGAGTAGTATTCGATGTCCTCGTTGACTTTCTGCTTGCGGCGTATGCCGGCAGTGTCCACGAGGTAGAAGTCGAACCCGAACTTGTTGTAGCGGTGATATATCGAGTCGCGTGTGGTGCCGGCGATGTCTGTGACGATGTGGCGTTCCTCGCCGATGAATGCGTTGATGAGTGAGGATTTGCCGACGTTTGGGCGGCCTACGATCGCGAACTTTGGTATGTTGTCCTCCAGGTCGCTGTCGTCGTCCTTCTGGGGCATGTCGTGCACTATCTCGTCGAGGAGGTCGCCTGTCCCGGAGCCGTTGGCTGCGGAGACTTCGAACGGGTCGCCCAGGCCGAGTGCGTAGAACTCTGCCACGTTGTAGCGCGCGTCGCCGATGTCCTCTTTGTTGGCGACTACGATTACGGGCTTTTTCGAGCGGCGGAGTATCGCTGCCACATGGTCGTCGAGGTCTGTGACGCCGTTGGAGGCGTCGACGACGAATAGTATCACGTCTGCCTCCTCGATAGCGATGTGCACTTGCTTGTTTATCTCGCCTTCGAAGATGTCTTCGGAGTTGACTACCCAGCCGCCGGTGTCAACGATGGAAAATTCCTGGCCGTTCCAGTCTACTTTGCCGTACTGGCGGTCGCGTGTGGTGCCGGCTGTCGGGTCTACGATGGCGCGGCGTGTCTGCGTCAACCGGTTGAACAATGTCGATTTCCCGACATTGGGCCGGCCTACTATTGCTATAAGTCTGCTCATTGTGTGTATATTGGGTAGATTATGCTGTTTCTTACTCTATGTAACCGAAAGCGCGGAGCTTGTTCTCGCGGTTCCGCCAGTCTTTCTCGACTTTGACGAACAGCTCGAGGTATACTTTCTTGTTGAAGAACCGCTCGATGTCGGCGCGTGCTTCCATGCCGACTCGTTTGATTTTCGCTCCTCCGCGCCCGATGATGATGCCTTTCTGGCTGTCGCGCTCCACGTATATGACGGCCATGATGTGTATGCTCTTCTCCTTTTCGTCAAATTTTTCGACGAGGACTTCGGCGCTGTATGGGATTTCCTTGTCATAGTCGAGCAGGAGCTTTTCGCGTATGATTTCGGTAACGAAGAAGCGTGCGGGCTTGTCGGTGAGCGCGTCTTTGCCGAAGAACGGGGGCGAGACGGGGAGCAGCTCGACGATGCGTGCCTTGAGGTTGTCCACATTGAAATGCTCCTTTGCGCTTGTGGGGAAAATTGTTGCTTCGGGAAGCCGCTGCCGCCAGCGGTCCATTATTTTCTCGAGGTCGTCGTTGCCTTTGAGCAGGTCGATTTTGTTGATGACCAGCAGGACCGGCACTTTCTCGGCGGCGACGCGGTCGAGGTATTCCTTGTTCTTTTCGGGGTCCTCGACCACGTCAGTGACGTACAGGAGTATGTCGGCGTCGGTGAGAGCGCCTTCGGAGAACTCAAGCATTGATTCCTGGAGCTTGTACTTGGGCTTGAGCACTCCCGGGGTGTCTGAATACACGATCTGGTATTCGGGGGTGTTGACGATGCCCATTATCCGGTGGCGTGTGGTCTGCGCCTTGGCGGTTATGATGGATATGCGCTCGCCGACGAGGTCGTTCATCAGCGTGGATTTGCCC
>DHKE01000058.1:6263-14796 GCA_002404675.1 Porphyromonadaceae bacterium UBA4702 | reverse complement strand
GATTTGCCCACGTTGGGGTTGCCGACGATGTTGACAAACCCGGCGCGGTGCAGCGTTTCTGTGGCGTTGTTCTGTTGTTCCATTTCGGTTTTGTTTTATGAGCGCTGTTCAGGCGGCGGCAAAAAAGCGATGAGGACTCCGCCGCTTGTTTGCCAAGTGCCGGAAGTCCTCATTAAAAATCTTGTCAGCGACGTGCAGCGAGTCAGTTTTTTGGGTCAAAAGCCCAGATGAGGTACATCGCGCCCCAGGTAAATCCTGCGCCGAAGGCAGTCAACATGATTTTGTCGCCCTTGTGCAGACGGTTCTTGAACTCGTCGAGGCAGAGGGGTATCGAAGCGGCGGAAGTGTTGCCGTACTTCTGGATGTTGATGAGGACTTTTTCGGGGTCAATCTTGATGCGGTCGCTTATCGCGTCGATGATGCGGAGGTTTGCCTGATGCGGGACCAGCCAGTCGATTGTGTCGTTTGTGAGGTTGTTTTTCTTCATCACCGACAGGGTTGACGACAGCATGTCGCGGACGGCGTTCTTGTATACGATGCGTCCTTCCTGATAGACGAAATGCTCGTGGGCATCGACGGTCTCGTGCGAGGCGGGCTTGACGGAGCCGCCGGCAATCATGATGAGGTTGTGCAGCCCGGAGCCGTCCACATGGAACTCTCCGTCTATGACGCCTACGTTTTCGTCAGTAGGCTCGACGAGGACAGCGCCTGCGGCGTCGCCGAACAGCGGGCAAGTCGCGCGGTCGGTATAGTCAGTCATGCTGGACATCTTCTCGGCTGCCACTACGACAATCTTGCGGTATATCCCGGCTTCGATGTATGCACGTGCGGACTGCATGGAGACGATAAACCCGGCGCAGGCGGCTTGTATGTCGTAGGCGTAAGCCTGCTCCATTCCGCACTCGTGGGCGATTACGGAAGCTGTCGAGGGGAAGCGGTAGTCCGGGTTGGACGTGGCGCAGATGAGCAGTTCCACGTCCTCGGGCTTTGTGCCGGTTTCTTCGAGCAGCTTTTCGACGGCCTTGATGCCGAGGAAGCTTGAGCCTTTGCCCTCCTCCCGGAGGATATGCCGCTCCTTGATGCCGACGCGGGTAGTGATCCACTCGTCGTTTGTGTCCACCATTTTGGAGAGCATTTCATTGTCCAGTATATCCTCCGGGACATAAGAGGCTATGCCGCTGATTTTCGCATTCATCTTATTCAGAAATGATATAGTATTAGTAATTAGTAATGATGTAACAAGCGAGAGGAGCAGAAAGTTGACAAACTGCGGTCAAAAGCCTGCCTGCACCCCGCGCCGTCAGCATCATCCACTACATCGGCTGCGTTCCGTCACGGACGCTGCTGTTTTACGCTTCCGCCTTCTCGATAGCTACCTTGCCGCGGTAGTAGCCACATTCGCCGCATACGGTGTGGTAAACGTGCCATGCGCCGCAGTTGGGGCAAAGTGCGAGTGTCGGAACAAGTGCGTGGTCGTGTGAACGACGTTTCGCTGTGCGGGTATGCGATTGTCTGCGTTTAGGATGTGCCATTGTTGTATAGTCTTTAATTTGTTATTATTCAGTTGGTTCTGTATCGTCTGGCTCGTCGCCGCCGCTGCGGGCTGTGTGTTCGCCCAGCCGGGCCATCATCTCGGAGTTGCACCCGCCCTCGGCATGGACCTTGTGCAGGGGTATGCACAGTGCGAGCGTCGTGTATATTATCGGCGCGACGTCGAGGTGTGTCTGGCTCTGCGGCAGCACGAGCAGATCGTCTCGGGAATCATCGTAATCCTCGCCGTATCGCACCGTCATGCGGTATTCCGTATCGACGGGAACTTCCACATCGTCGAGGCAGCGGTCGCACGGCACGGCGAGGCTGCCGCGGCATGCGAATGTCAGCTCGTAGCACTCGTTGCGGTAGTCTACGGTCATGCGGACATCCACGCACGCGGCGGTGACGTCTTCATTTTCCATCATGCGGAACAATGAGGCGTCACACTTGAAGTCTTGCACAAATCTCCCTTCGGGGAGCGATGCAAGGCACAGGTCGTATTGCGAAATTTTTCCCAATCTCAACTCTCCGTTAAAAAAGTGCCACAAAGTTAGTCAGTTTATCGCGATCTACCAACAACTCGCCCGACTTTTTTTGCCCAAACCCGATTAAATTATGTTATACAGCATGTTTTGCCCTGTCATTTGACCAAGACCTTGGCCACAGAGCCTCCGCAGCGGACTATGTAGACACCCGGAGCGAGGCTGTCGCGCCCTGTCGGCACGCCCTGCAAGGTGTATACCTGCGCGCCTTCGGGGGCGGTGACTGTGCCGTTTCCGCCGCGTACGGACAGCGCGTCCGGGCGCACGTCATCGACCCCTGCCCACGGCTCACATTCCGCCGGTACGAACTCGACACGTGCCGAAGGCATCCCTGACGGCAGCTGGTCCACAGCGTAGAGGTCTGCCGTCCAGCCCATGTTCCAGTCCGTGTCAGAAATGCCGTAGATGCGGTACTCGGAGCCGGCAGTCCGGCAGTAGTCACAGCCGTCCAGGTAAAGTTTCTGGAACGTCCTCCCCTCGCGCCATACGGACAGCACGTATTGCGTGCCTGGGGCGAGAGTCTTCCACTCGAAGCGCAGGTCACGGGTGTCATCGCCGAGGCGGGCCGGCGGCGGCATTGTCGTTGTCAAGTCGGGATATTCGCCGTCGAGGGCGTAGTCGAAGCTGCCGGTGCCTGTCGCGCTGTCATACACTATGCCGGTCAGCACGGGGGTGAACATCGACTTTGGGGTGTTCTCCGGGACAAGGAGGCTCACCGGGACGGGCGCAATCCACGAGTATTCGTATATGCCGGGCCACGCGGTCACGTCGTGCCCGGCATCGCACTGCACGGTGGTGACGTGCGAGATGCCGTAGCAGTTGACGGTGTTGTTCTCCCAGAACATATCGACATAGTTGATGTGCCAGAAGAGGATGCCGTGCTGCGGCAGGCACTCGTCCCAACCGGAAGCGGCGCGGGTCTCGATAATGAAATATTCGTCGGGATATAGGCCGTCGGCGTTGCAGAGCGACAAGCGCAGTCCCTTGCCCGGAAGCAAGTCAACGTGTCCCGGGGTTTCCAGTTCCTCGTATTCGAGCCAGCGGCACACCCATTTCTCGTATGCGGAGAAGGCCGGGGGGCAGTTCCCGTCGCCGTTGTACGAGCCGCTGTCCATAAGCGAGAAGTCGCCGGGCGTGTGGTTGTCGGTATTGTTGAGCGAGCGCGAGAGGACTGGCAGCCCGAGGACATGGGCATACTCGTGGCAGAAGCCGCCGATGCCGTCGGGGATGCCGCCGCGAGAGCCGTCGTTGCGCAGCTCGTTGGTGCACGAGTAGGGGGATATTTTCTTGCCGTCTGCCGACAGTTCGCCGTCATACACGCTGCTGTGCGGCCAGATGCAGGTGGCGCTGCCGCCGTCTGCCGCGCCGAAGCCGCTGTAGATGAAGTGTATGTTGTCCACCACGCCGTCGTCGTCGGTGTCGTAGCGGGCGAAGTCCACTTCGCCCAACAGCTCGCTGACGGCGTACTTGATTATGCCGGCAAATTTGGTGTCATACGGCTTGCCGGAATACATGAACGAGGGGAAGGGCAGCGTCACCACGCGGGTAACGTCAAACACCGGTGAGAAGCGTCCGCCGGAGCAGTCTTCGAAGTATTCGGCGGCACAGCCGCGCGCGCCGTTGTCGGAGAAGCCGCGCTCGTTGAGCATCCGCGTGAAGTACGACTGCGCGTCGTTCATGCTGAATTTCTTGTCGGGGAACTCGACCAGCACCACGAGCGAGCGCAGCCCATGACCAAGAGTGTTGAAATATGAGCGCCCGCGCTCGTCATACTTCGCGGCGCGAGCCGGGGCTTTCAGCCCTCGCGAGGCATGCCGGGAGAGCGTGATGCTGTCAGGCGTGAGCGGGCCGCCGTCGCTGCCGAGGGCAGGGCGGACCATGCCGTCCTCGCCGCAGACCATAAGCGTGGCGCTGTCGGGCGAGGTCATGTATGAGAAGCGTGCGTCGCCGTAGATGCGCACCTCTGTTACAGAGCCGTCGCTGTTTCGCGCCGGAATAATGCCGGGACGCGCCGGACGGGCCAGTGCCGCCAGCGGAAGCAGGGCAAACAGCAGAGCTGTCATCAGCCGGAAGAGTGGAGGTCTGCGCATCGTGTGTCTGTTTATTTCCCCGTGAGCAGCGACCGCAGCGAGTGCAACGTGGTCAGTGCCTGCAATGGGGTGAGGTTGTCAATGTCGAGATGGAGGATGCTATCGCGTATCTGCGAGAGGAGAGGGTCGTCGAGCTGGAAAATGGAAAGCTGCATACCCTCTCTGGCCGCGCCGATGCCGGCGACATCAGCCTTGGAAGCCTTGGGGCCGGCGGCGGTCTTCTTCCCGTTCTTCGCGCTGCCGTCTGCGAGCTTGTCTGCGTCGCCCTCGCGCCGCGCCTCCTCGAGCTGCGCAAGCACCTGGCCGGCGCGGCGGACTATCGAGGGGGGCATGCCGGCGAGCCGCGCCACATGGATGCCGAAGCTGTGTGCGCTGCCGCCTCGCTGCAACTTGCGCAGGAACACCACCTTGCCCCCGATCTCTTCGACCGAGACATTGTAGTTGGCGATGCGCGGCAAGCTGTGTTCCATCTCGTTGAGCTCATGGTAGTGGGTGGCGAAAAGGGTGCGCGGGCGGCAGTAGCCGTTCTCGTGGATATGCTCGACTATCGCCCAGGCTATGGATATGCCGTCGTAGGTGGAAGTGCCTCGTCCCAGCTCGTCAAAGAGGATGAGCGACCGCTGGCTCATGTTGTTGAGTATCGCCGCCGCCTCGTTCATTTCGACCATGAACGTGGATTCGCCCGAGGATATGTTGTCGCTTGCGCCCACACGGGTGAAAATCTTGTCAACCACGCCGATGCGCGCGGCCTGTGCGGGGACGAAGCTGCCTGCCTGCGCCATCAGGGCGATAAGGGCGGTCTGGCGCAGCAGTGCCGACTTTCCGCTCATGTTCGGGCCGGTAATCATCATGATCTGCGTGCGGTCGCAGTCGAGGGTGAGCGAGTTGGAGATGTACGGCTCGCCCGGGGGGAGGCGGCGTTCGATGACGGGATGCCGCCCCTCGGTGATGTCAAGGACGAGGGAGTCGTCCACCGTGGGGCGCGAGTAGTTGTATTCCGCCGCGCAGGCGGCGTATGAGAGGAGGCAGTCTGTCTGCGCCACCACCGAGGCGTTGCGCTGCATGCAGCCGATGCTCTGCGACACCGCCGCCACGAGGTCGGCGAATATGCGGCTTTCGAGTTCGGCTATGCGTTCCTCCGCGCCGGTAATCTTCTGTTCGTACTCCTTCAGCTCCGGGGTGATGTACCGCTCGGCGTTGACGAGCGTCTGTTTGCGTATCCACTCTGCCGGCACCTTGTCCTTGTGGGTGTTGCGCACCTCGATGTAGTAGCCGAATACGTTGTTGAACGAGATTTTGAGCGAGGGTATGCCGGTTGTTTCTATCTCGCGCTGCAGTATGGCGTTGAGGGCTTCCTTGCCGTGAGCGGCAAGCTGGCGCAGCTCATCGAGTTCGGCGTTCACCCCCTCGGCGATGCTGTCGCCCCGGCCCAAAGCAGCCGGGGCGTCGGGGCACAGGGTGTCGGAAATGCGTGAAACGACTGCCTCGCAGGGAGAGACTGTGGACGCGAGCTTCTCGAGGTGCGGGCAGCCGCAGCCGGTGAAGAGGAGGCGCAGCCGTGCCGAAGCGGCAATGCCGTCGCGCAGCTGCAGCATCTCGCGCGGCGATACGCGCATGGATGCCACTCGCGACACTAGCCGCTCGATGTCGCCGACAGGGCGTATGGTGTCCTGTGCGTTGTCGCGCAGCTGCGAGGCGCGGAAGAAGTATTCGACCGTGTCGAGGCGGCTGTTGATGGCCTCCACGTCGAGCAGCGGGAACAGCAGCCAGCGGCGCAGCAGCCGCGCACCCATGGGGGTGGCTGTGCGGTCGATGATGTCGAGGAGGCTCTTCCCCTCCTGCGCCATTGGCGACACGAGCTCGAGGTTGCGTATGGTGAAGCGGTCAAGGCGCACGTAGCGGTTCTCGTCGATGCGCGAGAGGGCTGTGATGTGCTGCAGGTGGGTGTGGCACGTCTGGTCGAGGTAGTATAGTATGCTGCCGGCGGCGACAACGGCCTCGGGCATGTCGTCCACGCCGTACCCTTTGAGCGAGGCGGTGTCGAACTGCCGCAGCAGCCGCTCGTGCGCGGCCTCGGCGGTATATACCCAGTCGTCGAGTTCGAAGACGCTTGAGCGCAGCGAGAACGCCTCTTCATACTGCCGGCGTGTGCCGTGCATGCGCAGCACCTCGCGCGGCGCGATGTTGCACAGCAGCTTGTCCACGTATTCGTCTGAGCCTTCGGCGCAGAGGAACTCGCCGGTGGTGATGTCGAGAAACGCCACGCCGATGGCATGGCGGCCGAAATGCACTGCGGCAAGGAAATTGTTCTCGCGCTGGTCGAGCGAGGAGGGCGACGTGTTGACCCCCGGCGTGATCAGTTCCGTGATGCCGCGCTTGACGAGCTTCTTGGTGGTCTTGGGGTCTTCGAGCTGCTCGCAGATGGCTACACGGCGGCCGGCACGCACCAGCTTGGGGAGGTAGGTGTCGAGGGCATGGTGGGGGAAGCCGGCCAGCTCGACATACTGCGCCGCACCGTTGGCACGCCGCGTTAGGGTAATGCCGAGTATGCTGCTCGCATCCTTGGCGTCATCGGAAAATGTCTCGTAGAAGTCGCCCACGCGGAAAAGCAGTATCGCGTCGGGATGCTTCTGTTTCATCTCGATGTACTGCTTCATCAACGGAGTCTCAACGACTTTCTTCATGTCATGTACTGGCTATTGGAACAACGAAAGCACCCACGTAGAGATGCCCACATAGATGAGCAGGCCCACCACGTCATTGGTAATCTGTATGAACGGGCCGGTGGCGAGCGCGGGGTCTATCTTCATGCGTTCCAGGGCCAGAGGCACCACCGTGCCGAACACCGAGGCGAATATAACAACCATGAACAGCGAAATCGAGACGGCAAGCATCACGCCCGGGTTGTCCGGCATGGTTATCAGGTTGTATATAGCCACGACTACTGAAATGACGACGGCATTCATCAGAGCCACAAGGACTTCCTTGCCTATCTGGCGGCTGGCGCTGCTCAGCTCGAGGCGGCCGTTGGCAAGGCCCTGAACCACGATAGCCGAGGCCTGCACGCCGACGTTTCCGCCGGTGCCGCCTATCATCGGTATGAACAGCGCGAGTGCGGTCACCTGCGCTATCTGGCTCTCGAAGCCGCCGAGTATCAGTGAATTTACGATGCCGCCGATGATGCCAAGCAGCAGCCAGGGCGTGCGTGCCTTGGTCTGCGCAAACACGCTGTCGTCGGCATCCACGTCGGAGGTAATACCTGACGCGAGCTGGTAGTCACGCTCGTTCTGCTCGCGCACCTCGTCCATCACGTCGTCGAAGGTAATCTGCCCTATCAGGCGGCCTATGCTGTCAACTACGGGCATAGCCGCGAGGTCGTATTTCTCGAAGTCTTTAGCCAAATCCTCAACCGGCGTGTCGGGAAGCACCGACACCGGGTCAACATCCATGACGTGCTTGACCTTGGAGACCGAGGGGTGGGTGATGAGCTTCTTGAGCGGAAGCACGCCGCGCAGCCGCCGCTCGTCGTCCACCACATATATATAGTATATGTCGTCGAGGTCTTCCGCCTGGTGGCGTATCTCCTTCAGGCTCTCAGGCATCGACATGTTCTCGTTGATCATGATGAACTCCGTGCCCATCAGGCCGCCGGCGGTGTCCTTGTCATATTGCAGCAGGTCAACGATGTCACCGGCCTGGCCCACGTCGTCGATGTGCTGTATGACCTCGTTGCGGTCCTCCTCGTCGAGCTCCTGTATCAGGTCCACCGCATCGTCGGTGTCGAGCAGGTCGATGAACTGGCCTATCTGTTCAGAGTCCATTCCCTCGAGTAGCTTCTTGCGATCTTCCTCGTCGAGCTCCATTAGGACGTCCGCCTTCTGCTCCTTGTCATCGATGAGGTTGAAGAGCCATTCGGCTTGCTTGAGCGACAGCACGCGAATGACCTCAGCGATGTCGGCGGGGTGCAGCTCGGCGAGAATTTCGCGTATTTGCACCTCGTCGTGGTTATCGACGAGTTCCTCGATGCGGTCTATGTCGGTCTGCGTAAACTCTTTCATGATACGGCGTTACGGAGAGAGGCGTATGAGGTTGTCAATAATGGAACAGCGACCCTCCGAGGAACTCTCGCAGCAGCGAGGTCGAGGGTATCTGGTCAGCCGGCACGGCATCGAAACAGTCGAGGAACTGCAACAGACGGCTCGCCTCGCTGTATTCCGGCACATCGTGCGGCACCTGGCGCAGCAGCGGCTCGGCGTATGACTTCATTACGCCAAGCTCGAAGAGCAGCGACGAGTTGAACGTCGCGTCGGCGTTCTCCTGGTAGGGGAATATCCACTTCTCCTCGCCACGGCGCACGCTCGGCCAGCG
>DHKE01000058.1:0-6171 GCA_002404675.1 Porphyromonadaceae bacterium UBA4702 | reverse complement strand
CGCAACAGGCGGTTGTCGGTGGTGGAGATCCAGTTGTGGTCGTCGATGTGCAGCGTGGTCAGCGCCGACACGTATATCTTGAACAGCCTCGAGGAGTCGAGCGCGGAGGTCAGTTCGGGGTTCAACCCGTGTATGCCCTCCATGATGAGTATGTCGTCAGCGTCGAGATGCAGCGGACGCTCCTTCTCTACGCGCCGCCCCAGCTCAAAGCTGTAGGTGGGCAGGTTGACCGTCTCGCCGGCGAGCAGCCGCGTGAGGTCGGAGTTGAGGCGCGGCAGGTCGAGCGCGTACAGGCTCTCGTAGTCGTAGTCGCCCGAAGCGTCACGCGGGGTGTCCTCACGGTTGACGAAATAATCGTCGAGCGAGATCATCTTGGGCGTGAGCAGGTTGGTCATCAGCTGGACGGCGAGCCGCTTGCAGAACGTGGTCTTGCCTGACGACGACGGGCCGGCTATCAGCACTATGTCCGCCTTGCCCTCGGCGTGGCGGGCGGCTATGGTGTCGGAGATGCGGCCTATGTAGTTGCCGTGCATCGTCTCAGCCACGTTTATCAGCTGCCCGGTCTTGTGTTCGGCAACCGCCTGGTTCAGGTCGGCGACATCGGCGACACGTATGACGCGGTTGAACTGGAGGTAGCGCGTGAAAGCGTCATACATCTTCTCCTGCGGCACGGGGCGGCACGGCTTGTCGGGACACTCCGGGTCAGGCGGCATGAGGAGGAAGCCCTCCTTGTACGGCACGAGGTCGAAGACAGTCACCATGCCGGTGTGTGGCGCGAGCGGGCCGCCGTAGCTGTCGCACACGCCGTCGAGCGTATAGTATACGGTGTACAGGTTGTGCAGCGTCTCGAGCAGCCGCACCTTGTCGGCAAGACCCTGGCGGCGGAACTTCTCTATGACATCCTTGGTGAGCCGCTCCTTGCGCACCATGGGGAGGGACTGCGCAGCGAGCTGCTGCATATACCGGCGCAGCGGGCCGAGGTGCGTGTCCTCCTCTGCCGGCACGGCCTTGCCATCTGCCGTCAGCAGACGGCAGTAGAAGCCACGGCTGATGCTGTGCTCCATGCGCAGCGTCGTCCCCGGGAACAACTTGTATACAGCCGCATACAGCATCATGCTCAGCGACCGCACGTATACGCGGCGGCCGCTCGCTGACGTTGCCGGCAGGAACGATACCTGCTTGGGGGAAAATACCGGGTACGACATATCCTCCGTCTTGTTGTTGACACGCGCGCATATAGGCTCGAAGCCTATCTCCTCGCGCAGCCGGCCGTATATATCAGACAGCGTGTTACCTCCCTCGATGTCGATGTAACGCTGTACGTTCTCGCAATATATCTTCAGTGTGTCCTTCATGTCTAATAGGTGTTTTGCCCCTTTCCGGGGCTGTCCTCACAGCTGCTTGGCGTATGAACGGCGGCGGCGGTGCTGGCGGTATGTGAAATACTCCCACTGGCTCTGCACACGGGCGTTGGTCTCCATCTCCGGGTTGGACTCGGCATACTTGAAGCCGCGCTTGATGTAGTGCGGTATCAGGTCCTGGAACAGCAGCGCGTTCACCCCCTTGCTCTGGTATTCCGGCTTGACAGCCACCAGCAGCAGGTCAACGCGGTCGTTGCGTCCGCGCAGCCCCTTGAGCAGGTGATACCACCCCATGGGCAGCAGCTTGCCGCGAGAGCGCTGCAGGGCGCGGCTCATCGACGGCATCGAGATGCCGACGCCCACCAGATTGTCCTCGCTGTCTACGATAGCCGTCACCAGATTGAGGTCGAGCAACGACAGGTATTGCTTTATGTAATGCTCTATCTGCCTGTCAGTGAGCGGCGAATACTGGTACAGCCCGTCGTAAGCCTCATTGATGAGCTGGAACAGCGGACGCCCGATTTCCTCCTTTATCTTGCTGCGCGACGTGTACTTCTTGACCCGCAGCCCGAATTTTTTCTTCACTATCTCGGCGATACGGTTGAACTTCTCGGGTATTCCGTCAGGCACGTCCATGACAAACTCCTTCCAGTCCGAGTCCTTGGCGTAGCCCAAAGCCTCGATGTGCTCCGCGTAGTACGGATAGTTGTAGATGGTAGACATGGTAGAGAGCTCCTCAAATCCCTCGATGAGCGTCCCCTCGTGGTCGAGGTCAGAGAAGCCGAGCGGGCCGACGATGCTGGTCATTCCCTTGTCTCGCCCCCACTGCTCGACAGCCGCCAGGAGAGCCGCGCTCACCTCGCGGTCGTCCACAAAGTCGATAAACCCGAAGCGGACCTCCTTCTTGCCGCTGCGCCCGTTGACCTGACGGTTGATTATTCCCGCCACGCGGCCTACCGGCTTGCCGCCGTCGTATGCCATGAAATATGCGCTCTCGCAGAAGTCGAAAGCCGGGTTCTTGCGCGGGTCGAGAGTATTCATGTCGTCCGTTATAAGCGGCGGCACGAAATACTCGTTGTCGCGGTACAAGTCCACCTGAAATTTCACGAAACGCCTTAGTGCGGAGCGGGTCGGTTCTATTCTCTTGATTTCTATCATCTGGGTCTGTCGTATTTTTTGTTAAGGGGTCATCTCAAGGCGAGCCACACGAGCAGGCACGACATCAGCATGATGAAAATGCTGATGAACAGGTATATCTGTCCCGAGCTGCGGCGTTCTATGTCGAGGCGCAGAGCCGGTATAGAGCCGTACTGCTTGCCTCCCTTCGCCTCGCACTTCTCGGCGATGTGGCGCAGGCGCGGCAGCTTGGCCGGCAGGTTGTCGAGCACCTCGTTCATCACGCGGCCGTAGCTGCGTATGTCCTCGCTCGTGTCCTGCGGCGAGAGCGATTCCTCCTGGTCATAGCCCACGTCTATCAGCTTCAGGTTCTCGGTGTATTCGGTGAAGATGATGGTCTCCGGCGTGATAGGGTGGTGTATGATATGGTTCTCCTGAATATAGTCCATGGCATCGAGCAGCTGCGTCTGCAGACGGTACAGTATCTTGGGCGTAAGCCGCTTCTCGTCGATGAGGCGGCGCAGCGAATAGCCGTACACGTCATCGGTGACTATCGCCATGCCGATGCCCGGCAGCTCCTCGAAATCGTTCACCATCACGATGTTCGGGTGCGCCAGGTTGTAGCGCGTGTCAAACTCGCGCTCTATCATCTTGCAGTATTCCGGCTGCGAGGCATACTCCTTTTTCAGGGCTTTCAGCATCACCCACTTGCCGTGCTTGCGTGCCGTGTAGACGTTGTAGTACTGTTCCTCCCATTCGGGCAGGAGCGTCAGGTCGCTCCACTTCCCCGAGGGGTCCTCGATGGGGATTTTCTTCTCCTCCTTGCTGATATATGCCATGGCTGTTGCGTTTGTATGAGGTGCGTTGTGTCAGAACCGCAGGCTTAGTAGGGACGCGGCGTGTCGCGTCCGCACTTGGCACAGACCCACAGAGACTCGGCTGCGGACACGGCACGCCGTGTCCCTACCTTGTCGCCGCCAGCTGCGCAGAGCGTATTGGTTATGATACAACACCATTGGTGATCAGTCTATTATGTCAAATCCGGTGTATTTGCGCAGGCACTCCGGCACGATGATGCCCTGCGGCGTCTGGTTGTTCTCAAGCAGCGCGGCTACGATGCGCGGCAACGCCAGCGCAGAGCCGTTCAGCGTGTGGCAAAGCTCAATCTTCTTGCCCCCGGCGCGGTAGCGGCACTTCAGGCGGTTGGCCTGGTAGTCCTCGAAGTTGCTGACCGACGAAACCTCCAGCCAGCGTTTCTGCGCTCCGGACCACACCTCGAAATCGTATGTTATCGCCGAGGTGAACGACATGTCGCCGCCGCACAGGCGCAGTATGTGCCACGGCAGACCGAGCTTCTCGAGCAGCCCCTGCACATGGTCTTTCATCTCCTCGAGGGCGGCATAGCTGTTCTCCGGCTTCTCGATGCGCACTATCTCCACCTTGTCAAACTGGTGCAGGCGGTTCAGTCCGCGCACATCCTTGCCGTAGCTGCCCGCCTCGCGACGCCAGCAGGGTGAGTAGGCGCAGTTCTTGCGCGGCAGCTCCTCCTCTTTCAGTATCACGTCGCGGTATATGTTGGTCACAGGCACTTCCGCTGTCGGTATCAGGTACAGGTCGTCCAGATTGGCATGGTACATCTGCCCCTCCTTGTCGGGCAGCTGCCCCGTGCCGTAGCCCGAAGCCTGGTTGACCACAAACGGCGGCTCAACCTCGACATAGCCGGCTTTCCAGGCCTCGTCGAGGAAGAACTGTATCAGCGCACGCTGCAGGCGCGCGCCATTGCCTACATAGAACGGGAAGCCCGCGCCGGTTACCTTAACGCCCAGCTCAAAGTCGATGATGCCGTATTTGGCGGCAAGGTCCCAGTGCGGCAGCGCATCTTCGCCCAGCTCGGGCATCGGGCCGCCCTCCTTGACCACTACGTTGTCAGCGGCGGTCAGTCCTTCGGGGACATCGGCGCACGGCAGGTTGGGCACTGTCAGGAGCAGCTCCGTCAGCTTCTGCTCGCACTCGCGCAGACGGTCGTGCAGCCCCTGGTCCTCGCCTTTCAGCGCGGCGACCTCCTTCTTGGCAGCCTCGGCGGCTTCGCGCTCGCCGTTCTTCATGTGCATGCCTATCGAGGCTGCCAGCTTCTTCAGCTGCGACGCATTGCCGTCACACGTCTGCTGCAGGCGGCGGCGTTCAGTGTCCACTTCCAGTATTTCCGCGATTACCGCGCGGCCGTCAAACCCTTTGACCGCAAGGCGGCTTATCACAAATTGAGGGTCATTCTTTATAGTCTGTAACTTGAGCATTTCCTTATTTGTTTAGTTCGTTCAACAACTTCTTGACAGTCTCCGAGACAGCGCGTCCCTCAGCGCGGCCGGCGAGCCGCTTTGACGCCACGCCCATCACCTTGCCCATATCGCGGGGCGACGATGCGCCTGTCTCGGCGATTATGGCGCGAATCTCGGCCTCGAGTTCCTCTGCGTTCATCTGCCGGGGCAGGTACTCCTCGATGACGGCGGCTTCCGCCAGCTCGTTCTCCGCCAGCTCGGCGCGGTTGTTGTCCTGGTATATCTTCGCGCTCTCCTTGCGCTGCTTCACCATCTTGACCATGATTTTCACGGCAGTCTCGTCAGTGAGCACACCGCCCGCGCCCTTGGCCGTCTTGGCCTCGAGAAATTCCTTTTTGATGCCGCGCAATGCCTCCAGACGCACCTTCTCGCGTGCCAGCATTGCCTTTTTGATATCTTCGCTTACTCTGTCAAACAAGTCCATTTTGTTGCTGCTTTGTGGCGCGGGCAGGCATTTGCGCCACCCTCGCCGTTTATGAGATGCAAATATAATAAATTATCGCCGAGTGGCAAAATCCCCCCTCGCCAATCCGCCTTTTTTGCAAAGTCAAGAGACATGACTCCGCGACAATTTCTCACTGCTATTTCGAGTGTTTCATGGGAATTGGTTATATTTGCGTTGTAATTAAAAGAAACGATTATGACCGCCCAACAACTCGCAGCCCCTTTTTGGGACATAAAAGACATAATCTGCGATGTCTATAAAGACCCGGAAGTGGATACGCTGGCATAATCTTTCGTTCTACACAACTTAAAGCCACCCAAAAATTATGAGCGACAATACGACCCGACCAGATTCTATAAACGCGCAATTTGCTGAAATTACGCAGCTTATCAGCAATGCCCGCAACCACGTGTTGCGCCTTGCCAATACTGCTCTTATTGACTTGTATTGGAATGTCGGCCGCCACATCTCCGAGAGGATCACGTCTGCTGAATGGGGCGACGGCGTGGTGAAGCAGTTGGCAGACTATATCGCCAAAACCGCTCCAGACTTAAAAGGATTTTCCGACAAGAACCTGTGGAGAATGAAACAGTTTTATGAGGCTTACGCCAACAAGCCAAAACTCTCACCGCTGGTGAGAGAAATCAGCTGGACCAACAATCTCGTGCTACTCAGCCGGACTAAAACTCCCGAAGAGAAGCTGTTTTATCTCACAAAATGTATCGAAGAACGCTACTCAAAACGTGAGCTGGAACGCCAAATAGACAGTGCGCTTTATGAACGCTCGCTTTCCGATGCCAAAATCATCTCGCCGGTGGTGAGAGAATTGGCGCCCAGTGCAGAAGCGGTGTTCCGAGACAATTATGTCTTTGAGTTTGTTGCAGGCAAAGCTATCAGAAACGAAAACTCTCTC
>DHKE01000012.1 GCA_002404675.1 Porphyromonadaceae bacterium UBA4702 | reverse complement strand
TGGCGGACACGGCACGCCGTGTCTCTACCCTGTTGGGTATGACCTGTCTCGTAATGCTGCGGAAAAGTCCCGGAAACGGCTGCTGAAAAGCCGGAATAATTCCCGAAAATGCACCCCGAAAATGCGGAATAATTCCCCGAGGCATTGTCTTGACGCTGATAATAAGTATCTTTGTAAAATATTGCGTGGACGGCGTATCATTCCTGTGATTGTGATGTCAAAAGAGGGGTGGTGTAATGTTGTTCTGCGCCAAGGATGCGGCTGATGATGAAAGCTGCATCATGCCTGACATAAGACTCTGACCAAATGGATTATTCATATATGCTCTCCGTGTGCTCGTCGGCTGTGATGCTGGCTCTCGCGTTCATTACAGTCTTCGTGCGTATCCCTCACACCGGGGAGTGGAACGCTTTCCGCAAGGTGCGCCTGTCGATGGTTGCGGCGTTTGTGCTGCTCGGCATTTCCGGGTTTATCGACGTGGCGGAGCAGAAGCTGACTTCGGCGGTGGTGCTTGTCTTCGCCTCGTTCCAGTCGCTGCTGTTCACATGCGCTGCCATGGCGATGACAGACACTCGCGTGGTGACACGCCGTGTCGTGCTGCCGCAGTTCATCTCCATAACGGCATACGCCGCTGCCCTCGCGGCATCGTCGGTGTCCGGCGTCAAGGGCGTCGAAACGGCGGTGCTGTGGGTGGGCGTGGGACTGTATGCAGCGCAGCTCGCCATCTATGTCCATTCATACGAGAACGTCTACCGCCGGTCGTGCCGCCGGCTCGAGCTGTATTACGCCGATGACGCGACAAGCCGCCTCTTGCCGATCAAGAAGCTGTTTTACGCCTCGCTGTGTGTGGGCGTGTGCGCTCTCGCGCTGGTGATAGTAGGCGACAGCTGCCCGTTGCTGCTCGATGTGTTTGTGTGCGTCTATACGGCCTACTATGTGTTTGTGTGCATCTCGGTGGTCAATTACCGCATTTCCGGAGGCTTCATCGTCAAGGCCGCTGTCAAAGAGCAGCAAAAGCCGGCAGAGGAGAATGAGGGCAACCTGGCCGAGGCTGTCAGCCGCTGGATTGAGGAGAAGAAATACCTGCTGACGGACGTTTCTGCGGCGGAGATAGCCTCCGGCATGGGGACGACATCGCCGGCGCTGAACCGTTTCCTCAAGGCCAACTACGGCATGACCCTGCGCAGCCTGCGCATCAAGTTGCGCATCGAGGAGGCGGCACGCATCATCGACGAGGACAGCGGCGACCTGCATTACTCCTCGCTGTTTGAGAAGGTCGGGTTTGCCGACAGGAGCAATTTCCACCGCTCGTTTGTCACCGTCATGGGCATGACCCCCAAGGAGTACCGCGAAAAGTCGGCAGTTGCCAAGTCCGCCAGTTGAAATCCGTGTATTTGGCAAGTGGGTTTGAGGCGAGGCGCTGATTTCGTTTTGCTGGCTCGATAATTATAGTTACATTTGCACATCTGTTGCAGTTGACAACAACTCTAATACTATAACTATGTCCAGATTTACAAAACTCTCATTGACACTCACTGCCGCAGCCGTATGCTGCGCCTCTGCGCTTCCGGCTTTTGCAGACGGCACAGTGCCGACGGCGCGAGCCTACCAGATGGGCAGCTCCGACTCGAAATGGGGCTTCGTCTCGTTCCCCGTCAACAACATCGCTGCCAAGACCATCACCAAAACTACGTATTCGTCTGACGACCAGATCGGCGCGGGCGAAGTGGTGGACGGCAAGCTCTACGCCTACACGCTGTCATACGACTACTTGTTCGGCGACGGCCTCGAGCCTTCCGAATTTGTGGTTTACAACGCTGCTGACATGTCTGTCGTCAAGAGCGTCTCCGCCCCCAACAGCGGCCGTGTGGTGGATATGTCATACGACTACAAGCACAATGTAATGTACGCGCTCATGGAGATGAGCCGCGACGAGAACGGCAAAATCGGCAAGACCGCGCTCCATGCTGTTGACCTCGCGACCGGCGAGCTCACACTCATCGGCATGCCGGGCAACATAACTGCCGTAAACGGCAACGGCAAGACTGTCGAGGAACACCTCATCGCGCTGGCCTGCAACCCCTCTGACGGCACCATATACGCCATGGGCGAGTACCGCCAGCTCTACAAGCTCGACCGTTTCACCGGCCAGGCCATTTCATTTGCTTCGCGCAAGAAGATCGCCATAACAAATGACTTCCAGTCGATGTCCTTCGGCCCGGACGGCAAGCTCTACCACGCGCACATGCACCCCGACTACGAGTACCTGATGCAGATCGACCCGGCGACCGGCGCATTGTACAATCCCGTGACCGGCGAGGCTGTTACTGTCAATTCAGACTTCACAAACAACGCCGCACGCTTCGACAAGGACCCGCAGCTCACCGCCCTGACATTTGACATTCCCGCCAACGACAACAAAGTCCCCAACGCGGTGTCAAACCTGAAGGCTACAGTCGCTGCTGACAACGCCAATGCCGTCAACCTGTCTTGGGTGCTCCCCACAACATATACAGTGGCTGGCGGCGCGGCAGAACTGACCACACTGAATATCCGCCGTCTCGGCATACCCTCCTCCGGCATGATTGTCAACAGCCCTGCAACAAGCCCCAACGGCACTGCATACACAGACTATAATGTTCCCAACGGCGAAGTGACATACATGATATATGCGGAGAGCGCGGAGAACACCGGCATCCCGGCTTTCGTGACCCTGTTCGTGGGCGCCGACCAGCTTAAGGCTGTCGGCAACCTGAACGCGGCAATCAGCGGCAACGAGGTGACTCTGACATGGACCGCGCCGACAGCTACGGTCAACGACGGCTATTCCGACTACGACAACATCACATACACCATAAAGCAGGTGAAAGGCTCTGACGAGACAATCCTTGCCGAGGGCGTGAACGGCACGACATACACAGCTGCACTTGAAGAGAGCGGCGTATACTCGTTCCGCGTCTATGCCGTAAGCTGCGGCGTGAGCGGCGTGGAGGCCGAGTCAAACTCGGTCATGCTGCAGGGCGTGGAGGCGCTGCCGTACAATACCGGCTTCGAGGACAATGACGGCGGCACGCTGTGGACTGCATACAATCCCGAAGGCTCGAACTACGGCTGGAGCATCGTCAGCGGTTACGCATACCAGCAGCTCAGCGGCAAGTTCGCGCAGTTCAAGACCGGCGGCTCGGCTACATTCCCCGAACTGGACTACTGGCTCGTGTCGCCCGCCATACACTGCCCCGCAGGTGACTACACGCTGTCTTTCTATGCCAACGGCGGCAGCGTTGACACCCACGCTTACCGGGTGCTTATCGGCACTGACCCGATGAACAGCGACGACGCGATGCAGGTGATATATGCCCTTGACAACGAGAAGGTATACGGCGAAACTGACGAGAACAACCACTATGTGCTTGTCTCCAACAACTTCTCGCTCGAAACTGAAGGTGACTACCGCCTGGCGTTCAGAGGCATCGGGGCTTCGACATTCGCAACACTGAAGATAGACAACCTCTCGCTGGTATGTACCCGCCAGGTGTCTGTGGACGGCATCAACGCTGACGCACAGCTGGCGTATGACGCTGCCACCCGCACTGTTTCATGCCCCAATGCTGTGGCCATTGAGGCATACGACATGAGCGGCATCCGCGTAGGTCGCGCTGCCAGCACTTCGCTGATAATCAACGCCAAAGGCGTGGTTGTAGTTAAGGTGACAACTGCCGAAGGCGTGATGGTCAAGAAGCTGGCTGTACGCTGACAACAGGCCGACAGACCTGGCCGGACTGCCGTCCAGACACAGAATATTTTTGGGGTGCGCCAAGATAGGCGCACCCTTTTTTGCACGCCGTGTCCCTGCTTTGACAGCACAATCGCACGAAGCCTGAAAGTCGCAACTTCTACAGTTCCAGAGAGTTTTCCTTCAACAGGAAGTCGTAAATGCCCATTGTTGTTATTCCAGCATCATTTCGGCGGATGACAATGTTGTCTGCAACAACAATTATCTTCTTGAATGAATCACTTACATTTCTCAGTGATGCTTCTTCCTGCCGAACCTTTTGCTCATCAAACATTTGATAGGCGGACTGAATATAGTATCTGCGGCTGCCTTGATTGCACACAAAGTCTATTTCGAGGCGTACACGCTCCTGTTTGCCTTCTGAGTTTCGCCTTACAATAGGGACAACCCCGACATCAACGTTGAAACCGCGCGTCCGCAGTTCATTGTAGATTATATTCTCCATAATTAAAGAAACCGCAGATTAGGACACTATGCAAAGGGCCTTGGCAATGTCGGCGACATAGGCAACAGTTGTAGAGTTGCGCCAT
>DHKE01000066.1:24504-38067 GCA_002404675.1 Porphyromonadaceae bacterium UBA4702 | reverse complement strand
CACGGCGTGCCGTGTCCGCAGGGAGATAATATCAATCGTTTAATTTGCAGCGACTTAACTGTACATAAAAAGGGTGTGCTGATTTTGGCACACCCTCCGATTGGTGGGGATTATGGTTTCAATTACTTGATTGCCACCTTGTGTGTGCTTGTCGTGTCAGCTGTGGCGATGCGGACTACATATATGCCCGGTGTCCATGCTGATGCGTCGATGCGGTCGGCCTGTGTGGATGCCATTTTCTGTCCTGATACGGAGTACACTTCCATAGTTGCTCCGTCTGCGCCCTCGGTGCGGATTTCACGGTCAGCCACCCATACCTTCACATTGTCGTCGCTGACAGATGCGATGCCTGAGAGGGCGTTGATTTTGAACGCGGGGGAGATAGTCTGGCACTGGCGGTTGCCGGCCTTGTCGGTCATCTCAATGCGCAGGTCAAACCAGCCGGTGCGGCTCGGACGGTCAACCTTGGCAAGGTTTGTAGAGTAGCAGTCGCCGAAACCGGGCATGAAGAACAGTTCGGGGATTGCGCTGACTTCGAGCGCTGTGAACGAATCCTCGCCGTAAGGCGCGTATTCCACTTTCGGTTCTGCCTTCTCGTATGTGAAGTAGAAACGGTCGTCGCTGTGCCACTGGAAGTCGCCTCCAGAGAAGTACATTGTGCCGTCAGCTGCATTGTCGAAGCGGTCGATAACTTTGCCGTCCTTGTCCTTGAATATGAGCATCTGAAGTGTCGGCGCGGTAACGTCTTCATTACGCTCGTCATAGCTAACTTCAGTGACGTTCTTGCCCTGAAGGCCGTCAACAATTATGTTGTCGTTGCGGAATGTGATGTCGATTTTGCCGGGCGCGTGTCCGTCGGTAGACCAATTATACTGCCAATCGCTGCCCAGATAATCAGAGCTGTTAGTGAGTTTTGCCTCACCGTTATATGAGAAGTCAGTCTTGACACAGGCATAATCTGCGCCGCGAACTTCTCCAAGGCGACCGATGTATGCCGGCTCAACATAGATTATTGTTTCTTCTCCGTAAGCATTCTTCTGGATCATGACAGAATTAAGGGGTGCTGAGTCTCCGTATATCTGACCCTTGGTGGCTGTAGTGAAGGTATACGCCGGATGCCCTGGGAACTCTGTGACATCTACGTCCTCCTCGGGGCATTGGAAAGAGTAGTTGCCGCACTCGGAGTGGTTGTTGTTGATGTACTCCCAGCCGTCCTGGACGCGCCTTACGGGAAGTCCCATGGTTGCTGCCATGGCGTCATACTCGAAGCCTTCACTGTCCTTCATTATCTTGTGGAACTCGTAGTTTCCGACTGTGACAACAGTCTGTATGCGCACTTCCGCATCGGGGTCTGGCGTGCCTGCAGAAATCCATACTTCCGGATTGTCGTATGTGAGATCAATTCCGCCTCCGCCGAGTGTAACTTCGTTTATCCAACCTGCGCATGTCACATGGCTTTTGTACTTTTCGCAGCCAATTTCGTCATGGACAGGCGAGTGTACGAAATCATCCTGATACATCACGAATGGAGCTTCATTGCGGATTGTGGTTTTCTCGGTGCCGGTTCCCGTGATTTCAAGTACATAGCACTTTTCGTCAGCTCCTACCAGTGCAGTCGTGCAAACTGTATAGTTGTCGCTGAGAGGTGACACTATCAGGCGCGATATTGAATTGACTTCTTCTTCACTCATTCCGAAATTCGCCATGCGGACACCTGTTGCTATGGAGCCTACATTCTTGCGGTATACTACAGTTGAACTCACCAAAATGTCGGCAGTTGCATTGGTATAGTCAATTTCAAAGTTCTCCGGGTCGGTGAGTATCCCCAACGAGACCTTTCTGCCGTCCGGCAAGTAGCCGTCTGATGTTACACAGAGAGTCGCCTCGTCGGTCGAGAAGTGGATTTCAGTGTCTCCAGTGATTGTGACGCTTTCTTTGAACATGGTCAGCACTTCCCCGTTTTGATTCCAGCACTGTCCGCAGAGGTCGTATGTGCCGACCGGCACCTCAAATACGCCCGCGTTTTCTTCAGGCCACATTTCGTTGTAGACGTTCTCATTGTAGATGGCGTAGTACGGTGAGAACTCGCCCTCTTTGAAGTCGAACGTTACATTCACCTTGAAGAGCTGTCCGTCCGCCTTCGTCGGCTTGTGCATTCTGGCGTTTGCCGGCGTGAACTTGGAGTGTTTCAGCTCGCCGGGCTTTGCGAGCCGGTCGGCGGTGCGGTTGGCTGGCGCGTATGCCGCCATCGAAATGGAGGCAAACGCCATTAGGACTGATAGTAGGATTTTCGTCATAATGTGATGTATTAGAGTGTAGTTGATTTTTGTCGCAGTAAAGTTAAGCATAATCCCCCTCCTATGCAATTACCCCCCCATTTTTACAACTGCATAACACAACTTATTGTTTATTACTTGTCTGGGAGGTGATTTCTCTCCGTATTGCCTTCAAAAGGTATGTGCAGTGCTCGGTTATCAGGGATTTTTACTACCTTTGCAACATATATAACCATAATACACTCTACTGACATGAAAAGTATCAAGAGATTACTTGTGCTGATGCTGGTCGCTCTTGCTGTTGCCGGCAGTGCAAACGCACAGTTCCGTTTCGGCGTGAAAGCCGGCCTCAACCTCAACAGTCTGCACATAGACAACCTCAGCGACAATTTTTCGTCTGACAACGGCTGCGGCTTCACCGGCGGCGCAATGGTTGAGTTCACCGTCCCACTCATTGGCCTTGGCTTTGACGCCTCGCTGATGTACACCCGCATGAATGCTGAATTGTTCAACGCTTCAATTGATGAAAACGACAAACTCGTTGACAACGGCAACTCCAAGGACTTCTTCGAGATTCCAGTCAACCTTAAGTACAAGTTCAGCATCCCAGCTGTAAGCAATGTGGTTTCACCGTACCTGTTTACAGGTCCGTCATTCGCATTCAAACTCGGCGGCGATGACAATGTGTTCGCAACCAAGAAGTTCCAGTGCGCTTGGAACATCGGCGTCGGTGTCGAACTCATCAACCACCTGCAGATAGGCGGCAGCTACGGCTTCGGCATGAACAACATCGCCAAGGAATTTGGCGTAACAACTGTTGATGACTACAAGGTGAAGAACAATTACTGGACAGTGACAGCCGCTTGGCTGTTCTGATGCCAGACGAAACAACGACAATCTTATAATCAACTGAATGATTAAGAAGATATTACTCGGGGTGGTGATGTGCCTGACGGCCGTCACCGCCTCTGCCGAATTTCGCTGGGGACCGGTTGCGGGTGCTAATTTCACCTCCTACCGGTTCAAGCAGCATATCGCTGATGTCAGGATGTCTACCGGATTTCAGGCAGGCCTCATGGGCGAGCTGATGTTCCCGGGCATCGGCTTCGGTGTGGATTTCGGGCTGAACTACAGCATGCACGGCTCGAAAATCAATTTCGGCGACAAGAAAGTCTGGGCATCGGACGGCTTCGGCAATGAGCAGGTTTGGCTGCACACCATTCAGATACCGTTGCACCTGCGTTTCAAGTATACGCGCCTTTCTGGCCTGGAACGTTATTTAGCGCCGTTTGTCTTTGCTGGCCCCGTGTTCACGTTCCATGTCGATGACAATGATGTCAAGGCGTTGGAATACCCCGGCGGCACGGTCGCCATTCAGTTCGGCCTTGGCGCGGAGATATGCGAGCGGTGGCAGATTTTCGGGTCGTATGACCTCGGCGTTTCCTACGAGATGCGAACTGTCAAGCTCGACAATTACTCGGCGCGTCCCTCCACTTGGAATGTCGGCGTGACCTACCTGTTCTGACCTCGCCGTTTATAACCGCTCGCTCTGATGTCACTGTTTGCAGATGTGATATTGCCGTTGCCCCTGCAGGATGCGTTTACCTACGCCATCCCCCCTGAAATGGAAAATGGCATCTCAATCGGGTCGAGGGTGTATGTGCAGTTTGGCAAAAGCAACAGGAAGTGCTATACGGCTCTCGTTGTCGGGCTGCATGACGACCCTCCGGAGAATTATGAGGTAAAGGAGATATTGCAGCTCCTTGACAGCGACAGCATTATCCGTTACCCGCAGCTGAAGCTGTGGCAGTGGATTTCCGACTATTACCTGTGTACTCTCGGCGATGTCTTCAAGGCCGCGCTCCCTGTAGGGCTGAAAATCGAGAGCGAGACAATGGTCTGCCTTAATGCGGACTACGAGCCTTCCGAAACTGAGCATCTCACGGAGAAACAGGCTCTTATTGTCGCTACTTTGCAACGCGAGGAGCGGCTCAACCTACACCAGTTGGCGGACAAATGCGGCATACAGACCATTTCGCCTATTGTCGCAAAGCTGCTCGACATCGGCATAGTCGAAATCGATGAGCGCACTATAGACCGCTACCGTCCAGTCAAGAAAACACTTGTCCGACTAACGTGTGACCGTGGCGACGACAATGCGCTGCACGATATTCTGGCTTCTATTCCAAAGACTGCACGAGCAAGGGAGAAACTGCTGCTGACGTACCTCGACAAAAGCGGTTGGCTGCAGCGCAATTCTCCGTTAAGAGAGGTAGAGAGGAAGGAACTTGCGGATGCTGCCGCTGTCAGTTCCGGCATCATGAAAGCATTGATAGACAAGGGTATATTTGAGGTTTATACCAAAGTTGTCAACCGTTTCAACCGAGGGTCGGAGCAAAACCAAACAGCCCCGCTCTCGCCGTTGTCACCGCTTCAAACAGAAGCGTTAGACAGCATACGCTCTCAGTTCACAGACCATAATGTGGTCCTGCTTCGAGGTGTGACGGGAAGCGGCAAGACAGAAATATACACTCATCTGATACAGCAAGCACTCAATCAGGGCAATCAGGTGCTGTATCTCGTCCCCGAGATTTCTCTTACCACGCAGCTGACCGACAGGCTTCGCCGTTTCTTCGGCGACAAGCTCGTGGTTTATCACAGCAAATTTTCTGACAATGAGCGTGTTGACCTATGGCGCCGAATATTGTCGAGCCATGAGCCTATTGTCGCCCTCGGCGCGAGGTCGGCGGTATTCCTCCCTTTTGCTCACCTCGGACTGGTCATAGTCGACGAGGAGCATGAGAGTTCCTTCAAGCAGTACGACCCTGCGCCCCGATACAACGGGCGTGACACTGCTATAGTCCTTGCTTCCATGCACGGGGCAAAGACATTGCTCGGGTCTGCAACCCCCTCTGTTGAAACATATTACAAGGCAAAGAGCGGCAAATACGGGCTTGTGGAGCTGACAGAGCGTTATTCCGGGGCGGTGATGCCGGATGTCGAGGTGGTAGATATGCGCAAACAACGCAAGCAGAAGACTGTCTACGGCTCACTCTCATTCACGCTCATCAACGCCGTTGGCAGCAGCCTCGGAAGCCGCCGTCAGGCTATTTTGTTCCAGAACCGCCGAGGCTTTGCCCCGATGGTGGAGTGCGGAGAGTGCGGCTGGAAACCCAAATGCCAGAACTGTGATGTGTCGATGGTCTACCATAAGGCTATCAACCAGTTGCGCTGCCATTATTGCGGCTATTCGGTACAGCTGCCGGCAGTATGCCCCGCGTGCGGACTGCCGGGCATCGAGATATACGGCTACGGCACGGAACGCATAGCCGAGGAAGTTCATGACAAGTTCCCCGAAGCCCGCGTCAGCCGCATGGACCTCGACACGACGCGCAACAAGAACGCCTATCAGGATATAATAGAGAAATTCGCGTCGCATCAGACTGACATACTTATAGGCACGCAGATGGTGTCTAAAGGCCTTGACTTCGAAAGGGTTGACACAGTCGGTGTCGTCAGTGCCGACACATTGCTGAACTTCCCGGATTTCCGCAGCGACGAGCGTGCATTCAATATGCTCGAGCAAGTTGCCGGACGTGCCGGACGGCGTGCCGACAAGGGGAGGGTGATGATACAGACTACAAGTCCAGACAATCCAGTGCTGCACTATGTATGCGCCCACGACTACGAAGGCTTCTATAATGCTGCCATTGTCGACAGGCAGCGTTTCGGCTACCCTCCGTTCACCAAGGTCATCATTATTTACATGAAGCACCGCGACCGCGACACTCTCAACCAGCTTGCAGTGGCATACACCAAGATGCTCATGCAGGTGTTCGGCAACAGGGTTCTCGGCCCGGAGCCGCCGCTGATACCGCGTGTAGCCAACAGATACATCCAGACGGTTATGCTCAAAGTCGAGGCTCAGGCATCTATGGCGAAGGTCAAGAAAATACTTCGCGACATTTATGTGCAACACCTCGCCGCCGACCCACGTATGCGCCAGCTTGTCCTGTATTATGACGTTGACCCCTCTTGAGATTTGTGCAGGTGCGCAGTTTTTACTAACTTTGCGGTAAAGACCCCGAATGAAGTTTTTGCCGATGGACAAAAAGAAGATTGTTGTCCGCGCACTGAGCGGAGCCGTTTATGTGGCGATAGTAGTGTCACTGATATTTCTCGGAAGTGTCGGTGTCTTCCCCTTGGCTATACTATTCTCGATTTTAGCCACCATCGAGTTTGACAGAATCAGCTTCGGAGGGCGCAAGTCAGCTGCCGCGATTGCCTGTGATGCTGTAGCCAACGGTCTTATGGCATCGTTTGCAGGCGCAGTGTTTGTACCCATCGTCCTTGGTGTCCGTTTTCTGATACAGCTGTATTCCAAGTCAAATCGTGACAAAGCGGTTTCCTCGCTCTCTTCGTCCCTTATGTCCGTCGTATACATTGGCTTGCCGATGATGTCACTGTCGCTGCTCTCGTATATTTTCGGGGTATACAACGGATTTGTTGAATGGATAGCCGCTGGATTTGCCTCGTTGCCGAAGTTGAGTTGCGCAACGCTTGTCCTCGCCATGTTCATATTGATATGGCTAAATGACACAGGAGCATATCTTGTAGGCTGTATGTGCGGCCGTCACAAGCTGTTTGAGAGAGTTTCTCCCAAGAAAACCTGGGAGGGCTTCTTCGGAGGCATGGCTTTCTGTCTCATCGGAGCGGCAGTATTCTACTGCTTCAATGACTTTTTCTTCCCGGGTGACGATGTGCCTCTTGCCGTATGGCTTGTATATGGCGTGCTGGTCGCGGTCTTCGCCACTTGGGGCGATTTGATAGAATCGATGATTAAGCGAAACGCCGGAGTGAAGGATAGCGGCAATCTCATGCCTGGTCACGGCGGTATACTCGACAGAATCGACTCGTTGCTTGCAGTCGCACCAATGACATTGATATACTGGTATCTCATAGTAACGGCTGTTATGTCCTTAAATTTATAATAGAAACACAATCGCAAAATGCTTATCATAGGTATAGCGGGCGGCACCGGCTCGGGTAAATCAACGGTGGTGCGGAAACTTCAACAGGCCCTCCCAAAAGAGGGGATGGCGGTCATACCGCAGGATTGCTATTACCGTTCCAACCCGCATATCCCGCTCGAGGAGCGGCTGAAGATGAATTACGATGAACCCGCATCCATAGAGTGGACTTTGCTCACGGAACACCTCCGCCAACTGAAGACCGGCCATGCTATCGATATGCCGACATACGATTTCATTACCTGCTCACGGCTGAAGGAAACTGTTCACATTGAGCCTCAGGAGGTCGTCTTGGTAGAGGGCATACTTGTCCTGTGTGACAAGGAGTTGCGCGATATGCTTGACGTGAAAGTGTTTGTCGATGCCGAACCAGACGAGCGGCTGATCCGCGTAATCCACCGTGACTGCATAGAGCGCAACAGAACTCCGCAAATGGTCATAGACCGCTATCAGGAGACGCTGAAGCCGATGCACGAACTGTACATAGAACCCTCAAAGCGCTATGCCGACCTCATAATACCGCAGGGCGGTCATAACAATGTGGCTATCAAGCTGCTCACAGATTATATACATTCGCTCCTCCCATGAATTGACTATGGAATGTAAGAAGTTTTTTTCTCGCTTCGCACCCGGCAAGCACAAGTCAAGCGGCACTGGCGATGCCGCATCAAATGTCATTTCAGATGACGGCGCGGAAGAGGAGACAAATGGCGTTGAAGCAACGGATTGTGATGCCGTCGCTGATGCCGAAGCAGCCCCGGAATGGCAGGAGGGTACTCTGCGCACCGAACTGCTCGTGAAAAAATACGGCAAGCGCACGGTCGTCAACAATGTTTCCATTGACGTCACGCAAGGCGAGATTGTCGGGTTGCTTGGCCCTAACGGTGCCGGCAAGACCACGACTTTTTACATGACAGTCGGGCTGATTACACCCAACGCCGGGCAGATATTCCTCGACTACAACAATATTACTTCCTATCCTATATATAAGCGGGCTCGCCTCGGCATCGGCTATCTGGCGCAGGAAGCGTCCGTTTTCCGCAAAATGAGCGTGGAAGACAACATCCGTGCTGTCCTCGAGATGACCGGCAAGCCTAAGGAGTATCAGAAGGAGAAGCTGGAGGTCCTTATAGAGGAATTTCATTTGCAAAAGGTTCGCAAGAACTACGGCGACCGTCTTTCCGGCGGCGAGCGCAGGCGCACCGAGATAGCGCGCTGCCTTGCCATTGACCCGAAATTCATAATGCTCGACGAGCCGTTTGCCGGCGTTGACCCTATCAATGTCGAGGAAATCCAGTCGATAGTTTACCGGCTCAAAGAGAAGAACATCGGCATCCTCATCACCGACCACAATGCTCCAGAGACCCTCTCTATTACCGACCGTGCATACCTTCTGTTCGAGGGCAAAATCTTGTTCCAAGGCACAAGCGAACAACTGGCAGAAAACCAGATAGTCCGCGAGAAATACCTCGGACGAAATTTCGTGTTCCGCAGAAAACAATTCGACTGATGAGTACACCGCAGCACTCCGAACCCAAATTGCCGATATTTGCGAATGCGAGTATGGGCACTCAGATAGCCGTGCTGTTCACGGCGTTTTTCTTGCTTATATCGGTCACATCATTTATCGCGCAGGCTATCGGCGTGACCGCTCCCGGGGCATCTCGCTCCGTGATACTTGCAGGAAATGTACTGCAATGTCTGCTGGCGTTCTGCCTGCCCGCTGCCATTACAGCATATCTTTGCAGTCCGTCACCGCTGCGCTGGATCGGCGTAGGAGTTTCCGCGCCTGCCAGGTCATACATCGGCATGATATTGCTGCTCGCCCTCTCGATACCGGCGTTGAACCAGATTATCTACTGGAATGAGCAGATGGCATTTCCCGACAGCCTGCACGACTTGGAGGCGTCATTGCGCCAGTTTGAGGACGCGGCTGCAGCATCCTCACAAACGCTACTGACAGGGACATCTGTGTGGACACTCATTTCGGGAGTGCTGATAATAGGGTGTCTCACGGGGTTTTCCGAAGAGATATTTTTCAGGGGAGCATTGCAGAGCATCCTCTCGCGTTCCATGTCTTGCCATGCAGCAGTCTGGATAAGCGCGTTCATATTCAGCTTCATCCATTTCCAGTTCTTCGGGTTTGTCCCGAGGCTGCTGCTTGGCGCGTTCTTCGGATACCTGTTTGCCGCAACGGGCAGCATCTGGCTTAATGCGACAGCCCATGCGGTCAACAACTCGATAGTCGTTGTCTCCTATTGGATAGCACAACGCTGCGGCACGGACATTTCCTCGTCGATGTGGGGCGTAGCTGAGGACAGTTTCCCATGGCTCGCTCTTGGCAGTGCTTTGCTTGTAACATCTGTCTCAGTTTTGTTCAGAAAAAGATTGTTCCCAGAAAAGTCATGGCAAAGAAAGCAGACGGCTCATTCCGTGAAATAATGACAGCCATACGCGCCGGCAAGTTTTCTCCCATATACATTCTTATGGGAGAGGAGGCATATTATATTGATGCCATTGTCAAGGCACTTGAACAGAGTGTCGTGAGCGAGGACGAGAAAGACTTCAACTGCAACATCTTCTACGGCAACGATGCAGACCTAGACATGGTTATGACAGCTGCCAAGCAATTCCCGATGATGGCTCAGCGACGGCTCGTGGTGCTGAAAGAGGCGCAGTCCGTACCGGGTAACAAGACATCTCTCGACCGCCTTGAACCATACATGAGCCGACCGAACCCGTCTTGCGTCTTTGTCCTCGCGTTTAAGGGCGGTGTGCTCAATGTGACCTCCAAGCTGCTCAAAGCTGCCAAGGCATCAAATGCAGTCGTGTTCTCCAGCCCCAAATTGCGAGACTATGAAGTGCCGAACCACATTCGCGACTATTGCACCTCCTTGCGCATCAACATCGACGAGAAGGCTATAGGGATGCTCACAGAGACTGTCGGCACATCTGTCAGCAAGATAGTCGGCGAAATAGACAAGCTCGTCCTCGCGTCCGGCAACGCCGCCAATCTGCGCATTACCCCCGAGATGGTGGAGCGCAACATCGGCGTGAGCAAGGACTTCAACTCCTTTGAGCTGGTCAACGCCCTCTCCACACGCAACTACGCCAAAGCAATGCGGATAGTCGATTCGTTTGCGAAAAATCCGCGCCAGAACCCCACAGAAAAAGTGTGTCCCGCGATATTCTCATTCTATCAAAACATGGTGCTGGCGACATTTCAGAAGGACAAGTCAGACGCATCGCTGATGAAAGCCCTCGGACTGAAGAACACCTTTGCACTGCGCGACATCAAGAGCGGCATGCAGCACATCGATGCCCACAAGGCTGTAATGTGCGTAGACGCGATACGCCGCTTTGACGCCATGACCAAAGGCATCGGCTCGATGCAGAACAGCCACCAGCTTCTGAAAGAACTCATTTTCAAGCTTTTCACCCTCCGCTGACAACTCTTATGCTTGATTGGATTTCCTGATGCGTGTCAGGAGTTCGGCGACACACCCTCTGATTTGAAGGTATGATTCATCGTGCGCCATGCGCATGAGCACTGCGTATGCTGCTGCACACAGCGGTATTATTATTATGAAATTCTTCACAGTGCCAAGACCAAGCGATTGGACGGCTAAGGCTATCGGCACAAGTCCCAGCGATGCCCATAGATAGCGGAATGCATTTGAAGTGAATATTCCAAGTCTGATTTTCAACTGTTTGTGAATGTACATTGCGCATAATATCTGAAACACAAGTTGGCTTGCGAATGTACAAGCGCACGAAATCAACGGGGTCAGGTCAAAAATATAGTGCACTGCAAGGTTGAGCGCGACATTGAGCACTCCACAGCAAATGTTGTACACAACAAGCCGCCGTTCCTTGCCGTGAAGGAAGATGACCTGATTGTACATTATAGCCTCAACGCTAAGGAAAATCAGGCTTATCGAGAAGATGCGCATTGCCGGAACAGCACCCTCGAAATCAGCCCCGCCGAAGAAGTCAACGATCTCGCCGGAGAGAAGGCACATTCCTGTCGCCATGGGGAGGGCAAGGAACAGCACCAGACGCATGACTTTCAGCAGTGTATCCTGATATTTCTGTTTGTCTTCCTTTAAATACAGCGAAAGCCGTGGCAGTGTCGCAAATACGATTGACAGCATCATTAAGCGTGTCATCTCTACAATCTTTTGTCCGAGAGAGAAGTATGCTACATTTTCAGCATTGGTGAAGTATCCCAAAATTGTACGGTCTGCCATAGTATAGAGTATGGCAGTGTTGTTTAGCACCAAGACCGTCAGCAAGGGCACTATATAGGGCCTAAAGTTCAAGTTTGTAACGAGTTCTCTGGTATTGCATCGGATTTTTATCCTTGCATATACATAGCTGACAAGGTTTCCGACCGTCATCACGACTGATGTGATAATCACGTATGCATACACGTCCTCCTGCGTCTTTACGAATATGAAGAAAAAGACGAGGCTAAGCATGCGTACTATGATTGTCTTGAAGGTTATGAAACTGAATTCCTCAAATGCCTCAAGGTACCACTCGATGTAAAATGCCTGACCGACCAGATTTACACACAGCAGCCACGATATGTTGCGCAGCAACGGGTCATGAATGAAGAAATAAACAAAGGCAATGTATGCAAACAGCATGGTAAAATTGCCAATGATATTGATGCACCAGAGGTTGCGGAATAACCGGCGCACAAGAGCCGGGTTAGAGCGGTTGGCGCTGATTTCACGCAGCCCATAGTTGTAAGTGCCGAGCAGCCCGACGGTCATGAAATATCCGACCAGAGCATTGGCATACTCGATGGTGCCGATGTTTGCCGGGCCGAGTGCGTGGTATACAAGGCGTGTTACAATCAAAGGCATGAGGGCATTGAACAGCGTCAATGTCCCCTTGGCTACTATGTTGCCCACCAGTGAGTGTTTCGCCATAACTATTGCTCAAAATGAACAGTCTGCCGGGAGAGAGCAATTGCCAATTTGCGACCAGACATGCCAAAGAGGCATTGCGGTCTGCGTTCTGATGATGTCTTGTTGCAATCGCTGGTTTCATTACAGGCTATGCGACGACATACTCTGCAAAATTACTGCTTTTATCTGTAATATGCAATGTCATGCAGTTCGGGTAGAGTTAAGAGCTGTGTTCGGCCGCGACTTTTCTCATGCGAGGAGCATAAAAAAACGAGTTTTTTTGTGTAACTTTGCGGTATAATTAGACACAGGTATACCAACCAGCATGATTACATTTTTCAAGAAGGACAGAGACCATGTTATTGCCGTTGAGAGCGCAGCGCCCCTCTCCGATGAGGCCGTGAGCAAGCTGAACTGGCTGTTTTCGGGCGCTAATGCCCTGAAATCACGCAGCATTACAGGCAAGTACATCGGGCCTCGCAGCGAGATGATAACTCCGTGGAGCACCAACGCCGTCGAGATGGCGGCCAATATGGGTATCGATGGGCTGACCCGCATCGAGATGTTCGAGCGAGCTGCATCTGACAACCCTGAATATGACCGTATGCTCCGCAGCGTCTATGACGGACTGGGGCAGAAGGTGTTCGACACGTCGCGTCGCCCGGAGGAAATCGTCCACGTTGATGACCTCGAAAGCTACAACCGCGAGCAGGGCCTCGCCCTCTCACCTGACGAGATTGAGTATCTCACGCTGCTGTCACAGCGGCTGGGACGGCGGCTGACCGACTCGGAAGTGTTCGGCTTTTCGCAAGTCAACTCGGAACATTGCCGCCACAAGATTTTCAACGGCACATTTGTAATCGACGGCAAGGAGATGCCCATGTCGCTATTCAAGATGATCAAGCTGACATCACAGGAGCATCCCAACGGGCTGGTGTCGGCATACAAGGACAATGTAGCATTCGTCCGCGGGCCGAAAGCCATGCAGTTCGCACCGGAGAATGCAGACCGTCCTGACTTCTTCGTGGAGCGCAAAATCAAGACTGTCATTTCGCTGAAAGCGGAAACACATAATTTCCCGACTACGGTAGAGCCGTTCAACGGCGCGGCTACCGGCACCGGCGGCGAGATACGCGACCGCATGGGCGGCGGCAAAGCCAGTCTGCCTATCGCCGGGACGGCTGTCTACATGACATCATATCCGCGTCCCGAAACTCCGGGCCGCGTATGGGAGACGAAAGCGCCGGCAGCACGTCCATGGCTGTACCAGACACCGGAACAGATACTCGTCAAGGCATCAAACGGCGCGTCAGATTTCGGCAACAAATTCGGCCAGCC
>DHKE01000066.1:0-24310 GCA_002404675.1 Porphyromonadaceae bacterium UBA4702 | reverse complement strand
TGGGCGGCGACAACTACCGCATCGGCATGGGCGGCGGCGCAGTCTCGTCAGTAGAGACCGGCGAATACGACAACTCAATAGAACTCAACGCCGTGCAGCGCGCCAACCCCGAGATGCAGAAGCGTGTCAGCAACGTGGTTCGTGCATTGGAGGAGATGGAAAGCAATCCTTGTGTCAGCATCCATGACCATGGCGCAGGAGGTCACCTGAACGCCCTTTCCGAACTGGTTGAGGCTACCGGCGGTAAAATCGACATTGCAGCTCTTCCCGTAGGCGACAAGACACTCTCGTCCAAAGAGATAATCGGCAACGAGAGCCAAGAGCGCATGGGACTGGTAATGGCAGAAAAGGACATCGACCGCGTCAAGCGCATTGCCGAGCGCGAACAGGCACCGTTCTATGTAGTCGGCGAAACGACCGACGACGCCCGCTTCGTGTTTGAGCAGAAAGACGGCGTGCGCCCCATTGACCTGAATATGTCGGATATGTTCGGCAACTCACCCAAGACGGTAATGACGGACACGACAGTAGAGCATAAATACCACGACGCGCAATACGATGCACAACACATAGACGAATACTTGAATCAGGTGCTTCAGCTTGAGGCCGTTGCCTGCAAAGACTGGCTGACCAATAAGGTAGACCGCTCGGTGACTGGCCGCATTGCCCGACAGCAATGCCAAGGACGCTTGCAGCTGCCGCTGAGCGACTGCGGCGTGGCAACGCTCGACTACCGTGGCAAAGCCGGCATCGCCACTTCCATAGGTCATGCTCCGCAAGCAGCATTGTCAGACCCGGCAAAGGGTTCGGTGCTGTCTATCGCCGAGGCACTGACCAATATTTCAGGAGCATTGCTCATGGACGGGCTGAAATCAGTGTCCCTGTCAGCCAACTGGATGTGGCCGTGCAAGAACCCCGGGGAGGATGCCGCATTGTACCGCGCCGTCGAGGCTTGCTCCGCATTTGCGCGTGCGCTCGGCGTGAACATACCGACAGGAAAGGATTCGCTGTCGATGACCCAGAAATACGGCGACCGCAAGGTGCTTGCCCCCGGCACAGTCATCATCTCCGCAGCCGGAGAGGTGCGTGACATCCGCAAGGTCATCTCGCCGGTGGCATCCTCGCGCCAGTCCACATTTATATATGTAGACATGAGCAGCGATGCGTTCAAGCTGGGCGGCTCGGCATTCTTCCAGTCGCTCAACGCTGTAGGCAGCGAAGCCCCGACGGTGAAAAATCCGGAAGCGTTTGCCGCCGCATTCTGCGCGTTGCAAACGCTCAACCGCCGAGGCTTGGTGCTGGCGCAGCATGACATCAGCGCGGGCGGACTGATTACCACCCTGCTGGAAATGAATTTCGCCAACACGCGGTTCGGCATGGAGATAAACCTCGACAGCTTCGCAGAGGACGACATTGTCAAAATACTCTTTGCCGAGAACCCAGGCGTTGTGATACAGGTGGCAGACAGCAACCTCGCCACAGCAGAGGAGGAACTAAAGGCAGCCGGCGTATGCTACCACAAAATCGGCAGCGTCAGCAAGGAGCGCGCATTGACAGTTACGCACCATGGCAGCACATATACATTTGACATCGACGAGCTGCGCGACGTATGGTATCACTCATCATACCTGCTCGACCGCGACCAGAGCGGCGAGAAATGCGCTGAACTCCGTTACCGCAACTACCGCAAGCAGCCTGTGCTGTACAACATACCCTCCTCGTTCAATGGCAAACTGAGCAGCTACGGACTGTCATTCGAGCGTCCTGGCAAGTCGGGCATCACGGCTGCCATAATCCGCGAAAAGGGCGTCAACGGCGACCGCGAAATGGCATACAGCCTCCATCTGGCCGGCTTTGATGTCAAGGACGTGCACATGACCGACCTGACAAGCGGACGCGAGACACTCGAGGATGTAAACATGATAGTATTCTGCGGCGGTTTCTCCAACTCGGACGTGCTGGGGTCTGCCAAGGGTTGGGCAGGCGGCTTCCTGTACAACGAGAAAGCCCGCACCGCCCTCAAGAACTTCTACGCACGCGAGGACACGCTCTCGCTGGGCATCTGCAACGGATGCCAGCTGATGATGGAGCTTGGGCTCATCGAGCCAGAGGCTGAGGTTCACCCGTCGATGCACCACAACACGTCGGGCAAGTTTGAGTCTGCGTTCCTGTCAGTTGAAATACCCGAAAACAACAGTGTCATGCTGTCGCCGCTCGCTGGCATGAAGCTCGGCATATGGGTGGCTCACGGCGAGGGCAGATTCTCACTGCCCGGAAAACTGTCAGACCACAACATCGCCGCACGCTACGCATACGGCACATATCCGGGCAACCCCAACGGGTCATTCGGGTCGGTGGCTGCAATCTGCAGCAAGGACGGCCGTCACCTGGCAATGATGCCGCACCTGGAACGCGCCATATTCCCCTGGCAGTGCGGCTACTACCCCTCCGGCAGACTGAGAGACCAAATCACCCCGTGGCTGACGGCATTCGTCAACGCACGCAAATGGTTTGAACATTGAATAGACACCGCATCATACATATACTGTTAACCGGGATGAGTGTTGCCGCAACGGCTTCACTCACCTCGTGTTTTACCGGTGTCGAGAGCACACAGGCCATCAAGCTGTCACGAAGCGACACACGTGAGATCGCGCCGTCGGCAGAAGACCTGTACCTTGCTGACATCAACGGCACGCCACTCGGGGAATGGAAAGAGGGGCGGCAGTTCTATGTGGCTGACGATAAATTTGCCGTTATGCTCGTGCAGCGGACACTCCCGGCCGATCCGGGCAAGCAACCTCATCGTGGCGACATACTGACGTATGCGGGCACACAACCCGAACACCACCCTGACGGCAGCGTCACAGCCGCATTGGCACTTGAAGGGTCGGCAGGGAAATACCTGTACGACACAGGCATTTCCACGGACAATGCGCCCAAAGAGTTCACCAGTCTTGACATTGCGGCTCTGATAGACATGGAGACTGTCCATGCCATAGACCGCCGTATGCACGGCAATACCTACTGGACACGCACGCAGCTATGGTATGATGACGAGGACGAGGATTTTGTCGGGCGCAAATACATCCCCGTTACAGTGACTGCAGTCACGCCGGGCAATATGATTTTCCCAATAAAGGTGACATTCACAGACAGCGGCGGCACAGTAGGCAACTACTACATGAACCCCGAAGACGGCAGCCAGACATCGAGCCGTCGCTTCGCCTCGCTGTTCTACCTGACCGACCTGAAGAAGCAGTACCCCAACATCGAGCCTGACGTGTGGGAACTGATACAGCGAGGGCGCGTGCGGCAAGGGATGACCAAGCAGGAGTGCCGCCTGTCAATGGGGATGCCGGCAGACGCGGACTCCGGGCGCAGCTATGCCAACACCCTCGACCTGTGGAAATACGACGGCGGCAGATACCTGCAATTCGAGGATGGCATACTCGTAGATTTCAGACAGTAAAACACACCCGGACACACAAAACCAAGACAACTCATGAAAGCGACTGATTTGATAAAACACGACATAGACATCACGTCACATACCACCTTCGGAATACCGGTCCGCACGCGGATGTATGCCGAATACGCCAATGTCCGGCAGCTGGAAGCGCTGTCACGGACACAGGAGTACCTCAACTCTCCTGTGCTCCACATCGGCGAGGGGAGCAACCTGCTGTTCATCCGTGATTTTGACGGACTTATACTGCATTGCGGCATACGTGGCTTCCGCCGCTACGAAAAAGACCCCGACACGGTATACGCAATAGCTGGAGCAGGCGAACGCATGGACGATTTCATAGCGTGGACTATCGAGCAGGGGCTTTCAGGGCTTGAAAACCTGTCCGGCATACCGGGAGAAGTCGGCGCGGCTGCTGTGCAGAATGTAGGGGCATACGGTGTGGAGGCCGGCGACTACATACACTCGGTGGAGTGTTTCGACACAATGTCGCGCAGAACCGTGATGCTCTCACGAGAGGAGTGCCAGTTCGGATACCGCGACAGCCGCTTCAAGCGCGAGTGGAAGGGGCGTTACTTCATTCTGCGCGTCAGCTTCCGCCTCAACCACGACGGCAAGGCTAAGCATCTCGACTACGGCCCGCTGAAAGCGTGGAGCGAAAGCCTCGGACACAGCCCCTCTCCCGAAGAAGTGCGCAGCGAGGTAATGCGTTTGCGCAATGAGAAACTGCCGGACCCGAAAGTAATCGGCAGCGCGGGCAGCTTCTTCAAAAACCCTGTCGGGTCTGAGTATTATTTCCGCGAGGAAGTGCTGCGGCGAGACCCCGACGTGCCGTCATACCGCGTGGACGACCACCGGGTGAAAGTCCCGGCCGGGTGGCTTATCGAACATGCCGGGCTGAAAGGCTACCGCGTCGGGGGTGCACAAGTATATCCCAAGCAGTGCCTTGTGATAGCCAACACCGGCAATGCCACTGCCGCCGACGTAACCGCGCTGGCTCAGCATATAGAGAATACAGTGATGCAAAAGTACGGCATACGCCTGCGCCGCGAGGTGAACTATATCGACACATCAATTAAGGTGACTGTGCTGGGCAGCGGCACGTCCAAAGGCATACCCGAAATCGGCTGCCGCTGCGAGGTCTGCCAGTCAGATGACCCGCATGACAAGCGCATGAGAGCATCAGTGCTTGTACAGACCAACGATCAGAACATCCTGATCGACGTGTCTCCCGACTTTCGCAGCCAGGCTCTGCTGCATGACATCCATAGCGTAGACGCAGTGCTGCTGACCCACAGCCATTACGACCATGTCGGAGGTCTCGACGACCTGAGGCCGATGTGTGTGTTCGGCGATGTGCCGCTGTACATGCGCAGCGATGTCAACGGCGACCTGCGCCGCCGCCTCGACTACTGTTTCCGCGAGCATCCTTACCCAGGAGTGCCCCAGTTTGAGACACACGTCATCGACGGGCGGCCGTTTGAGATTAATGGTGTCAAGATAGTGCCCATAGAGGTATTCCACGGCAAGCTGCCCATATACGGCTACCGCATCGGGAATTTCGCGTACATCACCGACGCGAGCAGCATTGAACCTTCTGAGCGAGAGAAGCTCTACGGTGTTGACACGCTGATTGTAAACGCATTGCGCCACCGCAAGCACTTTGCGCACTTCAGCATAAGACAGGCTCTTGACCTAATCCGAGAGATACAACCACGACAGGCATACCTCACCCACCTCGCGCACGAAGCGGGGAAACACAAATGTCTTGACACAGAACTTCCCGACAACGTGCATCCGGCATACGACGGTCTGACAATCGAAATATGCACACACAACTATGGCGACTGAAAGCATGGAAGACCGATATGACAACGACAACGGCTCGGTGTATTATTCCCTGCCCGAGGAGGACGAAGCCGCAGCGACAGGAGATGCCAATCCATCTCCTGCGGAAAGTCATGATGACGCCGAAACAACAGCCAAGCAACATCCGGACAGACAGCGCACAAGCAAAAATCCGGTGTGGCTGTTCATAAAACTGATGTTCGGCCCAGTCGAAGGGTGGAGAGACTTACGCCGCACAAAACTGAGTGCGCGTGCTTTTGAATTCGGGTGCTTCTTTCCGTTGATACTGATAGCCGGGTTGAGCAGCATTGCCGACTTCATGCACAATTCGGCAACGACCACCGCATCAGTTCTGGTAAAAAGCATCACAACTGCAGTGGCTTTCCTATTGACATATTACGGCACGGCAATACTGTGTGAAATCATGCTGCCGCAAAAAGTCTGCAAGGCATTGCGCACCAGTTTCGGCAGCATATACATAATGGCTGTGATATCTCCGCTTGTGCTGGCGAGCATTATCGGCTCCTGGGCGCCAATACTTGAGCCGGCCATGTTCTTCATGCCGATATTCAGCATATACCTGATAGTGAAAGGCGTGAAATTCCTGCGCATTCCATCAGACACGCACTACAAAACCATAGCCTGGGTGTCATTTGCGACGATAGGGCTGACCATATTGTTCAAATATATATTCAGTTGACACCGAGGAAGATTATCCAACGACAAAACAAACAAAGAAGACATGACACCACAGCAAGTCAACATAAAGAACCGCCGCGCAACATTCGACTATGAGATAGGCGACACCTATACAGCGGGCATCGTGCTCACAGGCACTGAAATCAAGTCAATACGCCAGGGCAAGGCATCGCTTGCCGACACATACTGCCTCGTCGAAAACGGCGAAATATGGGTCAAAGGAATGTACATTGCCGAGTATTTCTACGGGTCATACAACAACCACAATTCACGGCGCGACCGCAAGCTGCTCCTCACACGGCGCGAAATAGGCAAGATAGCCAAAGCGGCGGAAGTGGCCGGCAATACCGTAATACCACTGCGGATGTTCATCTCCGACAAGGGGTACGCCAAACTGGTCATCGGCATCGGCCGAGGCAAGAAGCAGTACGACAAGCGGCAGTCCATCAAGGAGCGCGAGGACAAACGGACTCTCGACCGCCTGATGAAAAAATGACCACCTGTTTTTGATTTAATACACAACACTCCCTCCGACAACGCTATATGGAACTGATAAAACACGAATGTGGCATCGCAATGGTGCGGTTGCTGAAACCGATAGAATACTACCAGCAGAAATACGGCACTCGCCTCTACGGCCTCAACAAGCTGTATCTGCTCATGGAGAAACAGCACAACCGTGGGCAGGAGGCTGCTGGCGTGGGCTGCGTGAAAATGAATGTCAAGCCTGGCAACGAGTACATTTTCCGCGAGCGTGCCGAGGGAGCGGACGCTATACGCGACATATTCAGCAAGGTACACAAAGCCATTGAGAAAGCACGCCGTGAACAGCCCGAAGAAGAGCCGTTTGTCGGCAATGTCTACATGGGACACCTGCGCTACAGCACCACCGGAAGGTCGGGCCTGAGCTACGTCCACCCGTTCCTGCGACGAAACAACTGGAGCGCTCGCAACCTTCTGCTGTGCGGCAACTTCAACCTCACCAACGTCGATGAGATATTTGAGCATATCATCGCCAGCGGACAGCATCCGCGCACATATTCCGACACGTTCTTCCTCATCGAGCAGCTCGGACACGCACTCGACCGCGAGAATGAACGCCTGTACAAAATCCACAAGGAGAACGGGCTGAAAGGCCTCGACCTGTCGGAAGCGATAGCGCGTGACATCAACGTCGCCAACATACTGCACCGCTGCGCACCACTGTGGGACGGCGGATATGCTATCTGCGGCATAGTCGGCAACGGCGACATGTGGGTGCTGCGCGACCCTCACGGCATACGCCCGGTGTTCTACCATATCGATGGCGAGAGAGTAGTCGTGGCGAGCGAGCGTCCTGTGATACAGACTGTCTTTGACCTCGAAGCAGAAAGCGTATGCGAGCTGCAACCGGGCGAAGCTCTCATCGTTGACCGCGACGGCACACCGCGCATTGAGCAGATACTAACGCCTCTCGCACCCGCAAAATGCTCGTTTGAGCGCATCTACTTCTCACGCGGCAGCGACAAGGACATCTACAACGAGCGCAAGGCTCTCGGCCACGAACTGGTAGAACCGATAGCCAAGGCTCTCGACCATGACCTCGAGAATGCCGTGTTCTCGTTCATTCCCAACACCGCCGAAGCGGCATTCTTCGGCCTGACGGAGGGGTTTGACGACTACCTTATCCAGCACAAGATCAGCACTATTGAGAGCCTCGCAGCATCAGGCCGACTGTCCGCAGCCAACATCGAGCGAATACTCAAGCAGCGAATACGCCGCGAGAAGGTGGCTATCAAGGACATCAAACTGCGGACATTCATCGCCGAGGGCGAAACACGCGACGACCTTGCCGCCCACGTATATGACATCACATACGGCACTATCCGCAAGGGGACTGACTCACTCGTGGTAATCGACGACAGCATCGTGCGCGGCACTACCCTCCGCCAGTCTATCATACGAATACTTGACCGTCTGCAGCCGCGCAAAATAATAATAGTGTCAAGTTCGCCCCAAGTGCGCTACCCGGACTGCTATGGCATCGATATGTCGCGCATGGGCGAGTTCATAGCCTTCCGCGCTGCCATCCAGTTGCTCAAGGAGCGCGGTATGGAGGACGTGACCGCTCATGTGTATGAACACTGCAAGGCGCAGGAACAGCTGCCCAAAGAGGAGATGCGAAATTGCGTCAAGGAAATCTATGCGCCGTTTACCGACGAGGAGATTTCCGCGAAAATAGCTGAGATGCTGACCCCGGAAGGCACAAACGCGGAAGTGCAGATAGTATACCAGTCATTGGAGGGTATGCACCGCGCAATTCCCAATCACACCGGCGACTGGTATTTCTCGGGCGACTACCCCACCCCTGGCGGCACCAGGCTCGTGAACCGAGCTTTCGTCAACTTCTACGAGGGAAACCCATACAAGCGATAACCTCCAACGCATGAACAGCCAGAAGCCAAGACCGCTCGAACTCCTTGCCCCGGCACGCGATGCGGAAACAGCACGCCAAGCCATTCTCCACGGCGCGGACGCTGTCTACATCGGTGCGTCAAGCCACGGCGCACGCAGTGCCGCAAGCAATTCAGTGGACGACATACGCGGGCTTGTGGATTTTGCACATCCCTATCGCGCACGCATCTATGTGACTGTGAACACAATAGTCTACGAGAATGAGCTGCAGACCGTCGAGCGGCTGTTATCTGACTTGTACCGGGCTGGCGTGGATGCCATAATAGTTCAGGATATGGGAATATTGCGTATGGACATACCCCCGATACAGTTGCACGCCAGCACACAGTGCGACATAAGCACGCCCGAAAAGGCACGTTTCCTGCAAGATGCCGGTTTCTCGCAGTTAGTACTCGCACGTGAGCTGACTCTCAACGAGATACGCACGGTATGCAATACCGTAAATGTCCCAGTGGAGTGTTTCATCCACGGCGCACTGTGTGTCAGCTATTCAGGCCGCTGCCATGCCTCGCTCGCCTGCGGAGGGCGAAGCGCAAACCGAGGCGAGTGCGCACAAATATGCCGTATGCCTTACACGCTCTATGACGGCACTGGCAGAATTGTCATGCGCGACAAGTACCTTCTGTCAATGCACGACTTTAATGCCTCGCGATCTCTGGCAGACATGGTAAATGCCGGCGTGTCCTCATTCAAGATTGAGGGACGGCTGAAAGACGTGAAATATGTGAAGAACACAACTGCATACTACCGTCAGCTCCTTGACAGGATAATCGAGGAAAATCCGCAGTCATATTGCCGCAGCTCATACGGCAAGTCGGACATTTCTTTTACTCCCGACCTGGACAAGAGCTTTAACCGGGGGTACACGGACTTCTGCCTGACAAACCGCCGCAACAGTGACCTTGCCTCGACATTGACCCCTAAGTCACTCGGCGAGGTGATACACGATACAGCCTCACTCAACAACGGCGACGGCATCAGCTGGTTTGAAAACGGACAATATACAGGCGTGCGCGTCAACCGCATAGATAACGGCAAGATATACGCAGCCGGCAACAAGCGCATTCCCCATGGGATTACGTTACACCGCACCTATGATGTTCAGTGGGAGCAAATGCTCTCGCGAGACACAGCCGAGCGTAAGATAGCAGTATCGATGAGCCTTGACGCAAAAGGGCTTACGCTCGCTGACGAGCGCGGCTTGTCAGCACGAGTATGCTTCTCCCCCACTACCGACATTGCCCAAAAGCCGCAAAACCGCCGTGGCGTGTTCGAGAAAACAGGCGGAACAATTTACCAGCTGCGAGATTTCACCGACAGCATCGGTGAAACAGTCTTCATACCAAACTCGCAGCTTGCTGACCTGCGCCGCCGCGGATTGAAGGCTCTCGACACGGCTGCCGCCGCGTCATATCCGTTCCGGTACCGCAGCGCCGAGGATTTGAAATCCACATTCCCGGCAAAGCGGCTGGACTACCGCGCAAACGTCTCCAACAGCAAAGCAGCCTCATTCTACAAAGAACACGGCGTGGCAGACATAGAGCCGGCGGCAGAAGCCTTGCGCAAAAGCCTCAACGGATGCAGCGTGATGACATCGCGCCACTGCATTTTGCGCCAGGCTGGGTTGTGCCTGCGTGACAACAAACACGCAAGACCGCCTTACTCTATCGACAACGACAACAACCGTTTTCGCATCGAAACCGATTGCAGCCGCTGTGAAATGTCCCTCATCAAACTATGACCAACCTCTTCATAAAAACAATTCACTGCAATGAAACGCATAAAGTATCTCCTTATAGCAGCCGTATTGGCAATAACGTGCGTCAACACCGCTTTCGGCTGGGGGCAGAAAGGCCATGACACGGTGGCTGAAATAGCCTCTCGCCACCTCACACCCACAACCGCCGCCGCAATTGACTCATTGCTCGACGGCAAGTCGATAGTCTATTACGCCAACTGGCTCGACAATGCCTCGCACACCCCGAAATACATCTATTCCATAACCTGGCACTATAAGAATATCGACGCTGACCAGACATACGAATCTGCACCCACACTGTCTCGCGGCAACATAGTCACTGCGCTGAACCGCGAAATCGGCATCATGCTCGACCCCAAACAGCCATACTCTGAGCGCGTACTGGCTCTGAAGATGATAGTGCATCTCCTCGGCGACCTGCACCAGCCCATGCACCTCGGCCACGAGACTGACCTGGGCGGCAACAAGTGGGCCGTAAAGTATTTCGACCGCAAAGTGTCGCTACACAAGCTGTGGGACTCGATGCTCCCCGAAAGCGCACACAAATGGAGCTATACGGAATGGGCTGACCAGATAGACCGGCTTCCGGCACAACGAGCCGAGACACTCATGCAGGGCAGCATAGACGACTGGGCAAAAGAGACATACCGCATCTGCACTCAGGTATATGCAGCCACACCCAAAGGCACAAAGATTTCATACGACTATATTGCAGAGTGGACGCCAACGGTGGAAGAGTGTTTCCTCAAAGGCGGACTTCGCCTGTCGGATATTCTGAACGCCATTTTCGACCCGCAATACACGCCGAAATCATCAATCGACTTCCACCGTCCATGAATGAGAACACACCCTCTCTGCCACCATTGAACCTGCCACCGTGCGAGATGCGCATCTCACGCCATGGCGACACGGTTAAGGTCTATGACCCGCTGCGCCACAAGGACGTGGTTCTCACGCCCGAAGAATACGTCAGGCTGCACTTCGTGAATTTCATGAGGGTGAGGCTGCACTATCCCGAATCGGTCATCGCCAACGAGATGAAAATCGAGCTCAACGACACCGCTCGACGCTGCGACACGGTCGTGTTCGGCGCGGGCGGAAAGCCGCTGATGATAGTGGAATACAAGGCTCCGCACATACAGATAACGCAGGACGTGTTTGACCAGATAGTCCGCTACAACATGGTTCTCCATGCACGCTACCTTGTCGTGTCAAACGGTATAATGCACTACTGCTGCATGATAGACTACATCCACGGCAACTATCATTTCATAGCCCAAATACCAGACTACCGCAACATCGCAACCGACTTCAGCAGCAACTGACATGACACTGTACAACGCCCCGACACCGGATTACAACTACCTCGACAAACTGAACCCGCAACAGCGCGAAGCCGTGGTCTACAACGACGGCCCGTCGCTCGTGATAGCCGGTGCCGGCAGCGGCAAGACCCGCGTTTTGACATACAAGATCATTCACCTCATCTCTCTCGGGTATGAGCCAAACAGGCTTATGGCTCTGACATTTACAAACAAGGCTGCGCGTGAGATGAAAGAGCGCATAGCTGCGGTCGCTGGGTTCTCCGTGGCAAACCGCATTTGGATGGGAACATTCCACTCCATATTCCTGCGAATCCTGCACCTGCACGCAGACAAACTCGGGTTCAAGGACAATTTCACAATATACGACGCTGCCGACTCCCGTGCGTTGATCAAAAGCATAATCAATGAGATGTGTCTTGACGACAAGGCCTACCGGCCCAACACCATCCAGTCAGTTATCTCAAATGCCAAGAACCGCCTAGTATCTCCCGACGCATACTTGCAAGACAACGACTACTATTACGCCGACCGTCAGGCCAACCGCCCTCTCACCGGCAAGATATATGAGGCATATTGCCGCCGTTGCCGACTGGCGCAAGCCATGGACTTCGACGACATTCTCCTCTACATGAACATACTGCTCCGCGATTTCCCCGACGTAGCGAAATATTACCAGAAGTTCTTCCGGTACATTCTCGTTGACGAGTACCAGGACACCAACTTCGCCCAGCACCTTGCTATCATGCAGATGTGCGGCGAAGACCGTCACCTCTGCGTCGTCGGCGACGATGCGCAAAGCATCTACTCATTCCGTGGCGCGGAAATCGACAACATCCTTCACCTGTCAAAGCAGCTCAAAGGGCTGAAAGTGTTCAAGCTCGAACGCAACTACCGCTCGACACAGACCATAATCAATGCCGCCGGCTCGCTCATCAAGAAGAACCACCGGCAGATGAAGAAGAACGTTTACAGCGAGAACGAAGTCGGCAACCCTATCGAGGTGATTAATACATATTCCGACATCGAAGAGGCTCGCATCATCGCCTCCCGGATTATGGAATCGCGCCTTACAAACCATGACAGCTACAACGACTACGCCATATTCTACCGCACAAATGCGCAGTCTCGCACATTGGAAGAGGAACTGCGCCACCTCGACATCGCTTACCGTATATACGGAGGACTGTCGTTCTACCAGCGCAAGGAAATCAAAGACGCCGTCTGCTATTTCCGCACCGCCGTCAACCCTGACGACGACCAGGCATTGCTGCGCGTCATAAACTATCCGAAACGCGGCATCGGCAGAACGACCATCGACAAGCTGAAAGAGGCGGCGACACGGCACGACACGAGTGTATGGGACGTGCTCAATGACCTGCAAAAATACGGAGTGGCCGTACACAGCGGCACACAGCGCAAACTGGCAGACTTCACAGCAATAATACGCGAAACAGTCGATGCCAACAACCGCGAAGGAAGCGATGCGTACTCCGTGGCACAGCTCGTGATGAACAGGTCTGGCATGATTGCCGCCCTCGCTTACGACAACACTCCCGAAGCCATTTCCCAAAAAGAGAACCTGACGGAGTTGCTCAATGCCACAAAGCAGTTTGCTGACACAGCCCGCGACAATGACACCAACGAAGACATGTATTCATTCCTCTCCGAAATATCGCTCGCCACAGACCAGGACAGCGACAATGCCGACGGTGAAATAACTGACAAGAGCGGCGTGGTGACGCTCATGACAGTGCATGCTGCCAAAGGCCTTGAGTTCAAGCACGTATACATAGTCGGCCTCGAAGAGGAACTTTTCCCTTCAGCCATGACCGGCGGCATACCAGATGCCATTGAGGAGGAACGCCGACTGATGTATGTCGCCATAACGCGAGCCGAAAAGACATGCACCATTTCATACGCCCAAAGCCGCTTCCGCAACGGGCAGATAGTTTATTCCAAGCCGTCGCGGTTTATCAAGGAGATTGACAAGCAGTACCTACACTTCACCGCCGGCAAGGGGGCATACGGTTCGTCATTCGCACGAAAGAATACATACCGCACATCCAGCAACAGCAGCATATACCCATCATTCCCTAAAACCGAAGCTGCCTCGCTGGCAAAGAAACAACCGGTCACAACCCAAGCCAAGCCTGAAGGGGACATGACCATGCATGAGGCAGCAGAACTCACGCTCGGCATGAAGATATTCCACAACGTCTTCGGCGAAGGAGTAATAACCAAAATCGACACGTCAACGTCAAACCATATCATACACGCCAATTTCAGCGAAGCCGGCGAGAAAAAGCTCCTGCTGAAATTTGCCAAATTCATCATACCATGACACATCAGACACCATACTACATAGTCTATGAGGAGCATCTGCGCCGCAACCTCGAGATCATAACCGGCGTGATGCAACGCACTGGCGTGAATATAATCATGGCGTTCAAGGCCAATGCCCTATGGAAGTCATTCCCCATAATCGCAGAGTACGTCAAGGACTCCACCGCCTCGTCTATCAACGAGATGCGGCTATCACATGACTACCTCGGCGGTGACGTACACGCTTACTGCCCGGTATATACAGACGAAACATTCCCGCAGTTCCTCACCGGCTGCACACACATCACTTTCAACTCGCTAGCGCAATACAGCCGCCATGCAGACGCATTGAGAGAACACAACTCGAAGGGGAGGCACGTGTCTGCCGGACTGCGCGTAAACCCTCGGTGCAGCGTGATAGAAACTGACATTTACAACCCCTGTATGCCCGGCTCCCGTTTCGGCGAAAACCCGGACACAATAGGCGACAATCTGCCCGAAGGCATCGAGGGGCTGCACTTCCACGCCCTCTGCGAATCGACCAGCTACGACCTCGAGAAAGTCCTCGACGCATTCAAGCGGCAATACGGTCATCTGCTGCCGCAGGTGAAATGGGTCAACATGGGCGGCGGACACCTCATGACACGCCGCGGATATGACATCGACCACCTCGTCAAGACGCTCAACGCCTTCAAAGAGAGCTATCCGCACCTCGACATCATCATGGAACCCGGCAGCGCATTCACCTGGCAGACCGGCGACCTCATCGTCACAGTCCTCGATGTCATCGAGCGTGACGGCATACGCACAGCAATCATCGATGCGTCATTTGCGTGCCACATGCCCGACTGCCTCGAGATGCCGTACCGCCCTAACATACTGGAAGCATTGCCCGACGACGCGACCGACGGCATAACATACCGCCTCGGAGGAAATTCATGCCTGAGCGGGGACTTCGTAGGCGACTGGAAATTTGCAAAGCCGCTGAAAGCCGGCGACAGGCTGACGCTGCTCGACATGAACCATTACACCAACGTCAAAACGACAATGTTCAACGGCATTCAGCACCCCGACGTGCTGCTGCAAAGCCTCACCGGAGAGACTCGGCTGCTGCGCCATTACACATACGAAGACTACCGCGACCGCATGGACTGACAACGATTTCGACATGGAACTGAACGAATACCAAGACCGCGCCATGCGGACAGCCATTTACGAGACACTGCCAGTGGTCTACCCCGCATTGGGGCTGGCAGGGGAAGCCGGCGAAGTCGCCGACAAGGTGAAGAAAACCATCCGCGACAAAGGCGGCAACTTCACCGACGAAACCGTCAAGTCCGAAATAGCCAAGGAATTAGGCGACGTGATGTGGTATCTTGCAGCCACAGCCCGCGACCTCGGCTACACGCTCGAAGAAATAGCCGAGATGAACCTCGTCAAGACGCGGTCACGCGCCAACCGTGACCGCGTCCACGGCTCCGGCGACAACCGCTGACCTCAGCACAAGGCGCATCAATTCTTGTCCAAGGCGGGGACGCGACCGTACATCAGCAGCCGCTTGGAATACCATTGGTTAGAGAGCCGCGACACGACCACGCCTTTGGAGCTGGATGCGTGTATGAAACTGTCCTCATCTACAAGTATTCCCACATGGCTCACGCGCTTGGGGTCTTTCCCCGTAGCGAAAAACACGAGGTCGCCGGCAATAGCCTCCTCTGCTCGGATGCGGCGGCAGTACTCCGCTTGCTTGGCACTATTGCGCGGCAAACGGCAATCCACGACCAACAGGAAGACCTGCATGACCATTCCCGAGCAGTCCGTGCCAGAACCTTTCTCCTGCGCAGCATACACGTAAGGCGTGCCAAGCCATGTTTTCGCCTCCTTGATTATGTTGCGCCGCACATCAGACAGCCGACCCGACGGCACAGCATGTTCTGTCGGGTCTTGGCGTGACGGTATTTCCGCCTTCTTCGAGGAGCGGCACGAAGAAAGCAGCGCGGCAAAGACCAGAGCCGCAAGCGACAACCGGCAAAATCTATTTTTCATCCATGTGGGCATTGCGAGTGCAAATATAAACATAATCCGTGGAACACACGCTATTCTCCGACCTTTTAGCCACTCACTCCGCAGCATAGGCCAGTCAATATGAGCAGTTTTCGGCACGTTCCCAAAACATTAAAGAAAATATTCCGTATTTTATTTTGCCAACTAAAATATAACGTGTAACTTTGCCGTGCCGCTCGGTGTCTGTGGCTCGCCGCAGTGCCTTTCGGCAAAGAGTTACTTAAGTCTAATCCATAGTATTATGAACATTCAGAATTCCTTTGCGGGTACATTGGAATCGGGTGATATTTTAGTTGAAATCTCCCCCTCTCCTACACCCGGGCTTACCATCAACCTGGACAGCACCGTCGCTTACCAGTTCGGTGGACAAATCAAGAAAGTGATTGCAGACACCCTGCAGGGCTTGGGTGTTGACAGCGCAATCGTGGACGCTACCGACAAGGGCGCCCTTGACTGTACCATCCGCGCACGTGTGACTGCTGCCGCAGTCCGCGCTACCGGCAAAGATGTATGGGAGTAACCGCAAAGGTTGCCTCCCGTTCAGATTATTTACACCAATAAAATCCGGAACAATGCAAAGACTAAGAAGAACTATGATGTTCGTCCCGGGCAACAACCCGGCGATGATGCAAGACGCATATATATATGGCCCCGACTCCATAATGCTTGACCTCGAGGACTCTGTTTCAATGGCAGAGAAGGACACAGCGCGTCTGTTGGTACACAATGCTCTCAAGACTATCGACTACGGAAAAACAGAGATGGTAGTGCGCATCAATCCCCTCAACACACCTTACGGCAAGAAGGACATTGAGGCTGTTGTCAAGGCCGGCGTACAGGTAATCCGTATGCCGAAAACCGAGACTGCAGAGGAAGTGGTGGAGGTAGAACGCGAGATTGAACGTGTTGAGAAGGAACTCGGCTGCGTAGGCCGCACCCAGATCATGGCAGCTATCGAGAGCGCACTCGGCGTTGTAAACGCTTATGCTATCGCCACCGCGTCTCCCCGCATGATGGGTATCGCCCTCGGCGCGGAGGACTATTGCGCCAACCTGAAGACCCAGCGTTCCAAGGACGGTGCAGAGCTTCAGCTCGCACGCGAGACTATCGTTGTCGCAGCACGTGCAGCTGGCATCGACGCTCTCGACACCGTTTACTCCAACCTCAACGACATGGAGACATTCCGCCGCGAGGTTGAGTTCATCAAGACCCTCGGCTTTGACGGCAAGTCAATCATCAACCCCCGTCAGATTGAGGTTGTCAACGAGGTGTTCACCCCGACACAGAAGGACATCGACAAAGCCCGCACTATCATCGCCGCTATCAAGGAGGCTGAGAAGAAGGGCTCGGGCGTAATCGCCGTCAACGGCAAAATGATAGACAAACCGGTTGTAATCCGCGCACAGCGCACCATCGAGTTGGCACTGGCATCCGGCGCAATTAAAGAGGAGGACATATAATGAATACATACAAGGACAGACAAGAGGCAATCGCGCAGCAGGCTGCTGCAATGCACAAGAATGTATATGACGACACCAAGGTGTCAAAGGATCCGACCGAACGTCAGGAACTCCAGAAGGTCAGCCCGAAGCTCGCCACCCTGGAAGAGGCTATCCGCCGCTCCGGGCTGAAAGACGGCATGACCATCTCATTCCACCACCATTTCCGCGGCGGCGACAAGGTGGTCAACATGGTCGTTGACAAGCTCGCCGAAATGGGCTTCAAGAACCTGCACCTCGCAGCTTCGTCACTCTCAGACGTTCACGCCCCCCTCATCGAGCACATCCGCAACGGTGTCATCACCCGCATCTCCACCTCCGGTCTGCGCGGCGAGCTGGCCAAGGAGATTTCTCACGGCCTGATGAAAGAGCCGGTCATCTTCCGCAGCCACGGCGGTCGCGGCAGCGCAATTGCCAACGGCGACCTCCACATTGACGTTGCATTCCTGGGCGCGCCCTCTTCTGACCCCCTCGGCAACGCTTGCGGCTATTCACGCTCCGAGAACGCCAAGTCAATCTGCGGCTCTCTCGGATACGCCCTCCCCGACGCACAGTATGCCGACAAGGTGGTCATCATCACCGACGACCTTGTCCCCTACCCCAACACCCCGAATGCAATCTCGGAGCGCAACGTGGACTTCGTGGTTGTTGCAGACAGCGTGGGAGACTCTTCCAAGATTTCTTCGGGCGCAATCCGCGACACCAAGAACCCGCGTGACATCCTCCTCGCGCAGCAGGCTGCCAAGGTCATCATCAACTCCGGCTACTTCAAGAACGGCTTCTCTATCCAGACCGGTTCCGGCGGCGCATCGCTCGCTGCTGTCAAGTTCATCCGCGAAAGCATGATCGAGAACAACATCGTGGCTGACTTCGCCCTCGGCGGCATCACTGCACACATGGTGAAACTGCACGAGGAAGGCCTGATCAAACGCCTCATCGACGTTCAGTCATTCGACAAGGTTGCTGCCGAGTCTCTCCGCAAGAACCCGATGCACAAGGAGGTTTCAGCCAACGAGTATGCAAGCGCAGACGAGCCGGGCAGTGCCGTTCACTACCTTGACATCGTCATCCTGTCCGCACTCGAGGTTGACGTGAACTTCAACGTGAACGTCCTCGTGGGCAGCGACGGCATCATCCGTGGCGCAATCGGCGGACACCCAGACACAGCAGCAGACTCTGCACTCTCTATCATCGTCTGCCCGCTGCTGCGCGGACGCATCCCGTGTGTCGTTGACGAGGTGACGACACTCATCACCCCGGGTTCTAATGTTGACGTGATCGTAACCGAATACGGCATCGCAGTCAACCCGCGCCGCCCCGAGCTGAAAGAGCGTCTTGCCAAAGCAGGTCTGAAGATTGTGGACATCCACGACCTGCGCGACAAGGCTATGAGCGTAATCGGCCAGCCGGCTGAGCTCCCCTTCGGCGACAAGGTTGTCGGCGTGGTGATGAACCGCGACGGCTCTGTAATGGACGTAATCAAGAATATCAAAGACTAATCATATAGTTTTTGCAACTGCCTGATGGCTACTATGTCAGAGAAGGAGATAACGCTGGCGGAACTGCTCGAGAGCCGCGACCGCCGTCGCATGAGGCAAATCGAGCTGCTCGGCGAGTATTCTGGGCGCACGCTTGTGCTGCTGACTATCGTCACGCCTGGCTCTGTCAAGCGCAACTCTCTTTCTCTGACGGCAGCCGGCGCGGCTGTTGACGCACTCCGCCAGTCACTGGACGGTCATGTCATACACGAGGAAACATACGACCGCAATACCGGCTATGAAGCGTTCATCGTCACTGACCTGACAACAGAGGAGGCAAAACGCAGAGCGTGCGACATCGAGGACACACACCCTCTGGGCCGATTGTTTGACATCGACGTGATGAACGGCAGCGCAGTACCCATAAGCCGCACGACGCTCGGGCTTCCCTCGCGGCGATGCCTGGTCTGCGGCGACGATGCCCGCGTATGCATGCGCCTGAACAGGCATGACTATACGGAGCTGAACGAAAGAATACGTTTGATGATAGAGGATTATGAGCGACACAACTTATAGTCTGCGTGAAATGCCGCTGTCCCTCGCGTCTGAAAGGGACAGGGTGTCTGCCATGCTCGCGGCAAACGGACTGCGGACAGAGGCTCTCGACTTGTATATCGGGGTCTTTGACCAGGACGATCGTTTGCTGGGAGGGGGTGGACTGTGCGTCAATGTCATCAAATGCATAGCACTCGACGCATCATTGCGCGGCGAGGCAATCTCAAACACGCTGGTGAGCCGGCTGCGCACCGAAGCACGGCAGCGCGGACACCGCAACATATTCATCTATACCAAGCCCGAGAACGAGGACCTTTTCCGCTCACTGGCTTTTCACGTCATAGCGCGGTCCCCCAAGGCAGTGATGCTCGAAAGCGACAGGCGTGGCATTTCGTCATATTGCGAATACCTCGCGTCATTGCGCCGGGACAAGGAGGATGCAGCAGCCATTGTCATGAACTGCAATCCCCTCACGCGAGGTCACTTGTACCTGATAGAACAAGCCGCTGCCCAATGCGGACATCTGTTCATAATCCCGGTAATGGAGGACAAGTCGCTGTTCCCCTACCGTATGCGGCTGGGTATGATGCGTGACGCTTGCGCACGGTTTGACAATGTGACAGTATGTGACGGCAGTCCCTACGCCGTTTCCGCTGTCACCTTCCCGTCATACTTCCTCAAATGCGCCGATGATGCCACCGACACGTCAATACAGCTGGACCTCGACATATTCTGCCGCCACATTGCTCCTGCTCTCGGTGTCACAGCACGCTATGCCGGGACAGAGCCGACAGATGCACTGACAGCACGGTACAACGAACTAATGGCAGAGACGCTGCCTAAGCATGGGCTGCAATTCCGCGAAATAGCGAGACTGCAAGCCGATGGTGTGTGCATATCTGCTTCTCGCGTGTGTGAAAATATGCGAAACGGCAATTTCGCCGAAGTTCTGGCAATGCTCGCGCCGACTTCAGTGCCATACGTAATGGCGCACCTCGCAGCTGAAGCCTTGAAGCGAGAACTGTCGCTTACCCCAAAGCCTGGACTTGTAGACCGGGCTGACAACGGAGCACATGAGGACATGGACTTTGCGCTTATGACACGCAGCATTGATGCTCTTACCCCAGGGCTTGTGGCAATGGCGAAAGCCTCAACCGTTGCAGAAGCCGTCGCTCGCGGACAGGAAGCGGAAAAAGCCATGTTTGAAGCCACGGACGGGGTCAATACCCACAAAGGGGCAATATTCTGCATCGGCATCACACTGCTGGCGGCAATGCAGCTGTACCGTCAGGGTGAGGTAATTACTCCATCGGCATTGTCAGAGGCCATATCACGGCTTGCCGCAGAAATCGCAGACGAGCCAACACATAGCCACGGCTCTGAAGCACGCCGCCGCTACAAGGTGGGAGGCGCGCTCGGCAACGCATACGACGGCTACCGCCGGCTGTTTGACAGCTGGCTGCCTTATTACAGGAAACACCGCGACGACAGGGACGCGGAACACAAAACCCTGCTCACGATAATGACTGAAATCGACGACACCAACGTGTTGCACCGTGCCGGCGAGGAGGGCGCAAAGTGGCTCAAGGAGCAATCCGCAAAGCTGCTCGCAGACTTCTCAATCGACCGTTTGCAGACATTCAACGCCGAATGTACCGCCCGCAACATATCGCCTGGAGGTGCCGCCGACATGCTTTCATTGACCATACTAACCGACTCAATAACAACAAAATAACCTAATAAACCTATTTCAACCAATGGTAGAACTCATCGACAAAGGAGTGTATCTGTTAGACGGCGAACGCTTCGCTACAGACACCACCGGACTGCCCTCACCCAAGGAGGCTCGCGAAAACACTATCACATACGGAATCCTCCGTTCACACGACGTTGACAAATCTGGCGGCGACAAGATGCGCATCCGCTTTGACGCCATGATGAGCCACGACATCACATACGTCGGCATCATACAGACTGCACGCGCCAGCGGCTTGGAGAAATTCCCCATCCCCTACGCCATGACCAACTGCCACAACTCCCTCTGCGCTGTCGGCGGCACTATCAATGAGGACGACCATGTATTCGGTCTTTCAGCAGCCAAGAAATACGGCGGCATCTACGTGCCCGCCAACCAGGCTGTCATCCACCAGTACGCCCGCGAAGCAATGGTGAAATGCGGCAACATGATTCTCGGCTCTGACAGCCACACCCGCTACGGCTCTCTCGGCAATATGGGTGTCGGCGAAGGCGGCGGCGAGCTCGTTAAGCAGCTCCTCTGCAACACTTGGGACATCAACGCTCCCGAAGTTGTCCTCGTTTGGCTCGAAGGCGCCCCCCGCAAGGGCGTCGGTCCCCACGACGTGGCTATCTCCCTCGTCAAGGCTGTGTTTGAGAACGGTTTCGTGAAGAACAAGGTACTCGAATTTGCAGGCCCGGGCGTGAAGAACCTCCCCATCGATTTCCGCAACGGCATCGACATCATGACTACCGAGACCACTTGCCTCAGCTCTATCTGGGTGACCGACGAGGAGGTCAAGCACCACTATGACATCCACAACCGCCCCGAGGCTTACAAGGAACTCAAGCCAGGCAAGGTGGCATACTATGACGGCGTGATCAAGATTGACCTGAGCACCCAGGAATGTATGATTGCACTCCCCTTCCATCCCTCCAACGCTTACACTATCCACGAGCTTCAAGCCAACCCGGAGAAGATACTCCGCGAGGTGGAAGAGGACACACGCAAACGCTTCGGCGACAAGGTGAGCGTTGACCTGCTCAGCAAGATCAAGGACGGCAAGGTAATGGCAGACCAGGGCATCATCGCCGGCTGCTCAGGAGGTACATACGACAACCTCGCCGAGGCTGCATCTATCCTAAAGGGCAAGAGCGTCGGCAATGACTACTTCACCGCCTCCGCATACCCGCAGTCAGTGCCTGTATACATGGCAACAACTCGCGACGGTGTGGCAGAGGAACTCCTCGAGGCCGGCGTAGTCATCAAGCCCGCATTCTGCGGCCCCTGCTTCGGAGCAGGAGACGTGCCCGCCAACAACGGTCTCTCAATACGCCACACTACCCGCAACTTCCCCAACCGCGAGGGTTCAAAGCCGGGCAACGGCCAGATTTCACTCGTGGCTCTGATGGACGCTCGCTCTATCGCTGCAACAGCTGCCAACGGCGGTGTCATCACAGCTGCTACCGACGTAGACTACACCAACAGCCACAAGCCCTACGAGTTTGACGCAAAAATCTACGAGCGTCGCGTATACAACGGCTTCGGTCACGAGACCCTCGCAACCGAGCTCCGCTACGGCCCGAACATCAAGGACTGGCCCAAGATGTACGCTATGCAAGAGAACATGCTCCTCGAGCTGGCAGCTGTCATCCACGACCCCGTGACCACTACCGACGAGCTGATCCCTTCAGGCGAGACCTCAAGCTACCGCTCAAACCCGCTCAAGCTGTCAGAGTTCGCGCTCTCACGCCGTGTGCCTGAATACGTAGGCATCAGCAAGCGCATCCAGAAGGAAGACCTCGAGCGTCGTGACGGCAAGTGTCCGCAGAAAGTGCTCGACGTGCTCGCCAAGGTAGGCGCAAAGGCCGAAGACACCTCATTCGGCTCGTGTGTATTCGCAAACCGTCCCGGCGACGGCAGCGCGCGCGAACAGGCAGCCTCCTGCCAGAAAGTGCTCGGCGGCGATGCAAACATCTGCTACGAGTACGCAACCAAGCGTTACCGCTCAAACTGCATCAACTGGGGCATAGTACCCTTCACCCTCGACAAGGACACCAAGTTTGACTACGTACAGGGCGACTTCGTCTTCGTGCCGGGCATCCGCAAGGCTATCCTCGACGGCAAAGAGACAATCGATGCCAAGGTGATTGCATCTGACGGCGTGCACGACATCAAACTCAACTTCAGCAACCTCACCAAGGACGAGCGTCAGATCCTCGCCGACGGTTGCCTGATGAACTACTACGCAAACCAGAAGAAATAATCAACCTTAAACACTACGAATCATGGAAAAAATCAAAATGACCACTCCCCTCGTGGAGATGGACGGCGATGAAATGACCCGTATCCTCTGGAAGATGATCAAGGACGAGCTCATACTCCCCTTCATCGACCTCAAGTCAGAATACTATGACCTCGGCCTGCCCAAGCGCGACGAGACACGTGACCAGATCACTGTTGACGCTGCTGAGGCTACCAAGAAATATGGCGTTGCCGTGAAGTGCGCTACTATCACACCCAACGCCCAACGCATGACTGAATACAAGCTCCACGAGATGTGGAAGAGCCCCAACGGCACTATCCGTTCCATGCTCGACGGAACTGTATTCCGCACACCGATCACTATCAAGTGGATCAAGCCGGTAGTGAAGAACTGGGAGAAGCCCATCACAATCGCACGTCACGCATACGGCGACGTGTACAAGAGCGTGGAAATCCGCGCCGACGAACCCGGAACTGCAAAGCTCGTGTTTGACGGCAAGGACGGCAAGCATGAAGAGGTAGTTATCCACGAGTTCAAGGGCGAAGGCGTAATCCAGGGTATGCACAACACCGACAAGTCTATCCGCTCATTCGCTCACAGCTGCTTCAAGTTCGCTATCGACACCAAGCAGGATCTGTGGTTCTCAACCAAGGACACCATCTCAAAGAAGTATGACGCACAGTTCCGTCACATCTTCGACGAGGTGTTCGAGGAGTACAAGGGTGAGTTCGAGCGTCTCGGCATCGAATACTTCTACACCCTGATCGACGATGCTGTTGCTCGTGTGATCCGCAGCAAGGGCGGCTACATCTGGGCTTGCAAGAACTATGACGGCGA
>DHKE01000080.1:55246-59816 GCA_002404675.1 Porphyromonadaceae bacterium UBA4702 | reverse complement strand
ATCAAGATGGACTTCCTCGGGCTGAAGACACTCTCCATTATCAAGGAGGTGCTTGCCAACATACGCAAGTCCCGGGGCATCGAGATTGACATTGACCATATCCCGCTGGACGACCCTGCGACGTTCAAGCTCTATTGCGATGGCAACACCACTGCCACGTTCCAGTTTGAGTCAGTGGGCATGCAGCGGTCGCTGCGCGAGCTGCAGCCCTCCAAGTTTGAGGACCTCATCGCCATGAACGCCCTATACCGCCCGGGTCCTATGGACTATATCCCCGACTTCATCGCACGCCGCCACGGCCGCCAGCCGATAGTCTACGACATACCCGTCATGGAGAAGTATCTGAAAGATACTTACGGCATTACGGTCTATCAGGAGCAGGTCATGCTCCTCTCGCGTCTGCTCGCCAACTTCACCCGAGGCGAGAGCGACGCACTCCGTAAGGCGATGGGTAAGAAGAAGAAGGCTATCGTCGATGCCATGAAGCCCAAGTTCATCGAGGGGGGCAAGAGCAACGGCTACGACCCCAAGGTGCTTGAGAAGATTTGGGCTGACTGGGAGAAATTCGCGTCATACGCCTTCAACAAGAGCCACGCCACCTGCTACAGCTGGGTGGCATACCAGACGGCATACCTCAAGGCCAACTATCCCGCCGAGTACATGGCTGGCGTGCTGAGCTGCAACCTCACCAGCTCTGACAAGCTGAAGAAGTTTATGGACGAGTGCCGCAACATGGGCGTTGTGGTCAAAGGCCCGGACATCAACGAGTCTTTCGAGAAGTTCAGCGTCACCAGCGGCGGCCAGGTGCGCTTCGGCCTCGGCGGAATACGCGGCGTGGGCTCGGGCGCGGTCAATGCTATCATCAGCGAGCGTGAGGCCAACGGCCCGTTCCGCGACATATACGACTTCGTGGAGCGCGTCAACCTGTCGGCATGCAACCGCGCTACTATCGAGAGCCTTGCTCTGGCCGGATGCTTCGACTGTTTTGAGAACGTGTGCCGCGAGATGTTCGTCCATGAGATGTTTGACACCACATATTCCGATATGCTCGTGAAATACGGGCAGCGTTTCCAGGCAGACCGCAACTCGGTGCAGGCGAGCCTGTTCGGCGACCTCGAGCCTATCGAGACCAACAAGCCCCCCTATCCGCAGGTGGAGCGGTGGTCTGACCTCAAACGCCTCGAGGAGGAGAAACGCCTCGTGTCGATCTACCTCTCGGCACATCCGCTCGACAAGTACTACATGGAGGTGACTTACGGCTGCAACACCCCATGCTCCGAGTTCCAGGACCGCCAGCCGACCCGCCCCGAGGAGATACGCGGCGACTTGACTATGGGCGGGCTGGTAACGGCGTTCACCACCAAGATTTCGCGCAAGGGCACGCCTTACGGTATACTCGAAATCGAGGACTTCTCCGGCAAGACGGAGCTGCGCCTCTTCGGCAAGTCTTACGAGCAGTTCAGCGGTATGCTTGTCCCCGGTGCTGCGGTGTTCATGCGCATTTCGTTTGCCCCTGACCGCTTCAAGCCCGGCGACGTGAGAATGAACATTGCCGAGATTTCGCCGCTCGCCGACAAGGTCGGTCATATAGCCAACGAGCTGACTCTCTGGATAGACAGCAACATCTCCGACTCTGGCCTTGGCTTGGCTCTAAAGGAGTTTGAGCTGCAGCCCAAGGAGAAGGGGGGCGGAACGCTCCGGCTGGCGATAAATATCGCTGATGCACGTGTGCCGCAGAGCATCGATGTGCGCTCGCGCAAGCGTTACCGCATATGCAAGGAACTCATGGATTCCATCAGCGGCGTGTCCGGAATATTGCAGGTCAAGGTCAGCTGACCCATTGCAGCATATTGCCGCCGCCACGGCTGTCATACCGCCGTTGCCACTGCCCGGCAACGGCGTTTTTCCGCCGAAACGTGTGGGCAATAACCCCGGAATTTATTACTTTTGCACCCGGAAATCGACATACTATGAATTCTTCGGACTCACGGATATGCGAATCGGCTGACGCGGCTGCTCGGCGGACACCTCACCAGTGTCTGCGCCTGTTCCTGTCTTTTCTCAAGATAGGGGCGTTCACTTTCGGAGGCGGCTGGGCGATGATTTCCATTATCGAGCGCGAAATCGTGGACAAGCACCACTGGATAGAGCGCGATGAGTTTCTCGACCTGCTGGCGATAGCGCAGTCGCTGCCGGGCATCCTGGCTGTCAACATAGCCTGTTCCGTGGGCGACAAGATACGCGGCTTTCGCGGAAGCGTATGCGCCTCGCTCGGCACGATCATACCCTCGTTTGTCATCATTCTGGTAATTGCCATTTTCCTGACCCCGGAGACCATCAAGAACAACCATGTCCTCTCCTCCATATTCATGGGCATACGCCCTGCCGTGGTCGCCCTCATCATCGCTCCGGTCATCACCTCGGCGCGTTCAGCCAAAATCGGCATACGCACGATATGGATACCTGTGCTTGTGGCAGCGATGATTTCCCTCGACCTCGGGTTCATTTCCAACCCCGTCCTGTATATTGTCCTCGGTGCGCTCGGGGGCTACCTGCATTTCCTGTATTCACGCCGCAAGACTGCCGGCAAAAAATCCAAACGGTCATGACGATATTCTGGCAACTGATACGCGCTTACGTCAAAATAGGGCTGTTCGGGTTCGGCGGCGGGTATGCCATGCTCTCGCTCGTGCAGAACGAGGTAGTAGGCCACGGCTGGATTACGGAGCAGACGTTTACCGACATCGTGGCTGTCTCGCAGATGACACCCGGCCCGATAGGCATCAACTCCGCGACATACATCGGATATGCCGCACCTGCGAGCGTCAATCCCGAATTGTCCGCCGTCTGGTGGGGGCTGCTCGGCTCGTGCATAGCCACGCTTGCCGTGGTTCTGCCCTCGTTTTTCCTCGTCCTCTACAGCTCGCATTTCATACGCCGCCACCAGGACAGCGGTGTCATCAAGGCGGTTTTCTCCGGGTTGCGCCCCGTCGTGGTCGGGCTGATAGCCTCGGCGGCGATACTGCTCATGAACGGGCCCAACTTCAACCCGAACAACATAAACTGGCAACTTATCACTAATATAATAATATGTATAGCAGCGTTTTGCCTCGTGTTTTTCCGAATACCGTGGCGGGGCAAGCGCATCAAACTGCATCCTATCCTCGTCATCACACTGGCCGGGATAGCCGGATTTATCATCTATGGACTATAACGAATCTTTAGAGTACCTCTACCGCCAGCTGCCGATGTTTTCACGCATCGGTGCAGCCGCTTACAAACCAGGGCTTCAGACCAGCGAAAAACTTGACGCATTTTTCGGCCACCCGCACCGCCGCTTCAAGTCTGTTCACGTTGCCGGAACAAACGGCAAGGGCAGCTGCTCACACGCCATAGCTGCCATCTTGCAGTCGCAGGGCTACAAGACAGCCCTCTACACATCGCCCCACCTCGTCGATTTCCGCGAGCGCATACGCATCAACGGCGACATGATACCGCAGGACAATGTGACCGACTTCGTCACACGCTTCATCGCCTGCGGATACGACGGACACCCCTCGTTCTTCGAGCTGACCATGATGATGGCTTTCGACTGGTTCAGCGCAGAGCGCGTGGACTATGCCGTCATTGAGGTGGGCATGGGCGGACGGCTCGACTCGACCAACATCATCACCCCCATCGGCTGCGTCATCACCAACATATCAAAAGACCATACGCAGTTCCTCGGCGACACCCTGCCCAAGATCGCATCGGAAAAAGCCGGCATCATCAAGCCCGGCATACCCGTGGTGATAGGGGAGGCGCAAGGCGAAATACGCGACGTGTTCACGCGAAAGGCCGAGGAGAGCAACGCCGCAATCACATTTGCCGAAGAGGAGAACGCCTCGCTCCAAGCCGTCAACACCCCCGAGGGGTGGCAATGCACCACTGCCGAGGGACTGCAGTTCACATTCCCACTCGGCGGCGACTACCAGCGCAAGAACATCGCCACCGTCTTCTCCGCAGTCAACATGCTGCGCCGTCAGGGCGTGCATATCGAGGACTCGTCGATAGTGCGCGGACTTGCCAACATACAGCGGCTCACCGGCCTCATGGGACGCTGGTCGATACTCGGCCGCGACCCTCTTACCATCGCCGACACCGGACACAACGAGGCAGGGCTGACATACAACATGGCGCAGCTGCGCCAGCTCATCGCCTCCAAACCCACAGGAGCGCGGCTGCGCATGGTGATAGGCTTCGTTGCCGACAAGGACATCGACAACATACTCAGCCTGTTCCCCACGGATGCCGACTACTACCTGACGCAAGCGGCCATACCACGGGCGTTGGCAGCCGAGCAGCTTGCGGAACGCGCCGCCGCGCACGGACTTCACGGACGCACCTTCCAGACCGTCCCCGAAGCCGTCGCAGCCGCCAACGCCGACGCAGCGGCTGACGACATCATCTACATCGGCGGCTCCACCTTCGTCGTCGCCGACCACCTCGCCGCCCAGTAAGAACATCACTGCGACTGCCTTGCGGTAGTTGTATGAAAGTGCTGTCACGGTAGGGACACGGCGTGCCGTGT
>DHKE01000080.1:47023-55179 GCA_002404675.1 Porphyromonadaceae bacterium UBA4702 | reverse complement strand
CTTAGTTGCGGACACGGCACGCCGTGAACTGCACCCCAAAAGTTGGACGAAAAAAGCACAACAAGGAGGAAAAGCGATATAAAAAGGATCTTTGTTGAAAAAAGCTTGGCGTGGTGCAGAGCATGTCCACGCATGGATAACTGCCTTGACAACGCACTGGCGGAGAATTTCTTCAGGGCGATGAAAGTCGGAATTCCTGTACGCACAGAAGCTTGAGTCGCCCGGTGGGTTCGTGAAGGCTCTCGGCAAATACATCGATTATTACAACAATAAAAAGTCCCGGTTAAACGGTAAGAGCCCTGTGCAGTTCAGGGTCCTGTTTGAACAAGATTAATTTTACCTTGTCCAACTTTTGGAGTGCAGTTCACATATACACTATGCATACATTTCTGTCAAACATGTTCAATTGAGCGCGAGATATTTCACCATTTTCAATTAGGACTATAAGTCCATAATCGGAAAATGGACTGCCCATAAGGTCGAAGCCAAATCCTCGAAGGTGAACCATATTGTCTTCAACTGCAACCACCCGCATTTGTTTGGGAGCCATTTGCACATTATTCTGCCACAATGGGTGGATGCCATCAAGGTTGTACATGGTCACAGTGTAGCCCTCATCGCCGCTAATGTTCTTTTCTATTACGAACCGGCGATGGGCTCCAGGATTATGACCTGAAACATCTAACCCATTCTGAAAACGCACATGATCAGAGGATGTAAATATAACCTTACCCTCTTCAGGGTAATTGTTTCCTGCGAGTAAACTTTCTACTATGTTGTTCATGTCGATTTGTTTTTGAATAATTAATCATTTGGCAGTCAACAGCTTGACACTTGGGCGAGAATGTGTTTCTCTTGCCAAGAGAAATTGACCACGGCGCAAAATTACTGCTTTTTCGGCATATATACAATAATTGCTGGAAAAGATTGTGGCGTATAGGTCTAATTATATCGTATGCTGTTTGTAGTTTTCCACTTGGTCGAGCACTTGGTTGAACACTTCATCGTTCCATTCGGGGGGATAGCCGTTTTTATCAAGAAGGAAGAACAGTTCTTGATTGAGTTCTGCTCTGACATTCTTGTTAGTCAGCCAATCTGCGAAGGAAGACTTGGTGTCAATCAACTCTTTTACTTTTTTAGCGAGAGCCTTGCACCTCTCGTTTATGACAAACGAGCCAGCCTTCTTATCTTCGCCATACTCGAAGTTGTGGGTGTCACGGAGGTGCATCAGAATGTCATAAAACGCCTTTTCCTCAAATGTAAGGCCGAGCTTTCGGAAGCTCTCCTTATCCTCACCAAGTTGATTTAGCAGATCGAGAGCCTGTTGTGTGGCATTGCGGATGATTTCATCGACTGCATCCTGCTGCGCTGCCGAAGCTTCCTCGGAGGAAAGTTTGGTGCGTCGGTTATGATACTCGTCGAGGGTCTTTTTTAGAAGTTCCTCGAATTTCTCACCTGCGAGTTTGTTGGTCTGCTTATATTGGTTAATTCCTTTGCGAAGCATTTTTATAAGCACTTCAAGCCGGGTTGCAGGAAGCTTTATGCGGTTCAACTGCTCGATAAAACCGGGGCTGAAAATGCTTTCCTCAACATGAGAATCAAGTAAGCTGACCACGGAGTTACATTTCAGAGCCTCGGAAACCATGCGTTCGACTGCTCGGTTCATGCTTTCGGTGTCATGTTTCACACCTGACGCTTTGCGAATATAGGATGCCACGCACATGAAACATTGTGACAGCGCGAGCTGTTCATGCGTAAGCGCATTAGAGGGTTGGCAGATGTCGTATGCCGTTTTCAATCGCTTTACGTGAGCGAGAAAAAAGGCCTTGGCATCAACCTCCTTAGGTTTCGCCCCTTCTTTCTCCACGTTATACATCTTTGAAAGCGTAAGAATGTGCTCGGCAGCATTTTGCAAACAGTCAAGACGGTCAAGCGGTTTCGCGTCTTTATCAGTGAACGGACATAAATCAAAGCCGGCGAATAGTTGCATTATTAGATCCAGTTCGATGATAAGCGCGCCTAATGCCTGTTGTACGTCGTCTTCGCTCGGTCCGAAGTTTTCACCTCCATACTGCTTCATGGCTTCCATCATATTGCTACGTATGCCGATGTAGTCGATTATGTAGCCGAACTTCTTGCCCGGATATTTACGGTTTACACGACTGACGGTCTGAATGAGTGTGTGCTTCTGCAATGGCTTATCGTTGTAGAGATATGTGAGGCACGGCACATCGAAGCCGGTAATCCACATATCCACAACAATTGCGATGCGCAAGTTGGAGTGTTCCATCTTGAACGCATCTTCAAGCTTTTTGATGCGCTTTTTGTCGCCGAGGTATTCGTACATTTCCTTTCGGTCGTTTCGACCGCGAGTTGCTACCATTGCAATTGTAGGCACAGGCTTCAGTTCTCGTAATTGTTTTTCGGGAACTTTCGTATCCTCGGAGTGCTTGCGTTCAACAAACCATTCGGGTTTGAGCTTCATAAACATTTCTAAAAGTCTATAGCCTATTTCTCGCTTGCTGCATACGACCATTGCCTTTTGGATTACATCAGCGTTATTGTCGCAAGCAGTAGTGTAATGAGCTATGATGTCGGCGGCAAGCCGTTCGAGGCGGTCGTCGTCACCGAGAATTTGCTCCATGGCACTCATTGCCTTTTTACTTGCGGCAATATCCTCCTTAGTAGCTCCCTCGTCGGCGCATTTCTTGTAGTATTCCTCTATCTCCTTTACCTTGTTGCTGTCAAGGGTAACTTTGGCTATGCGTGGGATATACTTTATATCCTTGGTGATTTCATCGTCAACAGCCATGCTCATGGTATAGCGGTCGACGATTTCACCAAACACTTGAATAGTTTCGGCAATCGGAGTGCCTGTGAAGCCTGCGAAAGTTGCATTTGGGAAGGCCGTGCGAAGTTGCTCAGCGTAAGGCTTGGTGATGAAAGCGCCAATCTTGCTATCATCTACAATTTTGACGTTCAAGTCAGGGGCTGTTTCCAACTGTTGTTCTTCAGCCTCGATATCATTATGGTCTACGACTTTCAGTTTATTGCTGAGCCTAATTTGTGTGCGGTGGGCTTCGTCCGAGAAACAGATAATGTTACGCCGGGTGTTCAACTCGCCAATAGCCTCGCAAAATTTCTGAATGGTGCAGATGAAGAAGCCACCCGAATCACGGAGCGACAATTCGGTTTTAAGTTCGTCGCGATTCCTTATGACTTTCGATGTGCCGAGGCCGAGAAATTCAGCGGAACGGAGAAACAGCTTGCCGGCTTGCGTCTGCAAGTCATCACGGTCGACAATCATAATAATGGTTGGCGAGCCGAGTTCTTTGCATCGCAGGGCGAGCTGTCTGGCAAGGAACATCATTGTGTATGTCTTGCCGCAGCCTGTCGCGCCGAAGTATGTGCCGCCTTTGGATGTTTGTTCAGCAAATGCCTTACAAACGCTTTCGCGGAGCATACGGGTAGCAAAGAATTGTGGATAGCGGCATACGATTTCCTCTTCACCGTCAAAGTCAGCGTCTGGAAAATAAATGTAGTCGCGAAGGACTTCAAGGAAGCGAGCCGGCTCATACACCCCTTTCACGATTGTTCGTACCTGGTCTATGCCACTTTGAGCCGATGGGTCTTCGTTGTTTACTTTCTTCCAAGCGTAGTAATGCTCGTAAGGGGTATATGTAGTGCCGAGTCGGGTGTTGTTGGCGGTGGCATCGCTGATACACGACAGCGGAGTGTATTGTAGCAGATGCGGAATATCCCGTAGATAGCGGGTATGAATTTGCTCGTAAGCGTCAGCGATTGTTGCATCTTCTTTGGTTGGGTTTTTCAACTCGAAGATGCAAAGCGGTATGCCGTTGACATATAGCAGTACATCGGGTATGCGCACATCATCGTTCATTCCGTAGCCAACTTCAAGTTGGTTGACGGCTCGGTAAGTATTCTTTTCGGGTTCGTCAAAGTCAACTAATTTAATATCGAATGTCTCGCCATCCCCATTGCGGGTATAGCGGAATCCATCGCGTACCAACAAGAAAGTGTTGCGCAGACGCTCGAAGTGCGTCTGCCCCGGTACATGGCGAAGTTTGCTTACAATCGCGTCGGCATCGTCAGTCGTCAGACCCGGATAGCGATTTAGCAGCGATCCGGTCAGTCCGTTGACAAGCAGCGGTTCGCGCAGTGGACGGTGAATTGTCTTGCCGTTGGTATATTGCCAGCCCTCTGATTGCAATAGGTCAATCAGGGCCTGTTCATATTCGCTTTCGTATAATATTCCTCTCATGGCGGTTGATTTAACAATGGGCGGCACGCTGAACCAGTGCCGGACATAAGGTTTTCAGTTTTTCTCGCGCTTCGGTGGCTATCTTTCTCGCTCTCTCGGCGCAGTTAAAGACTTCGACAATGGCTTTCTGCACCTCGGTGGGCGGTAAGGGGATTTCCACACGGCACATTTCGCTCCAATCAAAAGTTTCTCTTGCGCTTCCCCATGAGTTAAATCGTGCGTATCGGTCAAACTCTGGGCGTTTCAAAAGCAAAAACAGATATTCAGGTAGCAATTCTTCTTCATTCTTGCATCGAAAAGCAGTATAAATCGAGGATATTAAGACTGGTTTGTCTGTGACATTAAGTGCCAGCGCTATTTTATCTCCACGACGTGAAGTATCAGCCACATAAGTAAATTCATTTGGCTTCACTACCTTATAGGATTTTGGAGAAAGGCCATTCATATTTGCTTTAGTGGGGATGAATTTTTTATCAGTGCTTATGCCTATAACGTCATCAATAGTATAGTTATCCCCAGCGCGTTCATCGCACTGCTTGATATAGTCGCCAAGAGGAACGGCAGGATATTTGGCGCGGCAGTCCACGATATAGGCGTGGCAAGCGTCAGAGATTTTAGAGAGCAATGCCTCGTTCTGTTCGGCAATCGTTTTCAGTCCATTATATGCAGCCACAATTTCGCGCTGCACTTCGATGTCGGGCAGATAAATCTGTAAATCACAAAACCTTTTCCAATCAAGACCGCCTCTCACACTCGCATCGCAAAAGAACCACCCATAGCGTCCAAATTCATCTCGGCTAAGTTGAAGAAAAAGGAACTCGGGCAAAATGATGGTTTCATCTATTACCTTAAACGATGTGTATGCAGGTGAAACGATTACTGGGAAGTCTGCGTTATAAAGTGCAATGCAAATTGCCACATCACGGCCAACGTGCATACCGTTAAATACAAAGGTATCCTTTTCAACAACCTTGTATTTGGTATTGTCTAACTCGTTGGTGTCAGCTACAGTGGGCATAAAGGTTTTATCCTTATTGATGCCGTAAAATGGATAAGGTTTGCCGTCCGTGTTCTTACGGTCGTAAACCTCTATATAATCGCCGAGGCGCACCCACTTGGTTTTGTCTACTTTTTCCATAGGTTGTGGTTACTTATGGAGTTCGTAGCCAAGAGCGGTAAAAGCGTTGGCGAGAGCGGTCTGATTTTGCTGTTGAAGGTCAATCATTTCTCCGACTGCGACGGCGGTTTCCGATAGCACCTTGTCGTAGTCAATAGATTGGTCGCGGTCAACAAATTCAATGTAGCGGCTCGGCACAAGCGAGTAATCGTTATCAGCAAGTTCATCCAAACCAACTGAACGGAAAAGCTCAGGCTCGGCGTATGTCGTGCCGTCGGTGCCCTCCTGCTGCCAACGGAAATAGATTTCCTTGGCGCGGTTCACTTGATTTTCTTTAATCTCGACCTTCTTCTTCTGCTCGCCTTTGACCGGGTTTTCAGTCCATGTACGCAAATCCATAAAAAGGATTTCTCCGGAGCGGTCACGCAGACTGCGGCCATGATGCAGCCCACCTTTCTTATTCTGATTCAGAATCCAGAAAGTGACGGATATGTCGGTGGTATAGAAAAGCTCTCGCGGAAGCACGATAATAGCTTCCACCTTGTCAGCCTCAATAAGTTTCTGACGAATAGCCTTGGCATCTTCATCGCCCAAGGCTCCATTGGCAAGGAGAAATCCTGCAATGCCTTTATCGGCCTTAATCTTTGAAAGCATGTGGAGAATCCATGCGTAGTTTGCATTGCTTTCAGGAGGCGTACCATAGTCAGCCCAATTAACGCCCTCTGTAATTCCCTGCTTAAACCAGTGTTTAAGATTGAAGGGCGGGTTTGCCATAATGTAGTCGAAAGCCATCCCCGCGTGGTGGTCTTTCTCAAATGTAGATTTGGCACTGTCTCCGAGATGGTGAGAGATGCCACGTATTGCGAGGTTCATCTTCGCAAGGCGGTAGGTGGCCGGATCTTTTTCCTGACCAAACACATTAACGCCGGTAATATCTCCCTGCTTGGCTTCAACATATTTGGCACACTGTATAAACATGCCGCCGGAGCCACAACATGGGTCGTAGAGAGTTCCATCGAAAGGTTCGATGAAAGCGGCTATCAACTCAACAATATCATGAGGAGTGTAAAACTCTCCGTCCTCTTTTGTGGAGTTCACGGCAAACGATTTGAGGAAATATTCATAGACTCGACCGATAAGGTCGCGTTCTTTACCGAATGTCTTGTGAGAAATCTTGTTGACTTCATCCACAACCTTTTTAAGGTCGTTGGGTTGAATGTTTACATTGGTGAACAAGCTGAGTTTGACGCAACCCTTTAATGCTTCTCCGCTCTCGTCGATAGCCTGGAGCGCATCATCGAGAGCGGCATTAAGACCGGTGGACGGAACGTTTATTAGTTTCGACCAACGTGCGGCTTCCGGCACAAACACAATATTCTTGTATCGTGCGGGGGAATTAAGGAAAGCAGCAATCTTATCCTCACTTAGACCACGGTCAAGGCACATCTGCCTCATTTCGGCCTGTGCGTCATCAAATTTTTCTCCAATGAATCGGAGAAAAACCAATGTGAGAATGATATCGCGTTTATCGTTCAAGGATGCGCTGCCGCGCAAATAATCGCGACAGTTAAAGAGTATGGCTTCAAGAGACACACCCTTATCATCTTTCTTATTTTTACGAGCCTTTGATGTTTGCTCTGTCTTAGCTTTTGCCATAAAGTGAAAAAGTAAATCCCAAGGGGTTTAGATTTCGGCTTGGGAGAGGGCTTGCTCGACTTTCTTGACGGCGTGGTGGTAGGAGGCTTTCAGTGCGCCGACTGACGTGCCGAGGATTTCGGACATCTTCTCGTATTTCATTTCGTCAAAGTAGCGCATGGTGAATACCAGCCGCTGTTTCTCGGGCAGCGCGGCTACGGCCCGCTGCAGCACCAGTGTCACTTCGTCGCCGTCGAAGTAGGGGTCTGCCTCGATGTTCTGCAGCAGGAAGGATTCGTCTTCGGTGTCGCCGGAGATGGTGTTGCGCTGCCGCTCCTTGTTGAGGAAGTTGATGCACTCGTTGACGGCTATCTTGTACAGCCACGTCGACAGTTTCGCCTCGCCCCGGAATGAGGCTATGTTGTTCCACACCTTGATGAATGCGTTCTGGAGCAGGTCGTTGGCGTCGTCGTGGTTGACGACCATTTTGCGTATCTGCCAGTACATCTGTTCGCCGTATGTGCGCATCAGGGTGTCGAAGGCGGCGTATGCTGTCGCTTCGTTCTGAAGGTCTGCAACGAGTTTCTTCTCGTCTATCGGCGCGGTGTATGCCATTCGGTCGGGTGTGTTTGACGGCGTAAAGTTAATAAAAAATCCCGGTTGCGGCGCGTGCCCGGCGTGTGTTTTTCGTCAGCCGGGGCTGCGTCAGTCGAGTTTCAGCACGGCGAGGAAGGCTTTCTGCGGCACCTCGACCGAGCCTATCTGCTTCATGCGCTTCTTGCCGGCTTTCTGTTTTTCGAGGAGTTTGCGCTTGCGAGAGATGTCGCCGCCGTAGCATTTGGCGGTCACGTCTTTGCGGACGGCCTTGACGGTTTCGCGGGCGATGATTTTCGCGCCGATTGCGGCCTGTATGGCGATGTCGAACTGCTGCCGGGGTATCAGCTCTTTGAGCTTTTCGCACATGCGCCGTCCGAAGCGCACGGCGTTGTCAACGTGCGTGAGGGTTGAGAGCGCGTCCACGCTCTCGCCGTTGAGCAGTATGTCGAGCTTGATGAGCTTTGACTCGCGGAAGCCGTTGAGGTGGTAGTCGAATGAGGCGTACCCCTTGGAGATGCTTTTGAG
>DHKE01000080.1:46642-46927 GCA_002404675.1 Porphyromonadaceae bacterium UBA4702 | reverse complement strand
GCCGGAGATGTATTCCTGCTTGACGAGTTCGCCGCGTTTGCCGAGGCAGAGGGTCATGATAGGGCCGATGAAGTCGGCGCGTGTGATGACGCTTGAGCGTATGTATGGCTCTTCGATATGGTCGATGAGTGTGATGTCTGGCAGCCCGGAGGGGTTGTGGACTTCGGTGACGTTGCCCTTCTTGTCGTAGACCTTGTAGGACACGTTGGGGACTGTGGTGATGACGTCCATGTCGAATTCGCGTCCGAGGCGTTCCTGCACTATCTCCATGTGGAGCAGGCCGAG
>DHKE01000080.1:0-46575 GCA_002404675.1 Porphyromonadaceae bacterium UBA4702 | reverse complement strand
GTGAGCGACGCGTCGTTGAGCTGCAGTTTTTCGAGAGATGCGCGGAGGTTCTCGAAGTCTTCGGTCTCGATAGGGTATACGCCGGCGAATACCATTGGCTTGACCTCCTCGAAGCCGTCGATTGCGTTTTCGCAGGGCTTGGCGACATGTGTTATTGTGTCGCCGACCTTGACCTCGCGAGAGGTCTTGATGCCAGAGATGATGTATCCAACGTTGCCGGCTGAGAGCTGTTTGCGCGGCGACATGTCGAGCTTTAGCACGCCTATCTCGTCGGCGTTGTACTCCTTGCCTGTGGCGACAAACTTGACGAAGTCGCCAGAGCGTATGGTGCCGTTCTCGATCTTGAAGTATGCGATGATGCCCCGGAAGGGGTTGAAGACGGAGTCGAAGATGAGTGCCTGGAGCGGCGCGTCGGGGTCTCCCTCGGGAGCGGGTATTCGCTCTACGATTGCGCGGAGTATCTCGTCCACGCCCATGCCGGTCTTGCCGGAGGCCCGTATGACCTCTTCGGGCTTGCAGCCGAGCAGGTCAACTATCTGGTCTTCCACCTCTTCGGGGTTTGCGCTGTCGAGGTCGCACTTGTTGATTACGGGTATGATTTCGAGGTCGTTGTCGATAGCCATGTAGAGGTTGGAGATGGTCTGCGCCTGAATGCCTTGCGAAGCGTCGACGATGAGCAACGCGCCCTCGCAGGCGGCAATGGAGCGCGACACCTCGTATGAGAAATCGACGTGTCCCGGTGTGTCGATGAGGTTGAGGATGTAGGTTTCGCCGTCCTGCTTGTATTCCATCTGGATGGCGTGGCTCTTTATGGTGATGCCACGCTCGCGCTCCAGGTCCATGTCGTCGAGCACCTGGGCTTCCATGTCCTTGGCAGCTACGGTGTTGGTGTATTCGAGCAGGCGGTCGGCAAGTGTTGATTTGCCGTGGTCGATATGGGCTATGATGCAGAAGTTGCGGATATTTTTCATCTTGGGGCGGAATGAGGGCGGCGCGGTTGCTGCCGACGGTTAAACCAGTCGCGAAATTACTAAAAAAACGGCGAACAGGCAAATCCGCGCCGTGCCGCGTGTCCCGGAAACGCCGTGCCTGTGATGCCGCCGTGGGGGCGGGGTGTTGCATATTCCGATGTTTTTGGCTAATTTTGGGACTGGAAGCGTGGCTGTGCCGTCTGGTGCGTGCAGTCCGCCAAATTGGAGAAAGGAAATGTTATGGAAATAGATGAAATCATCCGGGAAATATATCCGATGAGCGACGAGGGCATCTCGCTGCTCCGTCCGCTTCTTCGAGAGCAGCGCATACGGGCGCATACGCTGATGATACGCCAGGGGCATCTGTGCCGCGAGGTGTTTTTCGTCAAGTCGGGTGTGGCCCGCAATTTCACGTTGTGTGACGGCAAGGAGCATACGCGGTGGTTTGCCATGGACGGCGACCTGCTCACGTCGATGTTCTCCCTGTCGCGTGGGCTGCCGGCCGTAGCGTCTGTCGAGGCGTTGACCGACATGGAGGTCTACACGGCTGACATTGACAAAATCAAGGAGCTGATAGTCAAGTCGCCTGAATGGGCGCTGTGGACTTCGCAGTACCTGATAGACGGGCTGTACATCATCGAGCGGCGTTACACGTTCCTCGGTCAGGGCGATGCGTATGCACGCTATACGAACCTGCAGAAGATGCGTTCTGCCAAAATGCTGAATTTCATACCATTGCAAGACATAGCCTCCTATCTCGGCATTACGCCGCAGACGCTCAGCCGTGTGCGCCGCCGCATAGCGGAGGAGGAGATGGGCAAGTCCAAGGCAGATAAATGAAAAAGCCCCGTGCCTGAGGGTGTCTGAAGCACCTGCGGCACGGGGAAATTGATGGTATGAAGAAGTTGTTATTTCAGCATCTTTGATGTCTTGACGGAGCCGTTGTCCATGATGTCGCGGCGGATGACAAGCTGTCCTTCGCGAGGGGAGTCTATGCGCATTCCCTCGATGGTGTAGTACTCTGTGGCAATGACGCTGCCGGCGGCGGTTTCAGCCACAGACACGTCTGTATTGTTCATCACAGTCACCTGGTCGATGCAGATGGGGAGGATGACGCCCTCTTCGGGAGCGTTGTCCGGGTCGTAAGCGACCTTGAACTGGATGCGGATGCTCTGGCCGATGTATTCAGTCAGCGCATAGTCCGCCTTTTTCCAGCCGGCTTCGGCGGCTTCGGGCTTGATGTCGGCGATGAGGTGTTCGGTGTTGTTGCCGTCGATTATGGATACGCTGAAGCTGTCCTTGGGGCTGGGGGCAGCGTAATAGTGGAATGAGAACCCGGTGGCGATGCCGTCAGCGAGGCTGATTTTGCCGCTGGTGTATGTGGCTTCAGCTGCTGACCACTTGCTGGGTTCGAAGTATACGAAGCCGTCCTGAGTCTCTTCGGTGCGGTCGATGCCGTAGATGTATGCGTAGCTGCCGTCGGCGAGTTCGGCAAAGGTGCTCATGTCAACGCGGAAGTCGCTCCAGCCGCCGTTGTGGGCAGCCACCCAGAAGTTGTCCGGTTCGCGACCCCATTCGCCCGGGGTGTTGAAGGTCTCGATGAATGGGAGCGACACGCCGTTGCCGAGGTAAACCTCGTTGGAATAGCCTTCGGATGAAGAGCTTGAGCCGCCGTCGGTCTTGGCGATAACCTGCCATTTGAACACGTTGTCGCCGGTGATGCCGGTGAGCGCGTCGGTGTATGTGGTGGCTGCGATGTCCTGTGCCACGGCCGTGCTTTCGTCAGTGGCGGCATTGATGCGGAATACATCATAAATCACTTCGGAGGGGTCAACGGGTTCCTCATCCTGGTCTTCGTTGACAGCTGTCCAGGTCAGGACTATCCCGTCGGGAGTTTCTGTAGCCACTACATTTGAGGGGGGCATCGGTGCGGCAGCCGACATCGATGCGGGCGCTAGGACTGCGATTGCGGCGAGTGCCATTGTCAGGTAGTTTTTCTGCATAACGGTAGTTGTTTTATCGGGTTTGTAATTGTTCTTGGCCAGAGCCGCCCGGCAGCGCGTGCAGCTCTTTCCGGCACAAAGGTAGATAGATGTATGCTAAGCAGCAAGCGAAAATCGAGATATTTTTGGCGCAGATATGTCGTTTTTGATTTATGTTCAGCGGAGTTGCCGGAAAAAGCGTTTCCTTTGCAACATCAAACGTATGCGCCAGCGCATCAGCCCGATATGGGGATGTCTGCCGCGCCCCCGACAGAATAATAAACAATATATACCATAGACAGTATGAAACATCTGCAACGCATCCTCCCGATTGCCCTGATAGCCCTTTGCGGGACTGTCAGCGTCGAGGCTGTCCGCTCCAACCCTCGGCCGAGCCGAATTCAGCTTCCCGACGGAAGCGAACTGGCGGTGCGCCTCCAGGGTGACGAACATTATCATTATTGCACCACGTCCGACGGGTATGTCATAGAGAAGGCATCCGACGGATTTTTTTATTACATGCAGCCTGAATCAGGCCGGCTGGTGCGCTCGGCAGTCCGCGCCACCGGTAGCCGCGATGCGTCGGAGGCAGCCTTTGTGCGCACGATAGACCGCGAGGCCATGGTGTCGGCAATTGACGCGCAGACACGCCGCAGCCCGCGCCGCAGCAGCGCGCTGCCCTCCACGTTCCCGACCAAGGGGGAGATACGCGGCGCGGTCATACTGGTGGAATATACCGACGTGAGCTTCACCGTGCCTGACGCGCACAACGAGTTCAGCCGCATGCTCAACGAGAAGGGGTATTCCAACTACGGCGGCACCGGCAGCGCCCGCGACTGGTTTGTGGACAACTCCATGGGCGAGTTCCAGCCCACATTTGACGTGTACGGCCCGGTGCGGCTGCCGCATCCGCGTGCCTACTACGGCGAGAACAAGTCGAGCGGCGGCGATGACGCCCGTGCGCATGAAATGGTCATCCATGCCTGTGACATCCTCGACGACGAGGTGGATTTCTCGCAGTATGACGTTGACGGCGACGGCTGGATAGACAACGTGTTCGTGTTCTTTGCCGGCTACGGCGAGAACCTCGGCTACGGCGTGCCGGAGGAGTGCGTGTGGCCGCATTCGTGGGACTTGACCGAATACACCAACGAGCCGTTCATGTATGACGGCGTGCGGCTGAACCATTACGCGTGCACCAACGAGATTGACCTGCAGGACCGCATGGACGGCATAGGCACGTTCGTGCATGAGTTCAGCCATGTCCTCGGGCTGCCGGACTTGTATTCGACCAACTACTCCAATGCGTTCACGCCAGGCGACTGGTGCGTCATGGATGCAGGGCCGTACAACAACGATTCGCGCACCCCGCCCAACTATTCGGCATACGAGCGTTTTGCCCTCGGCTGGCTAGAGCCGCGTGAGATAGGCGCTCCTGCCAACATCAAGCTCGACAACATTGCCACCAACACTGCGGCACGGATAAGCACGTCCAACCCTGACGAGTATTTCCTGTTCGAGAACCGCCAGCAGACCGGCTGGGACAAGTACATCCCCGGCCACGGCATGCTGGTGTGGCACATAGACTACAAACCCACCGTATGGTCATACAATACTGTGAACAACACCAAGTCGCACCAGTATGTCGACATTGAGGAGGCCGACGGCCTGCAGTCGAGCAGCAACCGCGACGGCGACTCATTCCCCGGCGCGGCAAACGTGACAGAGTTTACCGACGACACCACGCCGTCGATGCGCAGCTGGGACGACGAGCCGCAGAACAAGCCCATTACCGACATCCGCGAGAGCAACGGCTACATCTATTTCAAGGTGAGCGGAGGCAAGAACGAGGTGCCTGCCGTGACGGCCAACGAGGCGGAGGAAGTGGGCATAGACCGTTTCACCGCGTCATGGGGCGAGGGCAACGCCGGCTGCCAGTACATCCTGTCGGTGTACACGACCGAGATGTCGGAGTCCGGCAAGCTCACCACCACATTTGTCCCCGGCTGGGACAGCCGCAACATGGGTGCGGAACGCCGTGCCGTGGTCAGCGACCTGGACTATTCCACCGAATACAAGTACTCGGTGCGCGTGCTTGACCCCGAGACCGGGCTGCAGAGCGCAAGCTCCAACGAGGTGTCGGTGACAACCCTCGATGCCACATTCGACTACCTCCGCCCCGAAGTCGGGCCTGTGGAGAAGTCAGGCGACAGCGGCTACCTCATCAGCTGGTCGGCCGTTGAGGGCGCTGACGAGTATATGCTGAGCGTCTATACCAAGGCCTACACGTCGCCCGAAAGCGAGACTGCCGACTTCACCGGCGGCGTGTCTGCACTCGCGGGCGGCTGGCAGACCAACAGCAACCTGACATACGCCAATGCCGCCTACTGCGGCGAGGCTGTCCCCTCACTGCGCTTCAACACCAGCGGACAGTACCTCTCAACCCCGTATCTCGAAGAGGGCGTGCGCTCGCTCTCGTTCTGGGCGCGAGGCGTGAGCGCGTCGGAGGATGCCCGCATAGAGGTCTGGGGCAAGGGCAGCGGCGACTGGACGCTCGTCAAGGACTTCACAATCGAAAATGCCGCCGGCGGCAAGAGCTATTATGTTGAGGAGGACTACACATGGCCCGAGAACTGCTGTGCCTTGCGCATCTCGTTCAATAACGGCGGCAAGGGCTCGCTGGCTCTCGACGACGTGTGCGTCAGCTACGGCGGCGACCTCGCCAAAGCGTATTTCGGCGGCAATGAGGTGCTGTGGCAGGGAGCTGAGACATCGATGCTGCTGTCCGGGCTTGCCCCGCAGACCACATACTGGCTCAACGTAACGGCGCGGCAGGGCGACCTGCTCAGCAAGCCCTCCCGCGAGGTGCGTCTGCACACCGATGATATGGGAGGTGTGGGCAAGACACTCCCTGACGGCTATTCGTTCCGCGTATCAGGCGGCTCGGTCAACGTGTCTGCTGCTGACGGCATCACCTCGTCGCTTTACACGGTTCAGGGCATGCTCGCAGGCACAGTCCGCGGCAGCGGCGCAATCCGCGTGTCTTCTCCCGGCATCTACCTGCTCAACGCCGGCGGAAAGAACTGGAAACTGATAATAAAGTAAAACCATAATAACAACAACCCATGAGAAGAAAACTCTTTACGCTATTGGCGGCAGCCGCTATCGGAGGCGTGTTCACGCCGTCCGTATCGGCACAGCAGGTCCCCCTGGGACGTGTCAGCTCCGCCGAGATGGCAACCGGGCAGCGGCACGCGGACAAGTCGCGCAAGGCCACAGCCCTGGAAATGGTGCCGCGCCTGAAAGCCGGCACGATGACAGGCCACGGATTTCCGCAGACCCGCCCCTACACAGCCCCGGTTACGGCGCCCATGTATTCCGTCAGCAAAATCACCACGGCCGACGCGCAGAAAATCTACGGCGGCGCGATATATGCCGACACATGGACTACGGACAACCAGCCTGTGGGCATCTACGCCTTTGACAAGAACGACGGCTCGACGCTCCAGCCTGTCAAGCTGGGCGACGAATATGTAGTTACCGGCGGCGGCTGCTTTGCCAACGGCAAGTACTATTACACCAGCTACATGACCTTCATGGGCATGATCATGGCGCAGATGTATGTGGTCAACTTCGAGACATGGGAAATCGAGCGTGACGCATACGTGGAGACCGGCGCAGTGGCGCAGGACATGGCATACGACCCGACGACGGGCAACGCCTACGGCTGTTTCATGAACGACGACGGCGACGGCTGGGTGTTCGGTTTCCTCAACCTCGAGACCGGCAAGCGCACCCGGCTGAAGGACCTCGACCTGATAATCCTCTCCGTGGGCGTTTCCTCCAAGGGCGATGTCTACGGCGTAGGCCTTGACGGCGTGTTCTACAAGTTTGACAAGCGTACCGGCGACCGCACTGCCATCGGCGCAACAGGCCGGCGCCCGAGCTACTCGGCTTCAGGCTGCTTCGACCTCGCCACTGACACGTTCTACTGGGAGTGCATGGAGGCGGACGCCAAGGCTCGCCTCTACACCATCGACCTCGAGACCGGCGCTGCCACGTACATCACCGACATCGCGCAGAACATGGAGATGACCGGCATGTTCATCCCCGTGCCTGAAGCGGAGGACGACGCTCCGGCAGCTGTTGCTGACCTCGGCATCGACTTTGCCGGCGAGGCTCTGTCGGGCTATGTGACATTCACCATGCCGACAATGACATTCGCCTCTGAAAAGAGCCTCACAGGCGAGCTGACATACACGCTCGCTGTCAATGAGGAGGAACGCGCCACCGCCACCGCCGCCGCCGGCGAGGCTGTGCGTGTGCCGCTGGCAGTGAGCGAGCCGAACAGCTACCGCTTGTCGGTGACCGTAAGCAACAGCGTGGGCAAGTCGCCCCTCTCACAGGTCGAGAAATGGATCGGCGCAGACGTGCCGAATGCCGTGACTGACGTCAAGCTGGCGCGCAACGTGCGCAACGGCATGATGACGCTGACATGGACTGCCCCTGCCGAATCCGTCCACGGCGGATATTACGACACGAGTGACGTCAAGTACACAATCCGCCGCTTCCCCGGCGATGTCGAGGTGGCTAAGGACATTGCAGAGACCACGTTCACCGAGACCGTAGAGGACGGCGAGGGATTTGACCTCTACTATTACACCGTCACCCCCTCGTTCAAGGGGTACAGCGGCGCCACTTCCGAATCAAACAAGGTGGGCGTAGGCGTCCAGCCGCTCCCTTACTTCAACGCCATTGACAGCGACGACGATTTCGCCAACCTGACCGTCGAGGACACCAACGGCGACGAGGAAACATGGATTTTCGACATAATCCGCAACTCCGCGCGCTGCAAGTACAGCGCAGCCAACTCATACAAGGAGCCGATGAACGACTGGCTGTTCACGCCCGCCGTGAAGCTCACCGCCGACCGCATGTACCATTTCTCCGCACGCATCAGCAGCCACGGCTCGATAGGCACGGAGCGTGCCGAAATCGGCTTCGGCAACCTGCCCGAAAGCTCGGCGATGACCGTGATAGCCGGCCCGAAGGACATCAAGACGGCCGACGGCATCATCATGGAGGGATATGTGAACGTACAGGACGCCGGCAAGTACTATTTCGGAGTGCACGGCTGCAGCCGCGCTGACCAGCTGTACCTCTATGCTGACGACCTGCGCATCGAGGAGGGCCCGCTGCTCGGCACTCCCGGCGCAGTCACCGACCTCTCCATTACCCCGGCAGCGCAGGGCAAGCTCGAGACCTCTATCTCGTTCAAAGCCCCCGCTGAAACCGTTGAAGGGACTGAATTGTCCTCTATCTCAAGCATCACGATCAAGCGCAACGGCAAGCTCGTGACAACTATCGACAACCCCGCTCCCGGCGCGGAAGTGAAATACACCGACAGCCAGGCCGAGCAGAGCGACAACGTGTATGTCATCACTGCCTCTAACGGCAAGGGCGAGGGCTACTCCGTCACCAAGACCGTATATGTAGGCCATGACCGCCCGGGCCTGCCCGTCAACGTGACCGCCAAGGAGCAGGACGGCAAGGTCGTAATCACCTGGGAAGCACCCACGAAGAGCGAGACCGGCGGCTATTTCGACCCCTCCGCGCTCACATACACCGTCCTCCGCGCCAACGACGAGGCTGAACTCGCCAAAGGCCTGACAGCACTGACGTTCACTGACGACAATCCCCCGCTGGGCGGCTACCGCCAGGAGTTCTTCCAGTACTACGTATACGCGCAGTCCCCTGCCGGCTACGGCTACGGACAGGTCTCCAACACCGTGACCGTAGGCACGCCGTACGAGCTGCCGTTCATCGAATCGTTCCCCGACGGCCGCCTCAACTGCGACCCGTGGGACGTGCGCATCCCCGAGGGCAGCAGCGGCACATGGAGCATCACCCACGAGGGGCAGACCCCGACTGCCGCCCCCTACGACAACGACGGCGGCCTGGTGACATTCAAGTGCCAGGAAGAGGGCGACAGCGGCACGCTCGTCTCGTCCAAGATTGACCTGGGCAATGCCGAAAGCCCTGTGGTCGAGTTCCGCTGGTTCGCCACCAAGCTCGAAGACTGCCGCATCTACGTTGACGTTATCGTCGCCGACGGCGAGATGCAGCGCATAGGCACTGTCAACTATGAGGACGCCCCCTCCGAGGGGTGGCAGAAGGCACAGTTCAGCCTCGACGCTTACGCCGGGCTGGGGCTGCCCGTCCAGGTCGCGTTCACCGCGAAATGCCCTGCGGGCGCGGCTTTTGTCCACATGGACAACATCATGGTCAAGGAGAACTATGACTACAACCTCGCGCTGACCGGCTTCAACGTGCCTTCGCGCATGATGGTCGGCGAACTTTCCAAAATCCGCGTCCAGGTCGAGAACCGCGGCAAGAAGACCGCCAAGGACTTCACCGTGGAGCTGTACCGCGACGGCAAGCTCGAGCAGACGCTCGAGGGTGTCACCACACTCCCCGACGGCGTGCGCGAGTATGTGTTTGACGTCACTCCCTCCAACACGTGGAGCGACAACGTGAACTGGCATGCCAAGGTGGTCTATGGCAACGACCAGTATGCCGGCGACAACACGTCAGCGACAATGGAGACCAAACTCAACCGCCCGAACTACCCCGCTGTCCATGACCTCAGCGGAACGGCCGAGAACGGCAAGGACATCCGCCTGGCCTGGAGCGAGCCTACTATCGGCACTGCCGGCGGAGAGCGCCAGACAGAGAATGTCGACAACTTCGCCCAGTTCTCGATAGACAACTTCGGCGAGTGGACTGTCCGCGACGCTGACAAAGGCACGACCGTAGGCATCGCAAGCCCCACAGGCTCGTCGCTGCAATATCCCAACGCCGGAGGCGCGATGGCGTACATGGCGTTCAACCCCTCGGCCGCAGGCATACCTGTAGAGGACGAGAACGGCACGCCCACTGACTGGGCGCCTCACAGCGGCGACCAGGTGTTCGCCTCCTTCTGCTCCAACGCCGGCAAGAACGACGACTGGCTCATCTCTCCGCTTCTCCCCGGCATCGAGCAGGAAATTTCGTTCTGGGTCAAGTCTGTGACTTCCGACTACGGCTTCGAGCGTTACGAGGTATACTATTCCACGACAGGCATCGAGAAGGAGGACTTCAAGATAATCGGCGATTTGCGCTCCGCTCCCGTGCAGTGGTATGAGGAGAAGGTGACGCTCCCCGAGGGCGCGCGCTACTTCGCGATACGCTGCGTCTCGGAGGATGCTTACATCTTCATGGTGGACGACATCAGCTTCTACGCATCAGACTCCTACACCGGCGAGCTTTCGCTCATGGGCTACAACGTGTACCGCGACGACGTGTGCCTGACGGCAGAGCCGGTCATGGAACTCGAATACACCGACACGCCTGACGACACCGCGTTCCACAACTATGCCGTTACGGTAGTCTATGACAAAGGCGAGAGCGCATACTCCAACATCGTGAGCATCAGCACCCTCGCGGTAGACGGCATCAGCGCTGACAGCGTGACCGTCACAGCCGGCGACGGCAGCATCACCGTTGCAGGGGCTGACGGCATGCAGGTGGCTGTCCACGCGGTGGACGGCCGCACGGTGACATCGTTCATCGGCACTGGCCGCGACGAGGTCTCTGTCACAGCCGGCGTTTACGTGGTGAGCGCAGGCAAGAAGAGCTGCAAAGTGATAGTAAGATGATAACCGGATAGGACAGGCAAGCCGGGGGGGCGTGTAGTCGGTTGCACCCGCCACGGCTTGCCGGCCCTGGCCAACGAGAGGGGGCTGCGCCAATTTCTGGCGCAGCCCCCTTGCTTATTCCTGACAGCTGTTTCCTCTCTGTTCGGTGTGTTCGGGCGTTCCCAATCCCCGAACAGCCGAACAGACCGAACAACACTCATCGGAGACCTTCGAGTTCTCGGAGCACTCGGAGAGTGTCCCCTCTGCCGCAAATGTTAAACGGCGGTTTTCGTGTCGGACGGAGGTTGTAATTTTGCACCGTCGGAATGCTATGGCAGCGCGTATGCAGTTATGGCAGGGGGTGTCATATACATACTATACATATATAGTATTATCTGTCAGGGAAGAGAGCCACTCCCGACGAGAAAACTGCCGCCGACATATTCTCCGCACTTGGAGGGTGTGCTGTTTCCTCTTGTTTCCCCGTTTCCCTGCCCCATGGCGGTAAACAAGGAAACAAGTGTAAACAAAAATCAGGAATATGTTCGGTTGCGTTCGGCCGTGTTCGGGCGTTTCCAGCCCCGAACAGCCGAACACGCCGAACACAACCGAACAACACTCCTCGGAGACCTCCGAGTACTCCGAGGAGGGGGGTGTGTCAAAATAGGTATACCCTCGCTGGGCGGTAGATGCAATTATTTGATTAGTAATGACTTAGATGCGGGTACGGCACGCCGTGTCCCTACATTGCCACCCCGATCATACGAGGTCAGCGCATTTTGACACACCCTCAAATGTTATTTCTTGCGCTTCCCTGCGGCGGCTTTGGGCTTTGCTGCTGTCTTGGGTTCAGCCGCGGCCTCGGCTTTCGCCGTCGAGGGCTTGGGCGCGTCAGCGTCATTGGCCTCGCCGGTGCGCAGTGCGGCAAGTTCCTTCTTGAGCTGCTCTATCTCTGACGCTTGGTTGCGTATTATGAGCAGCAGCGGGTTCAGCTCCTCGTTGTCTATGTATTCGGGGACTTGCTCGTTGACTCTGGCGGAGAAGTCGGCCAGGACGTTCATGTAGTTGGTGAAAGCGTCAAAGGGCGATTCGTATGGGCTGAACGATGCGTGAGCCTCGCCGTCGGCAAGGTTCTTGGTGCTCATGTAGTAGAAATGGTCGGAGCTTTGCAGGTACAGCCAGTCCTGTTTCAGGGGTTCCGTACAGCCGCCGACGCGCTCTGCCAGCGAGTACAGCTTGTCGAGAGCCTCGCGCTGCATGGTGTTGCCGCGCCATGCCGACACGTCGCGGGCCTCGTCGGTGCCTGACAGCGGGTAGGGTATCGACAGGGCATCCACCGGCTTGAGCCGGGCAACCGCGTCAGAGGGGGTGGTGAACTTCACGCCGCGCTGGCTGGCGAAGTAGGGCAGGGCTTTCAGGAACTCGAATATGCCGGTCTCCTTGGGAAGGAACGAGCCTATGGTCTCCATGCTCAGGAATATGTTGACCACCTGCTGGTCTTCTGGCAGCGAGGCTATCCAGTCGATGTACTTGTCTGCCGTCAGCGGATACTCGTGCCAGCCGGGGTTGTTGAAGTTGAGGGCTATGTCCTCGGTCAGCTTGTCGTTGACGAGCAGCAGCGCAAGCGACTGCGCCGTGGCGGAGCGGTAGAGGAAGTTGGGCGACTTCCAGCCCAGGATGTGCTTGGCACCCTCGGTGACGGCGGCTTCGTAGCCCATGGAGCGCATCATCGAGGCTATGTCGTCGTCAAATATCAGCTCGGTGTTGTATATCACCTTTGACTCCACGCCGAACAGCCGCCGCACGGCGCTGCGGTGCGTCCTGACCTGCCGCTCAAACTCGGCGGGGTCTTGCAGGGAGGACAGCCCGTGGGAGAATGTGCTGGCGAGGAACTCGACCTGGCCTGTGTCTGCGAGCTTGCGCAGCAGTTCGATGAACTCCGGCACATAGTTCTGCAGCTGGTCTATCGCCGTGCCGGAAATGGCTATGGCGCAGCGGAAGTCGTATTCCTTGTTGTTCAGCAGCCCGAGCAGCGCCTGGGCTGTCGGGATGTATGACTGCCGGGCGATGCGCGTGATGATCTCCTCGTTGGTCAGGTCGTCAAAATAGTAGTGGTCATTGCCGATGTCGAAGAACCGGTAACGCTTCAGCCGGTAGGGCTGGTGTATCTTGAAGTACAGGCAGACTGATTTCATGTTCATGTGGTGTGTTGCCCGCTGCGTGTCAGCGGATTAATGATTTGTAAATGTCGATTACTTTCGCTCCGGCCTTCTCCCATGTTATCCCTTTCAGCTCCTCTATGCCGTCGTGGCGGAGCTGCTGGTAGAGTGCGGGGTAGGAGAGTATGCCGTGTATTGCGTCGGCCATTGCGTCGATGTCCCAGTAGTCGGTCTTGATGACGTTGTTCAGGATTTCGGCGCACCCGGACTGCTTGGAGATTATGGAGGGCACGCCCATCTGCATTGCCTCGAGCGGGGAGATGCCGAAGGGCTCGGAGACGGAGGGCATGATGTACACGTCGCTGTCGCGGAGCATCTCGTACACCTGCCGCCCCTTGAGGAAGCCGGTGAAGTGGAAGCGGTCGGAGATGCCGCGCTTGGCGGCGAGGCGTATCATGTCGTCCATCATGTCGCCGCTGCCGGCCATGACGAAGCGCACGCCCCGGTCCTTGCGAAGCACCTTTGCGGCGGCCTCGACGAAATATTCGGGACCTTTCTGCATGGTGATGCGGCCGAGGAACGTCACCACCCTCTCGCCTCCGGTCCGGCGCGGCAGTTTGAGCAGCTCCTCCGACAGCGGTATGACGGCGTTGTGGACCGTCGTAACCTTGGCCGGGTCGATGCCGTACTTCTCGATGACGGTGCGGCGCGTCAGGTCGGAGACGGTGATGATGTGGTCGGCATGCGTCATGCCGTCCTTCTCGATGCCGAACACTGTCGGGTTGACGTTGCCGCGAGAGCGGTCGAAGTCGGTGGCGTGGACGTGTATGACGAGGGGCTTGCCGGTGATGTTCTTGGCGTGTATGCCGGCAGGGTATGTCAGCCAGTCGTGCGAGTGTATGATGTCGCAGGGCACCGTACGCGCTATCACGCCGGCGACTATCGAGTAGTTGTTGATCTCCTCGAGTATGTTGTCGGGGTAACGCCCGGAGAACTCCAGGCAGCCCAGGTCGTTGAGCTTCATGTAGCTGAAGTCGGCGTATATATGGTCGCGCAGGTCGAAGTAGAGCTGCGGGTCCATGTACTTGCCCAGCCGGGCGCTTACGTAGTCCCGGCTTACGTCCTTCCACGCTATGGGGGTGTTGCACGCGCCTATTATGTAGGCAAACCCTTTCTCCTCGTCGCCCCAGGGCTTGGGTATGACGAAGGTGATGCCTATGCCGCCGTTGGCGTGCATGCCCTTGGTCAGGCCGTAGCTGGCAGTGCCGAGGCCTCCGAGGATATGGGGCGGAAATTCCCACCCGAACATTAGAACCTTCATATATCGGTGTTATTCAGAGGGTTGCAGTTTTGTTATTTCCTTGACGTTGTGCAATGTGCGCAGTATTTCGCCCACATTCTTGGCCGTGCTGACCGCGCCGCGCCCCTGGTAGGGAGGGTTGCCGTCATACATTTCCGACAGCGAGCCGATGCACCCTTCGGTCATCTCGTCCTCGTAGCCTATGAGCATGCGCTCGATGAATCCCACGCCGCTGATGCCGTAGACCTTGAGGTATGCGTCGGCGTAGAAGCCGAACAGCCACGGCCGCGCCGGGCCCTGGTGGACGGCCTGCTCGCGCTCCCTCGGGTTGCCCGCATACGTCGGGCGGTAGGCGTAGCTCTTGGGCGAGAGCGAGCGCAGCCCCTTGGGGGTGAGCAGCTCGCGTGTAACCATCTGCAGCACGCGGCGCGTCTCCTGCCTGTCGAGCGGCGTGTATTCCAGCCCTATGGCTATCGCCATGTTGGGGCGCACCTCCTGATCGGCGCGGTTGCCGTCCACAAAGTCGTACAGCCAGCCGTAACCGTTGAGGAACTTCTCGCGGAACGCCTGCCGCGCCCTGTCGGCGAGCTGCCGTATGCCATCCGTATACCCCTCCTCGCCCTCAACGCCGTCGAGCAGCGAGGCCAGGAAGCATAGCGCGTTGTACCACAGCGCGTTGAACTCTACCACATAGCCGGTGCGCGGTATTATCGGGCTGCCGTTGATGCTAGCCGACATCCAGGTCACCGGCACGTGGGTGCCGTCGGTCGATACGAGCCCCGAATCCTCGAGCCGCAGGTTGCGTACCTTGCCGCTGCGCACATACTCCACTATCCTCCGCACGTTGCCGGCATAGAGGCGGCGGCACTCCGCAGTCCCATGGGTGCGGCGGAACTGCTGTATCGCCCATACCGCCCACAGCGGTATGTCGGGCAGGTCTATCTCTAGGATAGTGCGGTCCTTGAAGCCATGGTCGATGTAGCGGTAGAGCGCGTTCAGGAACGTCGAGATGATTTCCTTGTACTCGTCGGCATGGCCCACATACAGCGTGCATCCGGGCAGCGCTATCATCTCGTCGCGGGCGCGGACGTAGTACCACGGGTAGCCCGCCATGATGTGCAGCCCCTCGCTATCCTTGAGGTAGAACTGCTCCGCCGAGTTCTTCAGGCAGTTGTAGAAGCTGGTGCGGCATGTGCGCGTCGCCAGCTCGTCGGCGTAGGTGCGGCCGAAAGCGTCGGGCGAGGCCTGATAGGTCGAGGCTGAGAATATTACGGTCTCGCCCGGGCGTATATCCAGCTCGAAGTAGCCCGGCACCCACAGGTCTTCCTTGTAGGGCAGCCCCCGGTCGCGGTCCTTGCTGTATTCCACGCCCTTGTACCAGTGGCCGTCGCTGACCCAGCGCGCTTCCTTGTCAAGCTGCATGTACAGTTCCGGGTATCCGGGGTACAGGCAGGTGGCTATCCCCCCGGGGACATCGCGCACGGCAGTGTTGATAGCCGTGTTCTCGATGCACAGGGCGTTGGAGTTGCGGAACGCCAGGAAGGGGCGCAGCTGCAGCGTGGTGCGCGAGTGGGCCTCCTTGAGCGTGTATTTGATGAGTATGCGGTTCTCGTGCGAGATGAACACCTTCTCCTTGGTCAGTATGACGCCGCCCACGCGGTACGTCAGCTTAGGGACGCTCTCGCAGTCAAACTCGCGTATGTATTTGTGCCCGTTGGGGCTGAACGTTTTAGGCCCGTACTGGTGTATGCCCAGGTTGAACGGCGCGTCATGCTGTATCACCGTCTCGTCGAGCGACGAGAGCAGCACATGGGCCTTGTTGTCCATTTCCGCTATCGGGATTACGAGCAGCCCGTGCTGCTTGCGCGTGTTGCACCCCACGATCGTGGTGCAGTGGTAAGCCCCGGATTTGTTGGTGCGCAACATCTCCTTGGGGAGGCTCTGCTCCAGGTTGATCATGAGGCTCTTGTCAAATCTCAAGTAACTCATATCGTCTGTTTCTGTGCGGCTCGCCGGGCGTGCCGCCAGTTCATGGGTTGGAAGTGTCTGTATCGCCACAAATTTAGCCCCAATATCTGAGACCTGCAACAGTTTTGCCCTGAAAAATTGCCCGCCCCAGCCGATTTTCGCGCTGTTCTGCGGAAATAAGATGTGTAAAATTTGTTTATCCGAAATAATCGGCGTAAATTTGCATGCACATACAGGCTGCCGCGTCTTGCCAGCAAGCCCGCAGGCTGGATTTATGAACCCTTAAACACAAATCGTTATGAGAAGACTAATCCTCGCAACAGCGGCGTTGTTGGCTCTGTCGCCCTCATTCGCCCGCACACTGACCCCCGACGAGGCGCTGGCGCGTGCCGCTGCCGACGCTCCGCAGAGAACCCGCTCCTTCATCTCAGCCTCGCCGCGGCTCATACAGACAGGCAAGCTCGCATCGCTCTCTACCTATTACATCTTCACTACCGACCGCGCCACGCTCATCCTCGGCGCTGACGACCTGTCGAAGCCTGTGCTCGGGTACATCGACCGCCCGGTGACCGACCAGACACAGATGCCTGACCAGCTGAAATGGTGGCTCGAGGAGTACGGCCGTGAGATAGAGCATGCCGTCAATGCACAGGCTTCCGGCTCGCTGAAGGCCGCTGCCGCAACTCAAGCCCCCACCCGCGAGGCCGAGGAGCGCACCAACATCGCGCCGCTGCTCGCCACGACATGGGACCAGGTCTCTCCCTACAACATGCTCACCCCTGACCCGAACACGACCGTGACCGGCTGCGTCGCCACCGCCATGGCTCAAGTGATGAAATACTACAGCTATCCGCCTAAGGGCACAGGCACGGCAAGCGTGTCCTACGGCGGCGGCTCGTTCACCATGAACCTCGACCAGACAACGTTCGAGTGGGACAAGATGCTCGACAGCTATGCCGACAACGCCGGTACTGAAGAGCAGAAAAAAGCTGTCGCCACGCTAATGAAGGCGTGCGGGTATGCCGCGAAAATGAAGTATGGCCCGACCTCGGGCGCGACTGCCCGCGACATGGCGAAAGCAATGGTGGACAATTTCAAGTATGACCTCGCGCTCGACTTGCTGCACCGGGAATATTACACCGACGAGGAATGGGACTCCATAGTATATGACAACCTCCAGAAGGGACAGCCCATACTCTATTCCGGGGTGACGGAGAGCGGCGGCGGACATGAGTTTGTCTGCGACGGATACCGCACAGACGGCTACTACCATTTCAACTGGGGCTGGAGCGGAGCATACGACGGCTATTTCACTCTCTCCGCGCTCAATCCGCAGGGACAAGGTACCGGCGGCTATGAAGGCGGCTACAATTCACAGCAGAACATCGTGGCCAACATCAACACCCCGCAGGAGGGCTCTTCGCGCCCCGACGCCTGGATGAGCGCTGGAAATGAAACGGAATATTCATTTGAAGGACGCAACGTCATCCTCTCCAACCAGACAACGCTGTTTTCCAATGGGTCGTTCCTCGACGCTGCCTTCGACATGGGCGTGATGCTCGAAACGCCGCAGGGCGATACGGTCGCTCTTACCTTCTATTCGAACCAGACGATACCCGCAAATTACGGCACCAGGACATACGGAGGCTCAATCTCCGCATTTGTGGCTGACGGCGCGTACACGCTGATGCCTGCATACAGCATTTCAGGACGCAACGACTGGAAGGCGATGAAGACACCGGTGGCAGGCCGCAACTTCCCGAAAATCTACCTGCGCAGCGAGGGCATATACCCCGATGGGTCAGAAAATGTCACATTCTCTGAAGCCGAAGTGTCAGAGCTGACACCAGGCTGCGACTACACGTTCACCGTCAGCGGCACACGCAAACCCGGCGTCACGCAGGATATGCTCGTGCAGTGCCGCGTCATTATGCTGAGTACTGAAATGGCCCCGGTTTCATTTACAGAATATGCGGATCTGCTCATGACCGACGGCAACCCCATCAGCATCACCCTGAGCGGCTCGCTGGACGAGAATGTGCAGCCAGGCGAGTACTATATGTGGCTGTGCGACCCCTGGGGCTACCCGTTCTTCGAGAAGGTGGTGACAGTCAATGCGCCTGTTACTCCCGCCTCCAATGTAATGGTGACCAGTGTCGCTGTCGATGAGAACATCTATGTCGGCAAGCCGTTCACCGCTACCGCTACCGCTGTCAACAACGGCACTGCCGACGAAAACTCGACAGCCACCGTCTACCTGTTCCCCGCTGAGGAGGGCATGGAGGCATCTACAGCTGTCGGCACAGCCGATTTCGTTGTCCCCGCCGACGGCGAGCCGCATGACATCGCGTTCAACTGCCAGACGCCCACCGACTTCACCGCCGGAAACTATGTGCTGACCATAGAGTACTGCACTGACCGCCACTCCGAAATGTTCATCGTGGAGGTCAAGGCCGACCAGTCTGGCGTGAATGTCATCGAGGTTGATGCCGATGCACGCTACTACGACCTGCAAGGCCGTGAGGTGAGCGCACGCGACCTGATGCCGGGCGTCTACATAGTCCGCACCGCCGGCCGTACCGTCAAGGTCGCAGTCAAGTAACCGTTTTTACGATTTGTCATCATAGATTGAGGGGGTGTGCGTTCGCATGCCCCCTCTTTTCGTCTGCTCTCTCGTGCTGTCGGCAGTAGGGACATTGCCCCCTGTTCACAAGACGGGAAAAAGCCTTTCGGCGAGTTCCGTCTTTTGCTCGCTGGTCATCGTAAGCAGGTCTGTCGATTGCATCTCGCGGTATATCGGGTTGTTTGGCCTGATGAACCGCCGGCGTTTGTCGCCGTCGATGGTCGCGGCTACGGCATAATGCCCCTTGCTGTTGACCGTGATTGCCAAATCCGTGAGATGCCTTCCGTATCTGTCGTAAGCATCTATGCCAGTCGGCAGCTCGAGATAGCCGTACTCTACAAGTGTGTCGTTCAGTGTCTTGCCGATTATGTCGCGCCACGGATGCGATATGCCGTACCGCTCTGCGTATTCGGCAAAACGGCTGATTGATTTCGCCACGCGGTCTATCATCGGCTGTGCGTCTTTGATGCCGTAGCGGCGGGCAAATTCGAGCAAGTCCTGTTCTGTGACGCCAGAGGTCTTGCCGAGTATGCCGAAACGGCGGGCCTGATTCGGGCCGGTGGCATAGCCGTTGAATATGAACGTCATGTCGTATGCCGGCGCAAGCTGCCATTTACCGCCTTGCGGCAGCATGAATGAGAAATTCTTGTTGTGGTCATCGGTGTTGTTGCACATCACGTTGAATGTCATGCGCAGGAACACTTGCTCGATTTCCTCCTCCGTAAGCTGCAATTCGCGGCAGGTCGCCACAAGGTCTTCGTAGTTGCGAGCATCGGGATTGATGGCCGCCAATGTCTGTATGTGTATCTTTTTGCCCTCAAGGCGGTCAAAGCGTTCCGTCAAGAAATGGTTTGTGCCGTCGGCGCGGAGCAGGTCGCTGCGCATCATCGTGATGCCGGCATCCGTCGCCATTGCGCAGTATGCCATCTCGATTTCCGCAACCGGCATTTTGTCGTTGCCGAATTTCAGTATGCAGTAGTCGAAACCCTCTGGGGCGGCAGTCTGTCCGGAGCGGATTTCGCCGGTCTCGCGGTTGACGGCAATGACGGCTTTCATTTGCCGCCCTCCTGCTGATGTACCGACAGCAAGCAGTGCTTGCAGGGTGAGGTTCTCGGAAGTGTTGAGGCTTGCTTCAGCCCTGCTGTCGAGCACTTTAAGCGATATGTCATACAACGCGCCGAGGTCAATGTTGCGCGAGTGTGCCAGCTCTTCTGCCGCAGGTTCGTACTCCAATGCCCCCATGCCGCGTGTGCCGATGAACATGAGTTTGTACAGCGGGGTCACTTTGCTGTTCGGAATACGGTTGTCATGCACCCACTTGTCGAACAGCGTGTCTCCCCACGCATCGGGTAGGGAGTCGGCGATAAACGGCGGAAGCCCCTGATAGGGGAAACGCTCTTCTCCGTATATTAGCAGCCTGTTGCCAGCCTTTGAGACCGGCGCGGCAATCGGCGCGATGTCGGGGATGCTGCCTGTTTCAGAGGGGTTGAACAGGAAGTATATCTGCCGGGTGTCAGCCTTCCTGATGAGCCTCCCGATTTCTTGTCCCCACAGTATTACTTTCAGCTGGTCCATTTTTTCGGGTGTCTGATTCGTTGGATTCTCTTGTCGTTGTCGCGGTACATGTACGGCGACTCGGGAAGCTCTGGCAACAGGCTGTCCCAGCTCTCAAACATCCCTACGGCGCGGAGCAGCCGCAGCAGCGTGCTCATCGACATGTCATATATGTTGCCCGTCTCGAAACGGTACAGGGTGGTCATGCCGACGCCCGAAATCACCGAAACCTCCTTGCGCGTCAGCTTGCAGCGCAAACGGTATTCGCGAAACCTCGTCCCCAGCTCCTGGACTATCTCCGGCGTTGACATTGACTTTTTCGTAAGTGCCATTATGTGGATAATAAAGCCGCAAAAACGGCGTTAATGTTCCATGTAGTGTCACTTGCAAAATTAGGAAATTCCGCCGAAACTGCCAATACCCAACCCGCAAAATCTGTATCCAGTAGGGACTCTTTGTTACAGTGTGGTCGCGCTGGCAAGGTAGGGACACGGCGTGCCGNNTCGGGTCACCTGATATTGCCTCCTGTCAAAATACAACAGCATGCTTGCAAAATGAAAGCCCTTCCGAAAAACACGGCACTTTTTCAGTGCTTTCGGCGTGCCGTGTCCGCCAAGCGACAAATGCAATTATTTGATTTGTAGTGACTTGGTGCGGACACGGCACGTCGTGTCCCTACTTGGCTGCGCATAACAGCGAGAGGGTGTGCCTATTTTGACGCACCCTCTCCGGTTATTTGACGATGTTGCGGTGGGCTGATGCTTCTCGGATATGTTGACATTAGTGGTTCATAGTTATGTATGCCGATGCATCAGCCCCCCGAACTACTTTTAAGGTCGTTGCATTATGGCTTACAAGAGCTTTATATTGCTTGTCACAATGCGGGGCAAAGTCAATTAGATACTTTGTTTAATTTCAGACCGTATGTTTTGAATACTGCTGTGACTCTGTGTCCAGATGCAAGTGTGATGCTCATAGATGTATTCTCACTGTTTGTCATTTGATTAATAAGTTTCTTGTCGTAGATGCAATACGAACTGATGTCAGAGGGATTAAGGAAAGCAATGTTGTTGGGTACTCCTTTAGAGTCAAGGTTCGCATCTTGCTCAGAGCATTTATCGATGTCGCGTACCTTATATTCTTTATGGTAGCCGCTTGTTGTCGTTATTTCAATAACGGGCGTTTCTCCTTGTTGTAATTTGTTGCACTTGTTTTTAACCGTTATAAAATGTCCTGCATTGCCATACGGAAAAACCATAAGCACCCAATCTGCGGAGGCTGTGGTGTCATTTCCACTTACACCTACACCATCTACCACTGCCGAGGTAGTCCCATTATCTGCAACTGGGTATCGCCATTCAGGTGTGATTGTTCGTTTCTGAACAGGTTCTTGTTGCATGGAATGGTTTTGTGTAGTTTTGGAGGTCATTGCTTGTGAGCTTCCTGTTGTAGATGCTTTGGTTGGTGTATTACTTTGTTCAGATATACTGCATATAACCGCAGCGAACGCAGTGATGAAAATTACACATACAAAGAAGGCAACCCATAATAATCCAGTTTTTGGTTTATCTTGTTCATTTTCAGTCGTCTCAGGGGAATTGTGCTTGGATGCATTGTTTGATGCTACAAGTTCATTTGACATACGATTGTCGTGTGTCGTTGTTTGATGTCCACAATTAGGACAATATTTCATTCCGTCCGAAATCTGATGTCCGCAATTGACGCAATACATGGCATAAATGGATTATATAAAATGATTATTTTCCAATTTTCTCGAAATGAACGGGCATTTTTCCTTGATTGCACCAATCAGCAGTGCCGGTTGTTGTGCTGTTTGCGGCTGCTGTGGCTGTTGGGCTGGACGCTGTGCTTGCAGGGGATTGCCACATTCGGGGCAAGCGGTCTCGCTGCCGGTCAATGGGTAGCCGCACTCCAGGCATCGTGATTGTGTTGTTGTGGTTGTTCCTACTGGTGCGCCACATTCAGGGCAGGTCTGTTCGTTGCCTGTCAGCGGGAATCCGCACTCTTTGCATGCTCTTGCCATGTGCAAAACGTGTTGTTACACCGGGCGGCTCTGCAGGTGTGGGTTGTCAGCAGTGTTGTCTGTTAGGAATATATGAAAAAGGTGAGCCACTTTCAACGTCATCTTCACTGACAGCCTCACCACAAGGCCCTAAAAGCAGATAACACGAAATAGCAACTCACCATAGTCTGTATATCGGGGGAATTGATATGCAGGTACGCGAGAAGCATCTTCGGCAATCTCTGACTTTTAGCTGTAACAAAGTGGTGATTTGTCAGTGTCAGAGGAGGCGAAAACCTTCCTATATATGTCCTGTCATTGGCTTGGCGGTGGTGTTGCCTCACGAATGACGGTGCAAATATAGGGATTATTTGCTAATCTCGCAAGGTTGAGTTGCTATTTCAGTGCAAAATTAACTGATTGTGTTAATACTTCCAAGGGCTGGTTTGGGTTTTAACATTGAGATTTTTGGCGGATTCTGTGGTTGTGTGACTGGCAAGTGTCTGAATAATAGTGCGATAGTATGTGTAAGGGCTGTGGAGAATTGTTTTTGGGGTTGGAATGAATGAAAAGAGGAGCTGCGTCTGCTGGCGCAACCCCTCGGTGTATTCTGACGCACGGCGTTTGTTTGGTTGAAAAACAATCCGCAGCCGGCGGCAGTTGCTTGCCTGCGCGGCTGCGGAAAGTGTTAGGGGTATATCGTGTTACTTAACGATGAGGCGTGAAGTGTGTACATTGCCGGCTACGGTCATGCGTACCAGGTATATGCCTGGAGCGACACCGTTCAGGTTCATGGCAGCGGCATCCTGCACCTTGGCAACACGGCGGCCGCTCATGTCGAGCAGCTCGGCGGTGTCAACCATAGTGCCGAAGTTCACAACGTCGGTCGCGGGGTTGGGGTAGATGCGTATGCCCTGTGCGGCAATCTCGTCTACGCCGCCGAGCTTGACGTTGAAGTTGACGGTAGCGGGTTCAGACTCACCCTCGGCGTATACAGCCACGACAGAAGCGGTGTGGTCGCCCTCTTCGAGGCCAGTGACGGTGTATGAAGTAGCCTCGGTGGAAGCGACCTTCGTGCCGTCTACATAAACGTCAAAGTTGCTGAACGTCGGGGCGACACGGCGCGGCTTGCCGGCGTTGGGCATGGCGATTGAAATGTCATCGACCATGAACCAGAAGCCGCTGTAGTCCTTGGTGCAATAGTTGATGCAGACATACTTGGCAGCTGCCGGGATAGCATACTCCTTGAATGTCCAGCTGTTGTCCATGGAGGTTATTACTTCGGGCTCGTCGGTCAGCCAGATGAAGTCGCTTGCCTCCTTGCCTGTAGTAGAGTAGCCTACGCGGAACTGCTCTGTGTTCCAGAGGTTGTCGCCCCAGAAGCCGCCAGATTCCTGACCCTCAAGGTCGGGGTCGGCCTTGCACCAGAAGCTGAAGACGAAGTCGCGAGAGTAGTTGAGCTTGGGCGAGATGAAGTAGTCATCGGGAGCGGGAGCGGGTCTTGAGCCGTCGCCAGCATAGAAGTTGCTCTTGAACAGCAGGTACTTGTCGCCGCTGTGCGGGGGATTGGGGTAGTATACATCCTTTGTCAGCTCGTAGGGCGCCATGATCATGGCAGCGAGGGGCTTGCCGTCGGTCGGGTAAGGCATTTCCCCATAGTCTGAAGTGTAGGGTATGCCTTTGTCGCCGTCGATGTAAGACCAGTCCCAGGTAGTGCCTGTGGGGTTGAGGATGAAGCTGGGGTATCCCTCCCAGTCCTCGAGGATTTCCACAGAGAGGCCGGGGTCGTCATCGTCGTCACCTCCTGTTTCGCCGCCGGTGTTGCCGTATGCCCAGCTCAGCACCACGTCGCCGTTTTCGGCATTGACAGTAGCCTTAAGGTTTGTCGGGGCTTTGAACGAGTCTTCATCGCCGCCGCCAGTGCCGCCGCCGCTGGAAGTGCAAGATACAGTCACGTCGGTGATGTAGATGTTGTACATGTTCTTCTCCGAAGTGGCGTGGAAAGCGATGTAATATGTGCCGTCCTCAGTGATTTCAGGGAGGTCGATGGTGTCGAAGCGGCCATCGCCGTCTTTCAGCTCATAGCTCTTGAGCGAGTTGGTGAGACCCTCTACGGTAGCAGCGTTGCCGAAGCGCACGTCGAATTTCTCGGTGTGCGAAGCGTTAGAGCCACGGTAGTTGAACTTGACGGAGTAAGTCTGTCCGGCCTTCATGCGGACAGGCGGAGAGACGAGGTAGTCGTCGCCGTCGTTCTTGCTGTCATACTGGTACATGGCGAAGGCGTCGTAGTCAGCGAGGCCGCGTCTCTTCCACTGCCAGGTAGAGCCGCCGTTGTTGTTTATGACAGTCCAGGTGTTGAATACAGACTCGTTTTCGAAGAGGCAGTTGTATGGGAGAACGCTGATTTCAGAGCCGAGTTCGATGGTCACGGATTTGGCAGCAGCGCCGTCGCCGTCGGCAGTGTACGGGGTGATGACATAGTAGTAGCTGCCCATCGATGTGACAGTGTGGTCAGTGAAAGTGTTGCCCTTCACGTCCTCTGCCACGAGGGTGTTGCCCGGCATGCGGACGATGCGGTAGCGCAGCGAGCTTGCGTCGATCCAGCCGCCGTGCAGGCCGACAGTCGGCTCAACCCATTCGATCACGCCGGCGCCGTCATCAGAGCGGCCGATGCCCACGTTGCCCGGAGCGTCAGGCACGTCATGTCCTACCCACTTGGTGACAGACTTGGCCATGCCGGTGCCGAGGGCGTTGTAGGGTGTCACGACGTATGTGCGGTAGCCGGCTTCGGACACCTGGTCAGTGTAGTTGACAGTCTCGCCGATGTTGGCGGGCGATACGCTGTGGATTTCAGAGCCGTCGCGGGCGATAGTCACCTTGGTGAGCGAAGCGAGTTTGGAGTTGCCGAAAGTCTTTGTCGGGTTGACAAAAGAGATTTGTGCGGAGTTCTCGCCGCTGGCAGAGGGTGTGACGGTCATTTCTGTCACGGCAGCGGGTGCGCCGCCAGAGGGGATGGTGCAGGGGATGTCGAGGCCGGCAAGGCGGGCATCGTTGCCCAGCAGACCGATCACCTGTGTCTCGGCAGTCTCGGGGTCAACCATCAGCAGCTCTGCCAGAGCGGATTTGTAGTCGGCCGCCCAGTAGATTTTGCCGGTCATGGGGTCATACGTCATGGTCTGCAGACGCTGTGCGGGGTAGTGGCCCGTGAAGCCGATTTCTACCTCGGCATAGTCGTTGTCGCGGTCAAACTTCACGAGGTATCCGTTCACGTCGATAGCGTAGAGGTTGCCCTCGAGGTCGGCGGTCAGCGTGATGTATGTCGGGTTGGCAAGCGCGCCGGTGTCCCAATTGATGAACTGCTTGACCTGTGTGGCAACGCCGGTGCTGGCATCGATAGTGTACAGGCCGGAGTACTCAAAGCTGAGCGCGGTCAGGTATTCGTCGGTGTAGTATTCACGAGAGAGGCCGTATATTTTGCCGCTCTTGTAGTCGTAGGCCATGTCATTGAATATGAAAGCCTTGTCCTTCCAGTCGGCTATGTCTGTGATTTCGCCGGTAGCGGGGTCGAGCGACGACCATGCCAGCGGGATCATGGTCTCGTTGGCGGTGTCCTCACGGAAACGGTAGAAATAGTAGCCCGAAGGGGTGTTCACTCCGGCAAATACCTTGTCGGGGAGAGTGAAGAGTGAAGTGAATGTCTCGGGGGCAGCGACATTGAAACTGACGAGACCCAAGGGGAGGTCGCCTCTGTCGCGAACCATCCATGCGCGTGCTGTCGTGTTGGGGGCAGCTGCCACCACACGATGCTGGCGCATGCGTGTTTGCTTTACCTCGTCGCCGGACAGGAAAGAAGAAGTCTGGGCCGCGACGGCACCCATGCCCAAAAGAGGCAGGGCTAATGTTAGCACGGTTTTGAATTTCATTTATTTATAGTTATTAGTTAAGGGTGTCATCCGCCTCCATGTCTCCACGAGGGCGGATGGTTTGTAACGATTATCGGTTAAATACTTTGATTGTCTTCTCGCCGTGGCGGACGATGTATATGCCGGCGGCAAGGCTTGAGAAGTCAACCATGGAGGCGATGCCGGAGTAAACGGCAGTGCCGGAGAGTGAGAACACTTGTGTCATTGCAACCTCGGCGAATGAGAGCATGCCGTCACGGAATGTGTATGCTGTCTCGCCAGCGATGTCCTCAATGCCCGTGCCAGGGTTGGCGACTACCTGAAGGTTGTCGATGCGCACCTGGCGGGCGACCATTGTAGAGGCGTGCTCATGCATGCCGATGTGGTATTTGCCCGGTTCTGAGACTGTGAACTCTACAGAAATCCGCTCGCCGTCCTTGGGGTATGTCGCGGTGGCGAATGTCTCGTAGCTGGCAAACGGCTCTGCAGTCTCGGCGGGAATGGCTGCCTCCGGTGTCAGGTAGAGGTCGAGCAGACAGGTGGAGTCGTAGAAGCTGTACATACAAGCGTCGAATGAGAGCGTATACTTGCCGGCAGCGTCGAGGTTCAACGGCGGGGTGAATACCCAGTCGTCCTCGGCAACGGGAGTGGAGGGGTTGGCAAAAGCGAGTATGTATCCGGTGAGGGCGGAGTTGCGCCAGCGGCTCCATGTCGCATTGTCGGGGTTACCTGTAGAGCCGTCGCCGGCAACGTCAATCACTGTCCACAGCGGCCACAGCTCGTCATTCTCGAAATCGTCGGCAAAGGGGAGAGTGAACGGCACTACCGGGCCGACGTATGAGGTCGTCACGCTTGCCGCGTTGCTGTTGCGTCCCTGATAGACCACATACACGGAGTATGTGTGGAAGCCGGAAGTCAGCCCCATGTCGGCATCGTCTGTAAAGGATGTGGCGTCGCCGGGGAGGGTGGCTATTGTTGCGCCGTCGCGCATTACGATGACATTGTCGAGAGCTGCTGTCAGCTCGCCGCCGTCGGTGTCGGTGGTCGGGAGCGTCCATGCCAGGTCAACGGTGAGAGCCTGCTCCTCGCCGGCAGTCGCTGTCAGGTCTGTGACGCGCGAAGCGTACTGCACGTTCTCGCCCAGGCTGAACGCACGCATGAACACGTTGTAATGGTTCTTGGGGGAGTGGAGGTAGAATGCCACTCGGTAGTTGCCGGCTTCGGCTACGGAGAACGTGTATACATACTTGGCGTATGTGCTGTTCTTGTACTCGACGAAATCGTGAATTACCATAGACTGGCGCATCTGCTCGGGAACAATGGACTGCGTCAGGTAGACGGTGAGGTCTTCTGTGTCGCTGCTCGTCTTCATCCAGAACGATACCTTGTATTCAGTGCCGGGAACGAGCGCGAATTCGGGCGACACAGCCCAGTCGTCAGCGTTGTTTTTGCTGTCATACACATACTTGATGCCGCAGGGGGCTTCTGTCGGCTTGGTGATGTTGTTGTCGTCAGAGTCGTACACCCAAGTCTTGGACCCTTCAGTCTCGTTGATGACAGTCCAGTCCGGGTCAATGTCCTTGGCAGCTTTCGACCCCATGTCTGTGTAATAGGGGAGGTCGGCCGCAACTGCTGATGCAACTGCCGAAGCAGCTGTGAAAACGGTGAGTAAAAGTTTTTTCATATATGTCATTTATGGGTTTCGGGTTGGGGGTATTGCTGCCGATAAAACAGGTTGGCAAAGGCAATGCACAAAGGTACTAATAATTTATCAAATACGGATGATATGTATATGCGAAATATTCAGCGGCAGCATGAAAAAAGCACCCCGGGGGTGAGCCGGGATGCCTGTATTGGGAATTTAAGCGTTGTATGCGCTGTATCAGCGGACTACAACCTTGTATGTCACGTCGCCTGTGCGGACGAGGTAGATGCCGGGAGCCAGGCTGATGACAGCGGCGCGGTCAGCAGCAGCCACCTTGCAGCCGTCGAGCGAGTAAACCACGGCAGCGGCGGAAGTCTGGATGCCGCCGGCAACTGTCTTCACCTCGGGGATGTTGGCGTTGATTTCGTCAACGCCTGATTCGATCGATACCACTGCGGGGTCACACTGTGCAGTCTCGCCTTCAGCATAGACAGCCGATACGGTGAACGAGCGGAGCTGCTCGCCGGCGCGTGTGGTGTTGCCCTTATCCTTGGGCAGCGTGAATGAAGTCTCGGTCACAAGTTCAGTGTTAAGCTGATCCCACATGTCTTCATACACGTTGTAGCCGAGCACTACGGGGAGTGTTGACTCAACCTTGATGTAGTCGATGCCGAGGATGTTGGACGAAGAAGCTGTTGAGACGTTATGTATTGCGATATACTTGGCAGAGCCAGGTACGGTGGCCTCGTAGATGTACCAAGTCTTGCCGCTGTGAAGAGTAATAGGTTCAAGCTCGATGAAGCTTTCGGGCTGGTTGTCTGTTGTGGAGTATGCGACAGACATGATGCCGCCCGTGCTCTGAGAGAGTGCCTTGAATGTCACCTTGAAATTGCACTTGTCGAATGAGTTGAGCTGCGGCGAAATCAGCCAGTCGTCGGAAGTGCTTGTCTTTGGCGGCAGTACTGCGAGCCATTCGCCCGAAGATGCCGTAGGTGCGTATGAGTTGTTTATGTCAAATACCTTCCAGTTAGAAGATTTGTATCCGTAGAGAGTGCCTGTTTCGGCCTGGTCGCGGTCAATGGCAGTCCAGCCGCAGTAAACGAATGTATCATCGTTGGCTGCGCCGGTGAAGTCCTCGTCGATGTTGGTCGGAGTATAGCCGTCGGAGTCAATGGCGGCATCCCAGGTCAGTTCGATGTTGTCTCCGTTGACAACGCCCATGAGGTTCTGTGCTGTCGGGTTCTCGAGGAGCGTGACAACAGTCGCTGCGGCAGCGATGTCGTTTGAGGTGTCCATGTCGGCATCATAGTCTGTTGCAGCTTTGACCTCGACAGACTCTTCGTTGGAGTAAGCATAGCCGCTGTTGAACTTGTACTTGTACTCAAAAGTCTGCGATGCGCCGGCTGCGATGTCCACGCTTGCCAGGGCATTGTCTCTAAGGGTCTCGTCAACCCATACCATAAGCGAATAGTCATTGGCAGTCACATCCATGCCGTTGTTGGTGACGGTGATGGTGTAGGTGGCTTCATTGCCGGCGATGATAGTTTCCGGGCCGGTAATTGTGGTCTGGAGGTCATGTGCGAGGCGGTTGAATACACGCACATTGTCGACAAAGATGTTGAAGCCGTAAGCAGGGATTGCGCGGAAAGCCACGCGGTACTTCTGGCTGCCGGCGACAGCGTTGGTCAGGGAGAATGAGTACTTGGTCCATCCCTCTGGGCTGGACTTCAGCGTGATGAGGGTGCCGTCTATCTGTTCCCATTCGCCGCCGTCCTTCTGTACGTCGATGGCCATCTGGTCGTCGCCAGAAGTGTAGTGGTAGAACCAGAATTCGATTGCGGGGTTGGAGTCAGCAGTGTTGACGAACTCTGGAGTGATCAGGCGAGCTCCAGTGCCTTTGCGAGAGTTGTATGAATTGAAGTAAACCATGCCGCCGTCACTGTCTTGAGGTGTGCAATAGGGTGATGAGCCGGAAGCCTGTGTCTCCCAGTTGCGTGAGCCGCTGATGATTTCAGCAGTCCAGTCGTCGGAGAGGACGTTGCCGGCAAACGAGTCGGCAAAGGGGAGGTTCATCGCGCCGAGTTTGAACGATGCCGAGGTTGTGCCCTCGCTGCTCATTGTGCCGTAGCGGGCCACGACTTTGTATGCAACTGTCACGCGGGTTTCGGCCGCGTATGTGTCGGTGAACGAAGCCTCGGTCAGCAGCATTGCGATCTTGCTCTCGTTGCCGTCGATGACGCGGTACACATCATATTTAAGCACAGAAGCGTCGAGGTCCATGTCGTTCACGCTCTTGGTCGGGGCTGTCCAGCTGATTACGTATGTGTCTGCCTCTTCGCTGCTCGGCGTCACCTTGAGGTTGGTGACGGGCTTCGGTGTCAGCGGGCCGATGTATGCAGACGCAGAAGCGGCTTCAGACTGTTCGTCGCCGTTGAAGACATAGACCGTGTAAGTCTGGTCGCCGGCAACCGCATTGTTGTCCAGGACAGAACGTGTTGTTCCAGGTGTGAGAGTAGCCACGTCCTGTGCCACGAACCGGTCACCATTGTAGATCTGCACCTTGGAGAGGGAGGTGAGGTCAGTTCCGACGATAGTCTTTGTCGGGAGGGTGTAGGTGACGTTGGCTGTCAGTGCGAAGTTCTCGCCCGGAGTGACTGTCACGTCTGTAGCGGGCATGGGCTTGTCGGGCGAGCCGGCATCAGTGATGACGATGTTGTCAACGCATGACGAGCGCGAGCCTGTGGCGTGGAATGTCAGGTAATAATTGCCTGACGCGGGGACTGTGAAGTAACCCTTGAAAGTCTGCGGTGTCTCTTGGCTGTACTTGTTGATGTACGGCAGCGAGAATGAGGAGAACATGGTGTAGGCGGTCACGTCATCGCCTGTGCCGTAGCCCAGTTCAAGGGTGCCCGTAGAGTCGGTTGCGCTGCTGTATGAGTAGTCGTCAGTCCAGCCCTGGAACTCTACGCAGTATGCGTGTCCGGCCTCGAGGGCGACAGCCGTCTTGGTGGTCATGTAGTCGTCATACGATGCGCCGCCGTAGCCGTATACGCGGGCATAGTAGTAGCCGGGGCTGTAGGTGGTGTATTTGTACCACTGCCACTGGTTGGTGTCATTGTTGTTGTCTAGGACGTTGAACTGCGCGTCAAACTCATCGCTCGTCTCGTAGTTGAAATCATAGCTGGCAATGGGGTCGGCCAACAATGTCGGCACGCTTGTGCCGGCGATGACCATTGCCAATCCCAACCTTTGTAATAATTGTTTCATACTCACAAATTTAGGGGTTATTACTTGGGGGAGGATGTCTGGCTTATGAGGCTGGCGTCCTCCCCCGTTGATTGTTATTTCACTATTGTTTTCTGTTTCTCATTGCCGCTCACGGCGATGTAAATCCCTGCGGGGAGCGCAATGAAGCCCTGCTGGCTGCGGCTTGCAGCCACCTTGCGGCCGGCGGTGTCGTAGATGGTGATGCCGTGTGTCAGACCGCTGAAGCGGATGCCACCCTTGTCGCCTGTCACGATGCCGTTGTCAGCACCGATGAGGTCAACCTTCTCGTCGATTATAGTGCCGTTGACACCGATGTTGTCGATGTGGATGTTGGCGCAGCCGGCTCCCTTGCCGCGGAACGCGATGCGTATGCTTGTGCATTTGCGGTAGTTGGCAAGGTCAAACTTGTACTGTTTCCAGCTCGATTCAGCTGCATAGAGCGTGATGTCGGAATTGGGAAGTATCTGGAACGGGCCGCCGTCCATGGATATTTCCACGCACATTGTCTCGTTGACGGGGTCGGCCTCTTCCTGCCACCATCCGGCCAGACCGTTGTAGTGGTAGAAGTAGAACGACAGCTCGGGGTCAATGTATTTTGCTATGTCGATGGCGGGTGAGATGAGGCGGAGCTCGCAGTCCTTGGTCCAGCTGTGGTAGCCGTCAAACGTAGCCAGTCCGTCGTCGCTGTCTTGGGCTTTGATGTAAGGCTGGTCGCCCTGCTGTTCTATTGTCCAAGACCCCATGTATCCCGCAACCTGCTCAACAGACCATGGCTGAGTCTGTGTTTTGCCGCCGGCGAATGATTCGTTGTATGGTATTTCGTAGGGCTTGCCCACTGCGAATGATTCAGATGTCGCGGCTTCGCTCTCGCCGGCGCTTGTCACGGCTGCCACTGTATAGTATACGAAAGCCTGACGGTCGGCCTCCCAAGTGTCGGTGTATTCAGTTTCTGCATAGTTGTCGGCAAGTACGGTTGTCTCGTCGTTGACCACGCGGCTGAGGCGGTATGATAGCAGACCATCGAGGTTGCCGCCGTTTGCGCCGCGGGCGGGTGCAGTCCAGCTGATTTTGCGGTTGCCGTCAGGGCCGTCGGCTGTAATGCCGGTGGGTGCGCTGGGCACGTCGATGCCGGCAAAGGCTGTCGCGGAAACCGGTTCGCCAGCGCCGCTTTCGGAATAGACGATGACGCGGTATGTATAGCTGCCGGTCTTGACTGAAGTGTCAGTCCATTCGAGCGGCTTGCCCGGTTCGGGGTTGTCAAAAGTCTTAATAGGCTCGTTGCCCTCGCCGCGAATGATGTCGATGTGCGAGATGGCGTTGAGCGGTGCGCCGCCTATGGTGGTCGAGGGCGCTGTCATGGAGAGCTTGATGGCGAGTTCGCCGTTGGCCGCCGCTTCGGCCTTGAAGTCGGATACCGTCGCGGGAACGGCTGAAGACCCCTTGTCATTGACGCGGATGTTGTCGGCATACGACATGAAACCGTTGTTGCCGGTCTTGCTGCGCAGCGCGAAATAGTAGATGCCGTCTGCCGGCGGCGCAACCACGCCACTGTATCGCTGTGCCTCTGTCGGGAGCTTGCCGGTGTCGAGGACTAGCTTCATCTCGTTGATGTCCATGCTCGGGCCGAAATAGAGCATGATGTGCTCGGGATAGCTGTCTGCCATCTGGTAGCCGTCAAACGAGAACTCGTATGACTTCGCGCCCGAGAGGTTCAGCCCCGGGGTGACGATGTAGTCGTCTATTACGCCATTGAGACTCCACGGGTGGCGCAGACGCTGGTTCTCAACGTCATACTCCCACACCTTGCCTTCGCTCTGCAGGTCAATGACGGTGTACATGTCATATTCGCCTTGTGTGTCGAAACCGCAGTAGTAGGGTATCTCGAAGTTGCCGATTATCATGCCGTTTGACGAGGCTGCTACGCCCTTGCCGTCCTGTGAAGAGGGTGTCACGGTGTAGTAGTATTTGGCCGGAGATGTCAGCGTCTCGGAGAATGTGGTTTCGGATATTGCGGTAGCCACTGTCACGTCGCCAGGCATGCGGACAACGTCGTATGTCAGCGGAGTGTGTATCGCGCCGCCTTCTGCGCCTTCGGTCGGGGCAGTCCAGGTGACTGTTGCGGTCTTGTCGTTGGAGGTGAGCGTAAGGTCTTTGACCGCTGCCGGAACGTCATAGCCTGCGTAGAACATGATAGCTGCCACCTCGCCGGCTCCGTTGTCATTTGACGCTGTCACTTTCAGGGTGCGCAGGCCGCGAGGAAAGGACATTGAACTTGTCGTGACAGTCTCGCCCGGCTGTGCTTCGCGAATGTCGAAGATGTCGCCGTCCACGGTCATTTCTATTGTCAGCTGGCCTGTCAGGTCGCCGCCGCCGATAGTCTTGCTCGGTGCGGTGAACGAGAACGCGACTTTTGTTGACCCCTCCTTTTCCGGGACAGCGGTCAGGTTTGTGGCTGCTGCCGGCACGCCGGGCTGCATATAGTCTGCCACATACAGGCCTACCATCTCAGGGTTGCCTGGCAGGTCGGCTATCTTGACTGTCGCAGCCGTAGCCGGGTCTACCTCGTAGAGCGCAGACTTTGACCGGAACAGACCCTCGCTGTGGAACTCTGCCCAGTAGAGTTTGCCCGTAGTGTTGTCAAAGGTGATCGACTGTGTGTATGTAGACTGGTAGCCCTCATAGATGTTGGTGTTGCCGATGAGCGTGAGAGCCGCCGTATTCTTGTCTATGCGGTAGAGGTTGGCTGTCGTGTCGATGCCGAAGAGCCGTCCCGAAGCGTCGGCGGCAATCATGATAACCTCCTTGTCGAGGGCGGCAATCAGTGTTGATGCGCCGTCTGTGAGCGAAGTGGTGGCGAGCCAGATGCTCTCGCCGGTCTTGTCATAGCATATCGAGTAGACCGTGCCGGTCGTGGAGTCATACGTGCGGTCTGTCGCGATGTAAGAATAGTCGAGAGGGTTTTCGACCATCTTGTCGCAGTGCCACGTCAGCGCGTCGTAGACGTACCAGCGCACGTATGTCAGGTCATAATTGTCGTCATAGTCATAGTCCGCGCCGTAGTACTTGCCGTTGACGTAGACTGCTCCGCCGAAGAACGCCGGTATTTCGGCCTGTCTGTTCAGCGTGAGATCCTGCTCTGGGTAGAAGGAGTACATGCCGTAGCCGACGCTGCTCGATGTGCAGTTGGCTATCAGTTCAGGCCGCCCCTCGGTGGAGATGCGCAGGGGGGCAAGCGACGGTTTGATGGATTTCGGCACGCTGTACAGTCCGCCGCTGGACTGTTGATGGTAGCGTGAGTAACGCAGCCGTTCAGCGTCGCCGTGCTTGTCGCCTGCCGGCGCGGCAGCGTATGCCGTTGCTGCAGATGCCAGTCCGACAGACAGGACAAAGAGTTTTTTCAGTAAAGGGTTCATTGGTTATTGAGAGTTATTTTATTGTCACTTTATAGGCTTTGCCGCAGGTGTGTACAATATATATGCCTTCAGGGAGGGTGGTCTCGCCGCTGCGGTCGAATGTTGCTGTGCAGATGCCGGCGAGAGTGTATATCCGCAGATGGCTGCCCGCTGGTATGTCAAAAGCGAGGCGGTTGCCGTCGGCACGGAGTGTAACTTCCGTGTGTATGCTGCTGACACTGCCTCCGGGCGATGTGGTGACGGTGATTGCCGCTGACGGCAAGGAGTAGCGGTCGCCGCGCTTGCCGTAGACGATGTAGCAGTACTGTGTGAGCGGCTGAAGTCCGTCGATTGAGGCAGATGTGCCTGTGCCGACATCGGCCTTGTTGGCGATGTATTCACGTTGAGCGACTGTGCCGAAGCCGATTGTCACGTCGTCCACGCACACGCTGCCGTTGCCTGAGGGCATGCTGTATTGCAGCTTGACGGCACGCGAGTGTCCCAAATCAGCCGCGTCATACGTCATCGTCTTGCCCGCGCTGTTGTCTATAGGTTTGATTTCGTCGAGAACGCGCCATACGCCGTTGTCAAGCACTGACACTGTGAGAGATGCCGCCGCGTCGGCTTTGTAGCCGCGCATCCAGAACGACAGGCTCTCGATGTCCTTGTCATACTCCGGGCTTTGCAGCGCCTCTGCGTTCTGCGAGAAGCGGAGCGACGGGGCTTCCGCTCCGAAATATCCGTTGACGCTCATGGTGCCGCTTGCAGTGCCGCTCCAACCCTCGGGCAGTTCCAGCGGCGAACTGAAAGCTGCTATGTCGGCGTCAGCGTTCACATCCGTCATTCGGAACACGTCGAGGGCGTAGCTCTCAGCCAGTTCCAGAGCGTTCCAGTTGGCTGTAAACGAGATGTCTGTTATGTCTGTCGCGTCGAGAGCCTCGACAGTGCTGTATGCTATGCCGGGTTCGGCCGTGGTGACGGCGACAGGCGTGCTGAACGCGCCGACGCTCATGCCACGGCGTGCAGCCACCGTATATTCATATTGTGTTTGAGGCTCGAGGCCTTTGACCACGAGTGAAGTTTCCGCCGTCTGAAGCAAGGTGTATTCGGGCAGGTTGCGTATGCGGCCGTCCTCGTATGCGTATACGTTGACCACATAACCGTCAGCTCCTTCGACTTCCTGCCATCGTGCTGTGAAGAAGTTGTCGTCCACACCCTCTGCGTCGAGAGCGGCAGGTGTCTGCGGCAGTTCAGATGAAGTGCCGAAATCAAGGATTACGGCATTGTCCCTCTCGCGTATGTTGCTCAACGTGTAGTCCAGCAACCCCGCGTTGCGCCCGCGGAAGCCGCTGAACGAGGTGACGTTTTTGCTGCCAGGGAACGGGTCGCCGGCCGAAGAGTCGAGGTCTTCCTGCTGGTCTGCCTCTATCAGGTCAACGCGCTGGCGTTTGCTGTCGTTGTTGACGGCATTGCTGTCCCAAACGCCCTTGTTGTAGTCGATGTGCCATATCAGCAGCCCATGCCCTGGCAGGGCTGCGTCCCAGCTGCTCTGCTGCCGGTTCTCGAGCAGGTAATACTCTTCGTCCGCGCCGGGGATGTTCACGCGGTATGCCATGTTGGAGTCTATCGACGCGATGCGCAGCGTGCCCTCGCCGTCGATGACCGTCGGCTCGTTCCAGCCGAGGAAATAACGCTCGTATGCGGTCAGTGCGCAGGGGCAGCGTCCGTCACGGTTGTAGTTGCCATGGTCCATGAGCGAGTAATAGTATGGCGTGAACGCATCGTTGCCGTTTGTGCTGTACAGGTCGGGCAGCCCGAGCACGTGCGAAAACTCATGGCAGAACGTGCCTATGCCGACCATTCGCTGAGTGTTGCCCACCAGCTCGTTTGAACAGGCGTAATGTCCTATCTGCACGCCGTCGGGATTGAGGCGCACCCCCTTGGAGAAGGCGTTTGCCGAGTGCGGCCATACGCTGTTCACGCCGCCGCCGTCGGCCTCGCCGTAGCCTGCGTAGAATATGTAAACGTTGTCAACCCAGCCGTCATTGTCGCGGTCATACTGGCTGAAGTCAATTTCATTGTCGAGTTTGCGGCACGCCTCTGCCACCATTTCGTGGGCAAGCGCGTCGTCGTTTGCGCCGTAGTAGGACATCTCGTGGTCGAGTGTCACCGGCCCGTAGACATCAAACTCGGGGGCGAACTGCCCGGCGGAGTTCTCGATGAAATAGTCGTATGCGCTGCCGGCTGCGCCCAGGTTGGCATAGCCTGGCTTGTTGAGCATGTCGTTGAACTCGTCATGGCCGTAAGTGAACGCCCGGTCTGTGTATTGCACGAGTATCACGAGGGCTTTTTGCCGCCCTGTGGTAGGAAAGGTGGTGTATGAGGACGCTCTCGCCACAGCTGCCTCACGCTGGCGGGCTATGCGTGTCTGCCATTTGCTGTCGGCGGTCACAAGACCTCCTTGCGCATCAGGCATCAGCATCGTGCCGTCCGGTGTTTCATACCAGTGGCAATGCTCGTCACCGCGCAAGACCACTTGTGTCATTTTGCCGTCAGGTTGCCTGTAATTGACTATGTCGGGTAATGCCGGCACTGCAAAAGCGGAAGCGCCAAAGGCGATTGACGCCGCTGCAAGGGCGATTTCTCTTATATTTTGCTTCATGAGGTTTTTCGTCATATAGTATATTTAGATACAAAGATAGCAATAATACACGTATTGGCAAAATAAAAGTTTTTAACCTCATGTGCCTCTTGTGTCCGCGATGTTCCATTCCGTGTAATGTAAACTGCTGGTTTTGCTGCATAATTTACCTGCATGAGGTGAATGTTCCAGCGGCGTGAAGTTCGCGTATTTATCTGTTTTTTCGGCTGTCGCTATTGCGAATGTTGATTATTTTTCGCAACTTTGCACCTGCTATCCCATTATGCCTTGCCGAGACAGCCTCGCCGCAGGACAGATATGGCATAGTTGGGAAAAGAAAAGTTTAATCAGGGTCAGGCGACAGTGCTGTGCTGCAAGCGCGTATGCACCCCTCGTCCGGTCCGCGTAATTGTAATTTTATATGCCAAACATTCCTCGACTTTCCGCGATAGTCGCCGGCGCAGTAGCCCTGACGGCTCTTGCGGTGACGCACACGGAATTGCGCCCGGTAACGGCGCACAAAAACCTTACCGGCACAAAGACCGCCGCTCAGACACCGCGCCGACTGGTGCGCACAGTCCGTGCCGAGAAGCCGGTAATCGGTATGAAGACAGCTCCCGAAAAGATCACCGAGCCGACGTTCACACCCGGGCTGCCGGTGATATACGGTTCTGTCGTTTCTTCTTACGGAGACTGGTTTGTCGTTGACAATCAGGAACAACTGGGCTACTATGCTTTCCAGCCTGAGGCTAATGTCAAAATTCAACCAATCGCGATTCACCCCAACCTGAACGTCAATGGCGGCGGCGCCTATTCCGACCGCCGTCTGCACTACCACCTTTGGGAAATGTATGCCGAGGACGGCTCTGAAACCGGCATCGTCTTCAACAACTATTATTGTGTGGTCAATACTGACACATGGTCATTTGCCAACCTCGTAGAAATGCACGATGAGGAGTACAACATCGCTTACGACATGACCTACGACCCGACGACACAGGAGATGTATGCCATCCTCTGGGGACCGTATGAGAACGGATACTGCGATTTCGCCCGCATCGACAAGATGACAGGCATGGCAACCCAGATTGCCAAAATCCCTGTCATGTCAGTGCTTGCTGCCGACAACTTCGGCCGCCTCTTCACTGTGGGCAGCGACGGCAATACGTATTACATAGACAAGAATGACGGTTCGCTCACACTCATCGGCGCCTCTGGCATCAAACCACGCTACATACAGAGTGCGACGGTTGACCCCGAGACAAACGATATTTATTGGGCTGCACTCTCTGACGAGAAGGGCGGCCAGCTCTGCCGTCTCAATACATTTACAGGCAAGGCTGAGCTGATCGGCAATATGCCTGACGACGAGGAGATAACAGGCCTTTTCATCGAGGCGGAGCGCAAGGGGCTGAATGCACCGGGTGAGCTCGTCAACTGCATATTCTCATACGTAGGCGGCAAGTCGAATGTATCTGCCACGATACCGGCGAAAGCGTTTGACGGCTCGGCTCTTTCCGGCACTATATACGTGGATATGTACATGGACGGCGTGCTGAAGGACACCAAGTCCGGCAACCCCGGCTCGACAGTCAACTTCTCCGTAGCTGCCTCTGATGGTGCGCATCCGATAGTGCTTGCAGCCCGTAACAGCATCGGCTCCGGCCCCAAGACGTTCAAGACTCAGTGGTGCGGCCCTGACAGCCCGGCTGCCGTAACCGACCTGAACTTCACCCTTGACGGCAACACTGCCACGCTTACATGGAATGCTCCGGCACAGGGCTTGAACGGCGGCACTATCGACCCCGCCAAAGTGAAGTATACTGTCAAGCGTTTCCCCGGCGAAGTCCTCGTGGCTGACAAGATTTCCGAGACTTCATTCACAGAAACATTGCCCGACGGCATCGCTACTTACTATTACACCGTAACCACATCCAATGAGGTAGGCGAGGGCGGAACAGTGCTTTCCAACTCCAACTTCATGGGCAATGCGTTCACAGTGCCTTACTATCAGCCGTTTGATACCGAAGAGTCTCTCGACGGCTTCACTATCTTCAACTCCGAAGAGGACCGTGGCTGGCACTGGTGGCACAATACCGTTCAGGACTACAAGTGCATGGCTCACAGGTTCACTCTCGAAAACGCAGCAGACAGCTGGCTCATCCTCCCCTCAATACAGTTCGATAAGACAAGCAAGTATGCCCTCCGCTTCACAGCCCGTGTGTTTTTCAAAGAGTCGCCCGAGCGTTTCGAGGTGAAGATGGGGCAGGGCGCTACGGTTGACGCTCAGCGCATCACGCTGATGCCTGTGACCACGATAATGAATGAGGACACCAAGAAGTACGAAATACCGTTCACCGTTGAAGCAGACGGCACTTGGAACATATCGTTCCACTGTGTCAGCGCAATAAAGTCTGACTATCTCCTTATCGATGACATTGAGATAGTCGAGACAGCAACTGCCGATGGCCCTGCCGCTTGTACAGACCTTACGGCTACCCCGGGCGCTAACGGCGCACTCCGCGCAATGCTCAACTTCACACTGCCTACACAGACGTATTCTGGCACTGAACTCTCTGCCATTTCCAAGGTATGCATCTATCGCGGCGAAAGCGACATGAACCCCATTGCCGAGATTACTTCCGGTCTCACCCCCGGCGGCAAATGCTCTTGGACTGACGAGAACGCCGTGCAGGGCGAGAACATCTACCGCGTTGCCGCATACTCCGGCGATGCCAAGGGCGTTGAGGCATCTGTATCCGTTTATGTCGGCTACGACACCCCCATGCCCGTCACCAACGCCAAGGCTGTTGACAAGGACGGCAACAATGTCCTCGTGACATGGAATGCTCCGACCAAGGGCGTGAATGGCGGCGACCTCAAGGCCGGCGAAATAACCTATAAGGTATATGCCAACACCGGCGACGTGCTTGCTGACGGCATCAAGGACACTTCATTCATAGATGACCGCTTCATCGGTGTCGAGAACCAGTATTTCGTATACTACCAGATACACGCACAGTACGGCGGCATGGAAAGCGAAGGCACGCTCACTGACTTCATCGTCATGGGCCCGGACAACGCTGTCCCATTCACCGAGAGCTTCAAGGAAGCCGGCCTCGAGCACACCCCCTGGACACTTACCACAATTGCCGGCAACGTGACTGGCTGCTGGGGTATTGCCGCAAGCGGCATGAACCCGACAGTTACCCCGCAGGACGAAGACGGCGGTTTCGCATACTTCAAGGGCGCAGATCTCCCCGCCGGCTGCTCTGCACGCATGACTTCGCCCAAGGTTGACCTGTTCAGCGCCGATCATCCCGTACTCTCGTTCTGGGTATATATGCCCGGCTCGACTTGCCGTGAGTCTCTCGACATCGAGATAACCCACAACGACAATGTCTATACTAAGCTGGAGACTATCGACTTGTCCGCTGCCGAAACCGGCTGGAAGCAGTTCAAGGTCGCAATTCCCCGCCGCCATTGTACCGAAAGCACCATGGTTGCCTTCAAGGCTACCGCTGCCGGCTATGGCAAGAACATCTGCGTTGACAACATCGCCATCGTTGAGGACGCTTCTGCTATCGAATACGACACTGACCTCGAGGCTGTATCTATTGAGATACCCGAAAAGTTCATGCCTGGCGAGACCCGCGAGTTCACTGTGAGCGTGTACAACAACGGCCGCAACACAGTGTCAGACTATACGGTCACGCTCCTTTGCGACGGCCAGAACGCCATGTCAACCAAGGGTACTGAACTCGCTCCCGGCGATGTGATGAACTACATATTCAAGGCTACCGCCGACGAGTCAGACCGTGGCGTTACTTACCGCTATGCAGGCAAGGTAACTGCAAACGGCGACGAGAACCCGCTCAATGACGTGACCGAGGAGAAGTCTATCACTATCGGTGTTGCAGGTGTTGACGGCATCAGCGCAGATGCTATGCAGGTGTTCGCTTCACGCGAAGGCATCGTGGTTGTCGGCGCAAACGGCAAGACCGTCAATGTCTACGACCTCGAGGGCAAGGCTATCGCTACTGCCGATGCTGCTGGCCGCACAGTTATCAACGTGCCGCAAGGCATCTACATGGTACGTGTGGCTGGTCGCGCATACAAGGTGCTCGTCCCCTGATACAGCGGGCTTATTTAACCCTATATGAAATAATGGAGTATGCCGAATTTCGGCATACTCCATTTGTTTTTGGTATGGTGTCCGCAGGAAAATAATTGCTAACTTTGTGGCATGGATAACAGAATAGGACCAGATGGGGAAGCATTGCCTGACACTGTAGTCATAAGCGAGTGGGAGTCTCCCTGCGGCAAGATGATTATCGGCTCGATAGGGGAGTACATTTGCCTGTGCGACTGGGTTGAATCAAAACGTCGCGACTTCAATGACAGGCGGATTATGGGCAGGCTCGGCGTGCGGTATAGCGGGGGCATGACGCGCACCATACGCCGCGCCATAGATGAGCTGGAAGAGTATTTTGCAGGTGAGCGCAAGTCGTTTGACGTTCCGCTGTTGATGGTCGGCACAGACCTGCAGAAACAGATATGGAGTGCGTTGTGCGAAATACCGTATGGAGAGACGAGGACTTACAAGGAAATTTCCGAGGCGGTAGGGCATAGCGGCAGAGGCAGGGGCTGCGCTGGTCAGGTAGCTTCCAACCCCATCAGCATTCTTGTGCCGTGCCATCGTGTTATCGGCAGTAACGGCTCGTTGACAGGTTACGCTGGCGGTCTTGACGCGAAGCAGTACCTGCTTGACCTCGAGGCTCGGTATCGCTGACTGCGATTTGTCCTCGCGTTATCCCCGACAGGTGGGGACAGGGCGTGCCGTGTCCGAAGGGCGATAAGCACAATTAATTGATATGTAATGATTTGCGTGCGGACACGGCACGCCGTGTCCCTACTTTGGCTGCGCTGTCATACGGCATCGGTTTCTGATGTTTCCGCGAGGATGGAGCGCAGGTACGTCGCGGTGCTGATGCCGGCTTCCAGACCGAGCTTCTTGTGAAGCCGGTATTTTGTCGATTCCACCGTCCGCTCCGACCGGCACGTCAGGTTGGCTATCTCCTTGCCCGTCAGGTTCATTATGATGAATGTCGCCATTCGTATCTCGCTTTGCGTCAGCTCCGGGTGGCGGCGGTACAGTTCTGTCAGGAAATTCGGGTGTGTCTTCTCGAAATGAAGGCGGAACACTTCCCATGTCCGGTCGTTGGCGTGGATGCCGCGCAGCTTTGTCCGCACCGCGCTGACGGCCTCCTTGCTGCTCATCGAAGCGTCGGCGGCTATCGATGCCACCTCGGCGAGCAGCGCGTCAGATTCGGCTATGCGCATAGACAGTGCCACCGCCTCGCGGCCCATGGCATCCAGCTTGTCTGTCGTTTCCTTTTGAGAGGCGCGGTGCTGCTCTTCCTTGTGTTCCATTTCCTTGGCAAGCTGTATGTTCTCGCGCTTCCGCTTCTTGCTTCTTCTCCATATCCACAGGACGGTAGCTGCAGCCGCCACTGCCAGTATGCACAGGATTGTGGCTGCGATGCGCATCTTGCGCCCGGAAGCCCGTTCGCGGCTCTGTTCCAGTTCTGCCATGCGGCTCTCGAAATTGCGCGTTATGCTCGACACGCTTCCCAAGTCGCTTGTGTGAGTGACCGAATCCAGTATTTCCACCGACTGGCGCAATGCCTTGTAAGCCTCGTCGTGCCGCCCCTGCCTCTCAAGGTTTTGCGCAAGTATGTCGTACAGGTTGCCCCGGATGTGGAGCATGTTTGTGGAGTCCGGACCGTGCAGCAACTCCATGCACAGGCGCAGCGACTCGTCGGTGCGTCCGTGGCGGTACAGGAAATAGGCGTAGTTTGACAGTGCGTTTACGCGGTTTCCGCTGTTGTGGAACGAGTTGGCGCTGCTGTTGATGAATTTCCGGTAGTACTCTTCGGCTATGGTGGGTTCGCCGATCTGGTCGTACAGCTCTGCCATATCCATGTTCAACGCTTCTCGGGTAGCCGGGTCGAGGTTGTATTTCATCCCCTTCTTGTCCTCCGCCAGAGCCTCGTTGTATTTCCCTTCGCGCAGGTAGAGGCCTGCCAACTCGAGGTGGTAGCGGTATTTGAGGTTGTACACCAGCTCTTGCGGCGATTTGGACGCGGCGGTCTTCTTTTGTGCCGCTTGCAAGTAGCGGTGGCTCATGGTGTAGTTTTCCAGCAGACGGTAGACGCTGCATAGCAGGAAGTCCGCCTCAACGTCATAGTAGTCGAGCGAGTCTGGCTTTTCGCACACCACTATCTTGTATACGTTGTCGAGGGTTTGCTCGTACAGCCCCATGTTGAGATGACACCAGGCCTCCCAATATACTGCGTCGAGGTATATGTATGCCGGTACGTCCTTTTGTCCGGCTATGTGCCGATAGCACTCTGCGGCATCGCCGAAACGGCTTGCGCGGACGTATGCACGCGCCTTTTCCTTGAGGTACAGCTTCTCGTTCCCCGGTTTCGCCCGGTTGAGCGAGTCTATGTATTTCACCCTTTCCGCTGGCTTGATGTTGTCAGATTTCAGCTTGCCGAGGTAGTAGGTTGTCTTCATCTCTGCGTTCATGTCCTGCCGCGCAAATGCGGCAAGGGCATTGGCGGTTATGAGCATTGTGAGGACGATTGTTCGCAAGGCGTTTGTCATACCCAAAATTACGCATTATCACTCGAACTGGCAAGTTTTTGCCGAAAAATCGCATACTGCATAGTCTTATCCGCTGTCCTTAATGTGAAGTTATAATTCATTGATGCAATGATGATTGATGTTATTGCAGTGATTGTGCAGTATACTCAAAATGGTCATACAAGTGTAATTGCATAGCACAGTCGTTTTGAAGGTATCGGACAGCCGGTTTATTTTGCAGCTGAAAAGTCCGTTTGGCTCTTTTGTATACGAGCAAGGAGCATAACCTGCCTTTCGGAACAAGTGTCATTGTAATGTCGAATTAGCAGGAGTATAGACAAGAAACGAGATATGAAAAGACAACTTATCATCGGTATGATGTGCCTGATGACGCTTCCTGCGACATTCGCGGCACGAGTCTCCGGCTCGTCCGCGCCGGTGCGTCAGCAGCTCGCCGGGCAGGAGGCTCGCCCCTGTTTGCACCGTGCAGTCACTGGAGTGTCCGAAAAGACACTGAGCAACTTCAAGAAGAAGCCTTTGCAGTCCGCAAATCAGGCTGTGCCTACGGCTCGCGTGCGCAAGGCGGAAGCGACAACTCATTCACTGACGTTGAACTACGTTACTGTTGATGACTATAACCTTGTGAGCGTGGCATACGCCCTGGAGGGTGACGGCTGGGTGTCGGAGGACACGGACGGCGATGCGCAGTCGGTCTATGAGGTTCCTGAAGGGAAGTATACAGTGTTGGCATTGTTCCAGTCCGGTACATTTGGCGCACCAATTCGTGCCGTCGTGGCAGAGAATGTGAATGTCGAGAGCGACTGCTCTGTAGAACTGGACGCTGCTGCGGCAACAGAACTTGTTTCATTTGAACCGCTGCTGCCCGACGGAACACCGGTAAAGTCAGCATTGCTGGACGGTGACGGCAATGTCATCGAGGCTGGCACAATCTATGGCGATGACTTCTACGGATATCTTTCCAACACGATTGTCCACCATGATTTCGGTGCTGTCTACAGTTTCGAGGGAGGACGTGAGCCGCGCTTTATGGACGGCGACAATGTAGTTGACATAGCAAACGGAGCTTCCATATTGTTCAACCCTGGTGTCAGCGACCGGTTCATGGTAGTTCATGCTGAAATCACCGCTTCGGCTGATGCCAAGGACGGCATGGTGATTGTGGCGCAGTCCAATGGCGTTGGCGCACAGACAGTCCACAATGACGTGGCTAACTATGCCAGCGCTAAGGTGGCAGACCTCTATGACCCGAGCGGATTGTTCATCGGCTCTGACATCCCCGACTCTACTATGTGGTTCGGTTTTCAGTCGCTGTGGTTCGGCGTGCCCACTTGGGCGGTATATGGCGACGGCCCGCTGTTTTCAGGTCTGACAAACATATCGTGTTGTTTGCCGAAAGAGACGGCAGACGAAATACCGGTCTACCGCGCCAACATAATTGCAGCTTACGTATGTTACGGACCTGAAGAGGTGATAGAGGGTACAGGGTGGACTGTTACACCCACCTACAACCTTGACATCCCCCTTCAAACTGTGCGTGACGGCAAGATGCACAGCGCGGTGATGCCTATTGTCGCCGGTTTCTACAACTGCAACCTCTTCTACCGTGAGGACGACCTCGCTTACGACTTGGTATTGAACGGCATGCCTCATTTCTCATACGACAATGACATGAGCCGCCAGCCTGCCGGCAGCAGCACACCGCTGATTTTCATCTGTGACAACTCCATGGCCTCCGGCGGCAAGATGACCCGGTTCGCGTTCTTCTGGGACAATATCGGCCGTGCTGGCGAAGCAATGGATTTTGCCGACATCCACAAGGAGACTATCAACGCGAAGTATGGCGACAAGTCGTGGAACGGCCCGTTTGACGACGAGCATGTTGAAAGCTGGTATGCTTTCTGGGAAGATTTCAACAAAGGCCTTGCCAAGTTTGACGGCAGGCTCGAACTTGATATAACCGAGAACGGCGGCGTGTATGTAGACAACATCCCCTGCGAGACATCTACTGCTTTGGAAATCGATTTCTCCAAGGAGGACAAAGTCGCGCCGGTGACGACAATGGTGCAGTTCCGCAATACAGACGGCTATGTCACCGACCGCTTTGACAACCCCTCTGACGGCGTGTTGACTTTCGCCGGTTCTGACCTCCACAGCTACCTCCGCTATCTGTATGACGAGAGTGGCAGCATGTATGATGCGTGGATTTGGTACAATGACGAGGGGAAACCTGCAGTAAGCGTCGAGTATGCTCCGCTTCACACAAGCGAATGGATGCCTCTTGAGGTCGAGGAAGTGGCAGAGAACTACTATATGCCCGGTTACGGCAACTTCTGGCGCGGCAGCCTGAAGGACATCGACCGCATGGCTCTCAACGGCTGGTTTGACCTGCGCATCAAATTGACCGACAACGCCGGCAACAGCCAGACATCCACCATTTCACCTGCTTTCCGTATACAGTCGCTTGCCGGCGTTGACGAGGCAAGCATAGACAAATCCTTGCTTTGGATTTCCGGCAACCGCGCAGGTGTGTCAGGCGTTGACAACGCACGCTTCGAGGTCTTCGGAACGGACGGCAAATGCATCCTGAAAGCCGACGGCTCGGAGATTGCACTTGATGCCCTCCCCAGCGGCATCTACATAGTCCGTGCAACGACCGACGCAGCGGCATATACCAAGAAAACGACAGTCCGCTGAATACAATAATAGGGTAACAAAGAGCGGGAGCAAGCCAATTCGGCAAGCTCCCGCTTTATCGTTTCGGCCGCGTTGTTTACTTTGCGACGTGCTTCTCGCCGTTGAG
>DHKE01000089.1 GCA_002404675.1 Porphyromonadaceae bacterium UBA4702 | reverse complement strand
CCGACAGCGAGCTGCTGCAGCGCGTCGAAATACTCCAAGGAGACTTTTCGGGTACGGCAGAATATGTCAAGGGGTACACATTCGTGTATTTCGACCCTCCGTACCGTCCGCTGGATGCCACATCGAGCTTCAACTCCTACGTCAAGGAAGCGTTTGACGACAGCGAGCAGCAGCGGCTGCGAGACTATTTCGCGCGGCTGTCTGCCGAGGGCTGCATGGAAATGCTCAGCAACTCCGACGGGTGCGGGCGCAATGCCGAGGACAGCTTCTTTGACGACCTGTACCGCGGCTACGCCATAGAGCGTGTTCACGCCAAGCGCAGTATCAACGCCAACCCGTCCAAGCGCGGCGTGCTGACCGAACTGCTGATAATGAACTACACCCGATACCAAGGCAATGAAGAAAGCCTGTTTTAATGCCACATTCCGCTATGCAGAAAAGATTTGACGAGTTTATGAAGCCGCTGAAGGAAACGCTCTTCTCTCTCGGCGATTACGTTGATTTCACCAAAGTCGCCACGAATGTTGACGAAATATCGATACATCTTCACCAACTTAATTACCTGATAGGGCAAGAGGACATCGATGCAGCTGTCAGACGTTTGTGGAGAGTAAACCCACTGGCGTTCTCTGTTATCGGGATATTGATTGCTGTCCGTGCAAAGGATTGCAAGAACGCGATTGACGAAAACGGCTGCGTACATTCGCTAAGCGATTATTCGAGTTCGCCAGAGACAGTTGTCGAATTTTTGAACCAGACCGGATTGTCGGAGGTGTTTCGCGCAAAGCAGATCAAGAATTTGGTCGATTACGTATTTGGTGTGGAGGTCGGTCTCGATTCCAACGCCCGGAAAAACCGAGGCGGTCATCTGATGGAGGATTACGTGGCAGGTGTCTTCTCGAAGAACGGCGTTCAGTTTGAGCGCGAGGTGTATTGCACCGAGTTCCCCGAAATAGTCACGGCTCTCGGCACGGACAAGAAGCGATTCGACTTTGTTGTCCGCGCTGAAGATATGGTATATCTGATAGAGACGAACTTCTATTCAAGCGGCGGATCAAAGCTGAACGAGGTGGCACGCTCATACTTGGAACTTGCGCAGAAGATAAACGCAGTTTCTGGGTTCGAGTTCGTGTGGATAACAGACGGTGTTGGCTGGGTGTCTGCTCGCAACAAACTCGAAGAGGCGTATTCCCATATCCCGAGTATCTACAACCTCACCGATGTAAGCGGATTCATTTTGCGGATAAAGCGGCAGCGAGTATGATAGTCCCTTATTACAAGTCTGTAGACAGAGACTTCACCCTCCTCCATGGGGACTGCTTTGAATTGCTGCCGCAGTTCGACTTCAAGTTTGACATGATATTCGCAGACCCACCGTATTTCCTTTCCAATGGAGGCATCAGCTGCCAGTCTGGAAAAATTGTATGCGTTGACAAGGGGGATTGGGACAAAGGCGGAATGCCGGAAAACATCATTGAGTTCAACCGCAGGTGGCTTGCTCTCTGCCGCTCGAAGCTGAAGGACAACGGCACGATATGGATTTCAGGCACGCACCACAACATCTTTGCCATTGCCAGCCTTCTGACTGAACTGGGCTACAGGATATTGAATGTCATAACGTGGGCGAAAACGAATCCCCCACCGAACATTTCCTGTCGTTTCTTCACCTACTCCACAGAATTCATTCTGTGGGCGAGGAAATGCCCCAAAGTCCCTCACAAATACAACTATGAGCTGATGAAGTCCATAAACGGCGGTCGGCAGATGACCGACGTGTGGCGGCTTCCCGCGATAGCGCGGTGGGAGAAGACCTGCGGCAAGCACCCCACGCAGAAGCCGCTTGCATTGCTCGCTCGCATAGTGTTGGCAAGCACGAACGAGGGCGACTGGATACTCGACCCGTTTGCTGGCTCATCTACGACTGGGATTGCCGCGAGCATGTGCAGGCGGCGTTTTCTCGGCATCGAGAAAGGGGAGGAATATGCGCGTATGTCTATGGAGCGCAGAAATGAGTTGGACGACAGCGTCATCAGGTCGGCATACATATCCAAACTCTCTGATTTGTCTTTTGAACGGCAGGACGTTGTCTGTGAGCCGGAAGCCTGCTATGGCAGCGACTTGCCGTTTTGACTGGGGCGCGTCTTGAAGTTTTTTCGGGGGGCGGATGTCACAAACGGCGGGCGGGTGCGTCTTATAGGCAAACCAACTCTCTATTGAGCCATGAAAAAGATGATTCTGTTTGCCGTGCTGGCTCTGTCGTCGCTCCTTGCGTCGGCGGAACTGCGCTACAAATCTATCTCAAATACCGATGGCAAGACGACTGTTTGCATTATCGACGATTTCGCGCCGTCCAAAATTGCCATTTCCGATGTCGTGCTGCACACGTGCGGCAAGGAGTACAAGGCCAAGTCTACCAAGAGCCGCCAAGAGGCTGGAATGGCGGACATTACCGTGACTTTCAAGCGTCTGACCAAGTTTGACGACACATACGTCACGCTCAAGTACAACGGCCGTGAGGTCAAAATTCCCATACTCCGCAAGGAGACTGACCGTATCCTCTCGCCCCTTTGACCGCAACGTCGTTGCGGTCTCAGTAGGGACACGGCGTGCCGTGTCCGCCGAGCGTCGGTTGTAATTATTTGATTTGTAGTGACTTGGTTGCGGATACGGTGTGCCGTGTCCGCTAAATGACAAGTATAATTGTTTGATTTACTGTAATCTATCTCTTCGGACACGGCACGCTGTGTCCCTACCCTGCTGGTGATATGATGAGGGACAAATGCGAGGAGGGCAAGCCTGCGATATGTGGGCTTGCCCTCCTGCATATTATGGGGTGTCGTGTTTTGGCGTTATCGTGAATAAGTCGCTGGTCATCCGAACAGTTCAAGCATCTCGTATGCCCAATAGGCATTCATGAGCAGCTGGATTATTGCCAGTGTCGCCACCCCGATAATCCAGTTTTGCGAAAGCGTTGCTTTGGCGTATTTCTGCTTGTCGGCATCTGATGCTGCGTCTATTGTTGACAAGGCGTGTATGCTCTGCCAGAACACCACTAAGCTTGCAACAAGTACGGTGAAGAGGCATATAGCACCTATGGCTGCGGAGTGTACTGCACCGCCGAATATATCCACCAGTGATATGCTCCCGCTCGTTGACACTGAATATGTGATAAGCAGAGTAACCGCGTTCATAATCATGAAATAGCGGCAGTACACCTTTGTTGTGGCGACAGCGTTTTGACGGCCTTCGCGCAGGGCTTTGAGGCACAGCCGCGAGAGTATGCCATACGGCACAAAAGTCCCGACTATCAATGCGATAGTTGCAAGGCGGTATGTACTCCAGCGGTATGAGGCCATGCCGTTGTCGAACTCCGATATGATTAGCATGATTGCCTGTACGGCACATTCGATGACAATGGCAATGAATACCCAGTGTACGATCCTTGCGAGTTTCTGCAAATCGAGCGGTTCGCCCTCTTCCACGCAAGGCTTGAACTCCTCCGTAGGTTCGCCCGCGTTGTCTTGAGCAATGTCTTGCTCGTCAGTCCATTCTTTGCTCATCGCATTTATTTGTTTATCAGGTTGTTGAGTTCTTCGGGGGTGAATGCAATCTCGACTGTTTTGCCGCTCTTGTCTCCGCGATAGACATACTTCATGCCGATGCCTTGACGGACGAGGATTCTTGCGGAATTTTTGAATGCAGGGTCAGCGGACATATATTGTTCCAACTGTTTCCTGATGATGTCGTGTGTCAATTCAATGCTGTAGAAAGTGCCGTCATCTTCTGGTGTGATGTAAGTGCACACATACCACTTTCCTTCCAGCGATGTTTTAGTTCCGTCTGTTGCCGTCGCATTCTCCATGGCTGCAAGGTTTTCAAGGGATTTTATGTCAACGTCATCTTCGGTGCGGCACTCATTCAGCAATTGCTTGAGTTTCTTCGGGGTTAGCGTGAATGAGCATTTGTTGTTGCCGTCGGCTGTCTCATAGTTATGTTGAGTTTTGATGCCGTAGCTGATTTCTGTTTTCACTTTTTCGCGTGAGGAGTCGAGCTCTTCCAACCCCAATTTGTCGATTACAATTTCTTTGAGCTTCGGGTCTTTGCTGAGTTCATACACCTGCTTGCCATATCCGTCAGCAGCTGTGAAATTGTAGATGTATGTATTTGTCTTTCCATTGTAGTCAACCGAAACGAGCAGTCCGATTGAACCGTAGTCAAGCGGGCAGAGGGCGTTCATTTTCTTCACCCAGTCTTGAGGGCTGGTTGCCTTTAACGCATCGAGTTCTTCGAGAGACCTGCCTCCCATCGACTGGTACAGTTCTTCGGGAACGTACTCCAACAGCTTTGTCTCGGGGTTGAGTTCAGTTCGTATTCCATGCTCTGCAAGAAGTGCTGCGAAGTCCGGGTATGTATGCAGCCAGTAGAAGTCATAGTCATGCAGAAAGTACAATGGAGCTGTTTCTGAGCCTTTGTTGTATGCTTCTTCCAATGACTTGAGTGCCATGTCCTTGTCGCCAAGCCTTGCGTATACGGTTGCGAGCGCGGAGTATGTGTCAGCTTGGTCAGCTTGGAGTGAATTGATCGCCTTTATTGCGGCTGTGCGGTTGCCGAGCCCAGAGTATGCCGCAGCGTACATGCCTTGTGGATTAGGCCCTTGCTTTGTGATGTCCTCTTCTGACATTTCCAGAATGTCATTGTATTGGGCTTTGGCTTTTTCCGCGTTCCCGGACAACCGCAGAGCGTCTGCATAGTATCTTTTGTTGGTTGCCGATGGTTCGAGTGCGACGGCTGTGGCAAGCGGTTCGCAAGCTTCGGCATACTTGCCCATGGTCATATATGCCCGTCCTTTCTCGCTGTACAGGTCGGGTTTGTCGGGCGCTTCGAGAATCAGCGAACTCAATATGGCGAGCGCGTCGTCACATTTGCCCAAATCGATGGCTATTTGGGCTTTCTGGTACTTCAGCGCAATGTCATCGGCATATTTGTCAAGCCCCTTTGAAACGGTTGTGTACGCCTCAAGTTCTTCGTCCATATTTCTTTGGCAGTCAGCCAGATAGCTGTATGTATTGGCATCGTCAATGCCGAGGTTGATTATCTCCTTGTAAATACTGCTTGCGGAGGGATAATGTCCCCAATAGTACAGCAGGGCTGCCTCCAGCTGATAATAGCCGTTGGACGCGGTTCTGACTTTTTCGATCTCGGCGATTATCTCGTTGCGCAACTCGTCTGTGTCACAGAGCATCAGCATTGCAGTCCCAATCCCGACTTCGTCTCCTTGTTCATATTTCCCTGTGTTCAGGCAGTCTTTGATGAAGTCTGTGGTATGCCCGAGCTCCTTCTCAATTACGGCCCGCAATCTGTAGTTGTAGGCAGACGTACGGTCTCGTTCAATCGCGGAGTTTATTTCGGCAAGAGCGACGGAGAGGTTGTTCTGGTTGTAATATATCCTTGCTGTGTGTACGAAGGGTGCCGCGTCGCCGGGGTACAGGTTTTTCGCCTTTTCCAAGTCCTTCAATGCCTTCTTCATGTCTGTATTCGCTTGCAGCCACGCTCTTTGCAACAGCAGGTCCTTGTTTTTTGAGTCGGCTTTGAGGCCTGCGGACAGTGCCTTTATAGCCTGGACGGTGTCGCCCATTTCCACATATATCTGAGACTTTGCCTGATAGCAATTGACAGCCAGCGGCTTGTCCTTCTTGGCATGCTTTATTGCCTTGTCGAGCATGGCGAGAGCCTCGCTCTTGCGGTCGAGGGCGTACAGGCTTGCGGCCGCTTGCCAGTACCCTTGCGGGTTCTTCTCGTAGTCAGCAATCTCCTGACGCGCATAGTCCAGCGCGTCGTCGTACTGTTGTGAAGCCAATGCCTTCTCGGCCTTGTCGGCATAGTAGTTCATCTGCTGTTTGGCCAGCGCAGCCGATGCCGCGAACAGCACCAGCAAAATCGGGAGTAAACTTTTTCTCATCCGCATTTAGTTTTGTTGCCCGCTTTTGACGGCGGGCGGGGTTTGTATTTGTTTTGGAGGAACAATCTACGGTCGTGAAACTTGCGAAATCGTCCTTCTAATGCAAAGTTACAACAAACAAATCGGAATTACCCCCCCGAAAGTTAAAATATAATAAATCGCAAATGATGTATCTATGGGAGTGAAAACGCTGGTGACTATAAAATGTTGAATATAAAGATATAGGCAGTTTGACATTATTTGTGTCAAGCTGCCTTTGCTGTGGTAAATGGTGTGGGGGTCAGTGGAGGAGGGGGAGGAGGTGCGGCAGCAGGCCAGGGGCGGCGGCGTATTGGCTGATGCCTCGGTCCTCGCGGAAAAGGCCTGCCATGCCGCCGGCTTCACGGACTATCAGTTCGCCGGCGCATACGTCCCATTCGTGCAAGCCCATTTCCCAGTAGCCGTCGAGGATGCCGGCGGCGACGTAGCAGAGGTCCAGCGATGCCGCGCCGAGGCGGCGCAGCCCGCGCACGCGAGGCATCACGCGGGCTACGTTGTCGAGATTGTTGTCCGAGGTCTCGGCTTTGTCTACGGGGAAGCCTGTGCTGACGACTGCGCGGTCGAGGCGGTCGCACGCGCTGGCGTGTATCTTGCTGCCGTTGAGTTGTGCGCCTTGCCCTGCTATGGCTGTGAACATTTCGTTGAGGTATGGGGCATAGACTACACCGCAGACGGTTTCGCCCCGGTGGCGTATTCCTATAGAGACGGCGAACAGGGGGAGGCCGGCGGCATAGTTTGTGGTGCCGTCGAGGGGGTCTATCACCCACACCCATTCGGCGTTGCCGCTGTTGTCGCCAGACTCTTCGGCGAGGATGCCGTGGCCGGGGTACAGGCGGCGGATTGCGTCGGTTATGGCTTGTTCAGACTCGCGGTCGGTGCGTGTGACGATGTCGGCTTCACCGTGTTTGGTACGGATGTCGAGGTCGCCGCTGCGGAAATATTTCAGCTGTATGCGGGCTGCCTCGCGAGCCATTTCCATGGCATGCGCGAGCAGTGCCTGCTTGTCTATGCCGGCTGTTTCAGGGGCGTTCATTCCGAGATGCGTTCAGAATTCGAATCGCTCGAGTTTCATCTCAGCGAGGCTGCGTATTGCGCCGACGTGCTGGGCGAACACTGGAGATGCGCTGTGCGCGTCGAGGGCTTGCTGGTCTGCCCATGTCTCGCATATCATCATCACGTCGGGGCGTGTGGCTGAGGCGAAGATGTCGTATGCCACGCAGCCGTTCTCGGCAATGGAGTGTGCGGTGAGCTGTCGTGCGTGGTCGAGTACCTGTTCGCGGTTTTCCGCGTTTGCTTTGATGAAGCAGTTAAGTCGTATCATAGTGTGTTTCTCTATTAAGTCGTTTTACCTGATAACGTGCGGCGGGCAGCAAATGTTGCCGCCCATGTGCGGTTTTATTTCTTCGGGTCGATTTTGCCCCGTCGCCGTTGCAGTGAGAACGAGGGGTTCCACTTGTCGGCGATGATGAGGCCTCCGATGATGAGCGCGCAGCCTACATATCCTATGAGGAATATTTGTTCACCGAGGACGAAGTATGCCACGACCATTGTCACCATTGGCTGCATGTAGATGTAGTTGCTGCCGGTGATAGGGCCGAGGGTGCGCAGCACTTCGTTCCAGATGACGTATGCCAGTGCAGAGCACATGACGACGAGAAATAGGAAGTTGAAGAGGAATTCGGGTTCTAACAGTATGTTGAGGTGATACGGCTCTTGCTGCATGAACAGCAGGGGCAGTGATGTAAGCACGCCGTAGAGGAACAGCTTGCGTGTGATGAAGATGCCGCTGTAGACAGGGATTAACTTTTTTGCGAGAACTGTATAAATCGCCCACGCCATAGACGCGCATATGGCGAGCAGGTCTCCGCCGGGGTGTATCTCAAATCCCTCTTTGTTGAGGATGACGCATGCCACGCCGAAGAATGCCATAATCGAGCCGATAATGACACTGCTTTTGATGCGTTGGCGGAACACGAGGGCGAGCAGCAGCGTGGTGAACAGGGGAGAAATGGAGCCGAGCAGGGAGACGTTGCCGGTGGACGTGAGCCCGAGGGCGTAGTTCTCGAGTATGAAGTACAGTGAGCCGGCGCAGATGCCGCATATCATGAACCGGAACTCGTCAGCCCATGAGTTGGCGAACATTTTTTTGAATGACAGGCAGAGCAAAATAATGTATGCAGCGGCAAACCGGTATGTGAACATTTCCACGGGCGTGAAGCCGCCGTCGTTCATCAGCACCTTGGTACATACGAATGAGGAACCCCATGCGCCCATGGTGACGAGCGCGCCGAGGTGTCCCAGCAGTTTCTTGCCTGAGGAATGTGTGTCGATTGTTCCAGCCATATAAAACGCGGATTATGTTAGATTATTCCGACTGCAAAAGTACAACAAAAACTCCGAATGCGGAAATTATTCGGGGATATGGGAGGCTGTCAAGCCGAGGGATGGCGCTTGTATAAAGAATGAGGGGATGCCGCATGACATCCCCTCTATAGTCGGTTTTGAGTGTATTATCTAAATCAGATGATACCCTGTGCGAGCATAGCGTCTGCAACCTTCATGAAGCCGGCGATGTTTGCGCCCTTCATGTAGTTGATGTATCCGTCGCACTGCTTGCCGTACTTCACGCAGTTCTCGTGGATGTCGTGCATGATAGTGTGGAGGCGGGCATCAACCTCTTCAGCAGCCCACTGGAGGTGTTCTGCGTCCTGTGACATCTCGAGGCCAGATACTGCAACACCACCTGCGTTGACAGCCTTGCCGGGAGCGTAGGGAACCTTGGCAGCGAGGAATGCGTCGATAGCCTCAGCCTGGCAGCCCATGTTGGAAACCTCGGCAACGAGCATAACCTTGTTGTTGATGAGGTTCTTTGCATCCTCGACGCCTACCTCGTTCTGAGTAGCGCAGGGGAGTGCGATGTCCACTTTCTGCTCCCAGGGCTTGCGGCCTGCGAAGAACTGTGAACCGGGGAACTTGTCAGCGTAGGGAGCGACAACGTCGTTGCCGGATGCGCGGAGTTCGAGCATATAGGCGATCTTCTCGTCGTTGAGACCTGCGGGGTCGTAGATGTAGCCGTCAGGACCACTGATGGTGACAACCTTTGCGCCAAGTTCGGTGGCTTTGGTCACTGTGCCCCAAGCCACATTGCCGAAGCCCGACACGGCCACTGTCTTACCCTTGAAGTCGGTGCCGAGGCGGTGGAGCATCTTCTGCACGAAGTAGCATGCGCCGAAGCCAGTGGCTTCGGGACGAATGCGCGAGCCGCCAAACTCAAGCCCCTTGCCGGTGAATGTGCCGGTGTGCTCGTGGGTGAGCTTCTTGTACATGCCGAACATGTAGCCCACTTCACGGCCGCCAACGCCGATGTCGCCTGCGGGAATGTCCTTGTCGGGACCCACGTTGCGCCACAACTCAAGCATGAATGCTTGGCAGAAACGCATTATCTCGGCATCACTCTTGCCCTTGGGGCTGAAGTCCGATCCTCCCTTGGCACCACCCATAGGCAGTGTGGTGAGGGCATTCTTGAATGTCTGCTCAAAGCCAAGGAACTTAAGGATTGAAAGGTTCACTGAAGCGTGGAAGCGCACACCACCCTTGTACGGGCCGATGGCGTTATTGAATTGAACGCGGTAGCCAAGATTGGTCTGCACCTCGCCGTTGTCGTCAACCCATGTCACACGGAATGTCAGCATCCTGTCCGGTTCCACGAGGCGCTCTATGATTCTGGCGTCCTCGAATTCAGGATGTCTGTTATAGACGTCCTCTATTGATTCAAGCACTTCACGTACAGCCTGGAGATATTCTTTCTCAGCAGGGTACTTGGCCTGAAGCCTGGCCATTATTTCTTCTGTTCTCATTGTATTATTAGTTTATGGGTTAATTTGTCTAAAGTTTATGGCGCGTTATAATCTATAAATCAGTCATTTAGCCATTTTTCCACTCCGTAACACATGGAGTAGGATTATAGTCAAACTATTATCAGTCAATATTTTACACTCCACAGCCAACTATATACTCCAAGTAGAGCCGCTATGAAGCAGCTCATCTACAGAATGCACACGGGCATTTGCCTTCACGCTGTCCACCTGCTTCTGCACCTCGTCATCATACGTTATGTCCTTAACATCACGGATAACACCAAGAGCCACAGGGAAATCAGGCCCCTTCATGTCGGCAAGCATGGTCTGGAGACCGAGATTGTCCTCCGTAGGGTCATGCACCAGGATATCGTCAGGAGTTATGCCGTTCTCCCCTATCTTCACGACTTTCAGCTTCATGCCATCCATCACAAGCCCCTTGTCATTGTCCTTTCCGAACAGCATCTTCTCGCCCTTGCGCAGCAGGATCGTCCTCTCGGACTTAAACTCACGGTCTGAAAGATCCGCGTGAGAGCCGTTGTTGAAGATCACGCAATTCGTCAGGAACTCCATGACCGATGTCCCCGCATGGCGTGAGGCCGCCAGCATAATCTCCTGGTTCAATGCAAGTTCTGTATCCATGCTCCTGGCAAAGAACGTACCTTTCGCACCGAGGACAAGGCTGCCCGGGTTGAACGGATGCTCCACGGTGCCGTAAGGAGAGGTCTTGGTGATGGCGCCAAGCTTCGACGTCGGTGAATACTGCCCCTTGGTCATGCCATATATCTGATTATTGAACAGCATTATGTTTATATCGACATTGCGCCGTATCGCATGGATGAAATGGTTTCCTCCGATGGCAAGAGCATCGCCGTCACCGCTCGCCTGCCAGATGCA
>DHKE01000070.1 GCA_002404675.1 Porphyromonadaceae bacterium UBA4702 | reverse complement strand
GAAATCTTCTTGTCATAGAGAAGGATGTAAGGATTTTCCATCTCGCACTCCATCTTCTCGCTGTTGGTGACGAAGTAAGGAGAGATGTACCCTCTGTCAAACTCCATGCCCTCAACGAGTTCAACAGAAGTTTCAGTACCTTTGGCCTCCTCAACAGTGATAACGCCGTCGAGAGAAACTTTTTCCATTGCCTCTGCGATGAGTTCTCCGATTTTTTCATCGTTGTTGGCGGAAATGCGTGCGATGTTCTCGATTTTCTTGAAGTCCGTGCCGACCTCCTGGCTCTGCGCCTTGATGCCCTCAACGACCTTGGCGACGGCCTTGTCGATACCGCGCTTCAGATCCATGGGATTTGCGCCAGCAGCAACGTTCTTCAGACCGACATTCACGATTGACTGTGCGAGTACAGTTGCCGTCGTTGTGCCGTCACCGGCCTGGTCGCCTGTCTTGGATGCGACTTCTTTGACCAGCTGTGCTCCCATGTTCTGGAAAGCGTCGTCCAGTTCGATTTCGCGAGCCACAGTCACACCATCCTTGGTGATGTGAGGTGCGCCGAACTTCTTCTCTATGATTACATTGCGTCCTTTCGGGCCGAGAGTTACCTTGACAGCGTCTGCGAGTGCGTCAACACCCTTCTTCAGCTCTTCGCGAGCGTTGATATTGAATTTTATTTCTTTAGCCATAGTTGTTCCTCCTGTTCAATTATGGCAGCAGCTGAACTGCTGCCTGTTTGTATTTAACCTACGATAGCGAGAACGTCGCTCTGACGCATCATCAGATACTTCTCACCTTCAATCTCGATTTCAGTGCCGGCATACTTGCCATAGAGTACGGTGTCGCCAACTTTCAGAACCATCTCCTCATCTTTTGTGCCATTGCCAACGGCGAGCACTTTGCCCTTCAGAGGTTTCTCCTTTGCAGAGTCGGGGATAATGATTCCGCTCATTGTCACTTCTTCAGCTGCGACCGGCTCGATGAGTACGCGGTCTGCCAACGGTTTGATGTTCATGATATCGTTTGTTTTTGATTAATTTCTGATTTTCGCCGTTAGCAATTAGTGTGCCAAACGCCGGAGTGCACACCCGCACAGCCTTAAACGCTGACAGCCATGTCATATTCGTTAATGACAAACATGAGGCCGCAATGCCTGTAATTCATTGATTGGCAACTCACTTGCACGTATGCTGCAAAATGACTAACTTTGTCATGCTATACAACCAACGACAGACATCAATAATGATTGACTACATAAGCGGCTCAATAGCCGAACTGACACCGACTGCGGCAGTGATAGACTGCAACGGCCTGGGATATGAGGTAAACATCACGCTGCTCGACTATGCGACACTCGAAACGATGAAACAAGCCAAACTTTATGTGCATGAATCCATACGGGAGGATGCGCACGTGTTGTTCGGGTTTCTCGACAAGCGAGGGCGCATGCTGTTCCGTCTGCTGATTGGAGTGAGCGGTGTCGGGCCGAACACGGCTCGCCTCATCCTCTCCGCCATGACAGCAGACCAGCTCGAAGGCGCGATAGCGACAGGCAACGACGCTATGCTGAAAGCAGTCAAAGGAATAGGCGGCAAGACGGCGCAACGCATAATTGTGGATTTGCGGGATAAAATAAACAGCGTAGACTTCGCGTTATCTACAAGTCAACCTGTGCAGTCCGAGGCTTACGAGGAGGCATTGACAGCATTGCAGATGCTGGGCTTCTCTGCAACGTTGAGCCGCAAGGCTCTCACGAAGATATTTGCAGACAAACCTGAAATATCGACAGAAGCTGCTATAAAGCAAGCTCTCAAAATGCTGTGACGCACAGAGTTGCGCAATGGGTTGCAGACCTTATGCGAAGTAGAAGAAACATCTACATAAAACGTCTGGCGATGCCGGCAATGCTGATAGCAGCGTTGTTGGCAACAGTCGTGTCACATTCGCAGACACGCACAGGAACAAAACCCATTGCTCCGCCGCCCCCTCCCCCGGCAAGCCAGTACAGCAATCCGAACAGGCAGGACAGCGTCTCAATGCCGGCAGCCGTGCAGCCGACTATCCCCCGCGATTACGACGATTATGCCGGCAAAGAATATGCAGCCGACCTCTCTACTCCCGAAAACATCAAGACAGAAGTGACGTATGACCCCGAACTCGGCATGTATGTCATACGCACCAAGCTCGGCGAGAATGAAATCGTGACCCCGTACATGATGAGTGCCGAGCAATACAACGCGATAGTCAACAAACAGGAAATGTGGGACTACTTCCGCTCGAAAAACAGCGAGATTTTCGAGAAGAAGGAGAAAGAGCCGTTCAACATCCTCGACATGAACTTCGCGCTCGGGCCGCTTGAGAAAGTGTTCGGTCCCGGCGGCGTGCGGTTGACGACCTCCGGCTCTGCACAGATTTCCATGGGCATCAAGAGCAACAAGACGGACAACCCCGCTATCTCGCTCAAGTCACGCCGCAAGACATATTTCGATTTCGACCAGAAAATCCAGGCAAACATAGCTGCGTCAGTTGGTGACAAGATGAAGTTCAACATGACGTACAACACCGACGCCACGTTTGACTTCGACTCCAAAAACCTGAAGCTGGCATACGAGGGCAAGGAAGATGAAATCATCAAGAACATCGAGGCCGGCAATGTGAGCATGACCACAGGATCGAGCCTGATACGCGGCGGTACTGCCCTGTTCGGTGTCAAGGCAAAACTGCAGTTCGGCAAACTCACGCTGACAGGACTGCTCTCCCAGCAGAACAGTGAATCCAAGACTGTCTCGACGCAAGGCGGTGTACAGACTACGAAATTTCAGGTGCGTGCAGACGAGTATGACGCGAACCGTCACTTCTTTCTGTCACAATACTTCTATGACAACTATGACCAGTTTGCGTCCAAGCTGCCGCACGTGTCTTCAGGCATAAACATCACTCGCATTGAGGTGTGGGTGACTAACAAAAACGGCAACTACAACGAGTCCCGCAACTTCGTGGGTTTCATGGACCTGGGCGAGAACAAGCGTTTGGCGTCAGACTACTGGATTCCCAATATGTCGTATGACAACCCGTCTAACCAGTCAAACAACCTGTTGAGTGTCATCAAAGAGGAATACCCCGACGCTCGCGACATAAGCCGTGTAACGCAGGTACTCGAGCCACTGCAAGCATACGGCATCAACGGCGGACGCGACTATGAGAAAGTAGAGAGCGCACGTTTGCTGAGTTCGAGCGAATACACCCTCAACTCCACTCTCGGCTACATCTCGTTGAAGTCTGCGCTGTCCACAGACGAAGTTCTCGCCGTGGCATACGAATACACCTGCAACGGCAAGGTCTACCAGGTGGGCGAGTTCTCGAGCGACGTAAGCTCCACAAGCCAGTCCCTCTATCTGAAAATGCTGCGAGGCACAACGGTAAGCCCGAAACTGCCGATGTGGAAGCTGATGATGAAAAATGTATACTCGCTCGGGGCATACCAGCTGCAGAAAAAGAATTTCAAGCTGAACATCAAGTATTTGAGCGACACCACAGGTCAGGAGATAAACTATATCCCTGCGCCCACGGTATCTGACAAGCCGATACTCCAGCTGATGAACCTCGACCGGCTCGACTCCAACCAGGAGACTAACCCTGACGGCTTCTTCGACTACATCGAGGGCTATACCGTCATATCCTCAAGCGGCAAGGTAATATTCCCCGTGGCAGAGCCATTCGGCGACAACCTCGAGCGGAAGATAGGCGACCCGGCCATAGCAGAACCATACGTTTTCCACGAACTGTACGACTCTACACTCGTGGTGGCTCGGCAGTTTGCCGACAAGAACAAATACTCGCTCGTGGGCGAATACCAAGCCTCTAACGGCGCGACCATACGCCTGAACGCGATGAACGTACCGCGAGGGTCTGTCGTCGTCACGGCCGGCGGCGCGACGCTGGTGGAAAACAGCGACTACACGGTGGACTACTCCATGGGTATAGTCACAATCACCAACCAGAGCATCATCGATGCCGGCACAAATGTCAGCGTCAGCCTCGAAAACCAGTCCACATTCTCCATGCAGCGCAAAACGCTTGTCGGACTGGATGCACAATACAAGTTCAGCAAGGATTTCACCTTAGGGGCGACTCTGTTGAATTTCTCCGAGAAAGCACTTACCGAGAAAGTGAACATCGGCGACGAGGTGATCAACAACACCATGTGGGGCGTCAACTTCTCGTTCAACAAGCAGTTCATGTGGCTGACCAACCTCATCAACAAGATACCGACTGTCAGCTCCACCGCGCCGTCAAGCATCAGCATGACCGGCGAATTTGCGCAGCTTGTTCCCCACAAGCAGAAGTCCGGCTCTGCCAAAGGCTCGAGCTATATTGACGACTTCGAGAACTCGCAGACAGGCGTAGACCTGCGCTCTCCCTATTCTTGGTTTCTCGCTTCGACCCCGTATGACCCGAGTGCGGACGCACTCTTCCCCGAGGCTGCCCTCGTCGACAATGTTGACTATGGGAAAAACCGCTCGCTGCTGGCATGGTATTACATCGACCGCATCTTCACGCAACGCAACTCCTCGATGCTGCCAGGCTATCTGAAGAATGACGTTGCACAGCTGTCCAACCCATACGTCCGCGAGGTGACTGTCAATGAGATTTTCCCCAACCGCGAAATCAACTACGGCGAGTCCAACTACATACAGACACTCAACCTGTCGTTCTACCCCACTGAGCGCGGCCCGTACAACCTCGACTGCGACAATATAGACAGCAACGGCAGTCTGCTCAACCCTGAAAAGCGTTGGGGCGGCATCATGCGCAAGCTGGACAACACCAACTTCGAGAACTCCAACATCGAGTACGTGCAATTCTGGATGCTCGACCCGTTCCTTGACCCCGACAACCCCAATACAGAGGGTGGAGACCTCTATTTCAACTTCGGCGAGATAAGCGAGGACATCCTCAAAGACGGCAAGAAGAGCTATGAAAACGGCAACCCCATTGATGGCAACAACCAGTTCATGGCGGAGACCAACTGGGGACGTGTGTCTACGCAAAACTCGCTGACATACGCATTCGAGAACGCTGCCAATGCCCGACCGATGCAGGACCTCGGCCTCGACGGCCTCTCAAATGACGACGAATACAATTTCCACACATACGCTGACTATCTTAACAGCCTGCGCCAACGCCTCTCCCCCACCGTGATTTCAGAGATGCAGGATGACCCGTTCTCTCCGATGAACGACCCTGCCGGCGACAATTACCATTTCTACCGCTCGACTTGGTACGACCAGCACCAGACATCAATACTGGACCGCTACAAGCACTACAACGGCGTGGAAGGCAACTCGCTCTCACCTGACCAAAGCGACAACCCGCAGTACCAGTCATCGCGTTCTGTTCCCGACGTGGAGGACATCAACCAGGACAACACGCTAAACGAATACGAGCGTTACTTCCAGTACAAGGTTTCCATACGCCCCGAAGACCTCGAAGTCGGCAAGAATTACATTACCGACAAGCAGGTGTCGGAAGTGACTACTCGCGACGGCAAAAAGACCATGGTGTGGTATCAATTCAAAATACCCTTGAGCAACCCGGACAAGGTGGTCGGAGGCATCAATGACTTCTCGACCATTCGCTTCGCACGTATGTTCATGACCGGTTTCCGTGCCGTAACGCACCTCCGCTTTGCTACACTCGAACTGGTACGCGGCGACTGGCGCGACTACAAGTTCAACCTCAACAGCCGCAACGACTCTCCGGCTGAAGGACAGCTTGACGTATCTGTAGTAAACATCGAGGAGAACAGCGGGCGCACACCTGTCAACTACGTTCTTCCGCCTGATGTGACCCGTATACAAGACCCAGGTCAGTCACAGGCGACACAGCTAAACGAGCAGTCGCTGTCAATGAAGGTGACAGGGCTTCAGGCCGGCGACGCACGAGGCATTTACAAGAACACCCTGCTCGACCTGCGCATCTACAAGCGTCTGCAGATGTGGGTACACGCCGAGGCCCTCATTGACAACGTGACCAACGTGTCAAACGGCGACCTGTCGATGTTCATCCGCCTTGGCTCGGATGTCAAGAACAACTACTACGAGTATGAAATACCACTCGAACTGACACCTGAGGGACGCTATAACAACATGAACAGCGGCGACCGCGCCCGCGTCTGGCCTATTTCCAACCGCCTCGACGTGGCAATGGAAGCCTTTACCAACGTCAAGACCGAGCGCAACCGCCAGCGGTCATCCGGCACTGAAGGCGTAGGCTATACCACACTGTTCAGCATGCGAGACCCCGGCAACGACCACAACACCGTCGCTGTGCTCGGCAATCCCTCGCTGTCAGATGTGCGTGTCATGCTCATCGGCGTGCGCAACCGCTCCAACTCGGTCAAGGACGGAACGGTGTGGGTCAACGAAATGAAGGTGACTGACTTCAACGAGTCCGGCGGCTGGGCAGCGAAAGGCAATATCAACCTTGGCATCAGTGACATTGCGACTGTTAACGTTTCGGGACACATTGAAACTGATGGCTTCGGAGGCGTAGACCAGGGATTGTCACAGCGTCGCCTCGACCGCTACGAACAGCTCAACTTTGCTGTGCAGGGAGATTTGGGCAAGGTTTTCCCCGCAGGAGCGAAACTGTCCGCCCCGATTTACTATTCACACTCAACTGAAAAGAACACCCCGAAATACAACCCCCTCGACCAGGACATTCTGCTGAAAGACGCTCTCGACGCGGCTGCGACCAAACATGAGCGCGACTCAATCAGCAGCTATGCCATAACCCGCAAGACTGTCGAGAACTTCTCGATCTCCGGTCTGAAGTTCAATGTGCAGAGCAAGAACCCAATGCCTTGGGACCCGGCAAACTTCCAGGTGTCTTTCTCGTTCAACAAGCAGAAGAACGTAGACCCGACGACTGAATACCAGAACACCAACGACTACCGAGGCAGCTTCCAGTATTCATATTCGCCATACATCAAGCCGCTGAAGCCCTTCGGCTGGCTCAAGAGCAAAAGCAAAAACGCCAAGTTCTTCAAGGAGTGGGGCATCAACTGGATGTTCAACTCGCTGACGTTCCTGACCAACATATCCCGTTACTATTACGAGGAACAGACACGCTCCGAAGTGGACGTTGACTTCCGTCTGCCAGTGCAGGTAAGCAAGAACTTCCTTTGGGACAGGCAGCTCAACCTGACATGGAACCTCACCCAGTCGCTCAACTTCACCTTTGCCAGCAACACGACTGCTCGCATTGAGGAAACTGTCGGCGCGGTGAACAAGAAGCTGTTCCCAGACAAATACCGCGACTGGAAAGACACTGTATGGAACTCTATCAAGGGCTTCGGGACTCCGTGGAACTACAACCAGACATTCACAGCCTCCTGGCGACCTCCTTTCAGCAAGATACCACTGTTGAGCTTCATCAGCGGCTCGCTTACATACAATTCCACATACCGCTGGGACAAAGGGGCAACTGTTGAGGACATGTTTCTCGGCAACACAATCGCCAACCAGTCCACATGGAATGCAGATGCACGCATCAACTTTGAGACTCTCTACAACAAGTCCAAGTATCTGCAGAACATCAACAAGCGTTGGGGCTCGTCCTCTTCCTCCTCGCGTGACAAGAATAAGAATAAGAACAACCAGCGCGACAAGAAGGCAAAGCGGTTTGAGCGAGCCATTACCCTCTCGCCCGACACGACCACACTGGTCAAGCACAACCTGAAGACCAAGAAAGTCAAGATTACAGGGCGGACAACAGGCAACACCGTCGTCAAACTCGAAACCCGCATCGTGGACGACAACACAATAGAAATCCTAAACAAAGGGAAAATCAACCTCCGTGTCACCGTGGTCGAAGACCAGAAGGGCGACAAAAAAAACGTATGGAAGGAAATCGGCGACTACTCGCTGCGCTTCCTCATGATGACACGCAACGTATCGTTCCGCTGGAGGTCGTCCCGCTCGCTGACCTTGCCGCAGTTCTCCCCCAACGTAGGAGATATGTTCGGACAGAGCACGAAATACGGCCCGATGTCTCCCGGCCTCGACTTCGCGTTTGGCTTCTTCAACGAGGACTATGTGCAGAAGGCACTCGACCGAGGCTGGCTGCTCACAGGCGACGGCCAGACTTCACCCGCAATCTGGAACAGAGGCAAAGAGTTCAACTTCGAGCTCACACTCGAGCCGGTAGCAGGCCTCAAGATACTTCTCACCTCAAACCTCACTGACAACCGCACGCAGCAGATGCAGTTCATGTATGCCGGCATGCCTACGTCATACAGCGGCTCTTACACCCGCACACACGTTGCTCTCAAAACCGCGTTCAAGAGTTCAAAGGCAGAGAACGGATACGCATCAGATGCGTTCAACCAGTTCCTCGCCAACATACCGGTTGTCGCCGCCCGCGTTCAAAGCCAGTACAACGGAAGCACCTACCCGCAGACCGGCTTTCTTGAGGGCAATCCCCTCGGCGGCACGGCATACAATCCCGAGGTCGGCTCTGTTAGCCAGACATCGTCAGATGTACTGATACCGGCATTCTTGGCAGCATACAGCGGATACGACGTGAACAAGGTGACATTGAGCCACTTCCCCGGCCTCGATGCCATGCGCCCCAACTGGCGCGTCACCTACGACGGCTTCATCAACCTGGGCAATATGCGCAACATATTCAAGAAATTCACCGTGTCGCACGCATACCAGTGTACATACTCTATCGGTTCATACTCGTCATACATGAACTGGATAGGCATCGACGGCAACCTCGGCTTCATACAGGACGAGCAGTCGCAGCAGCCAATACCCTCATCGCCGTTCAACATCTCGTCAGTGGCGATAACCGAGAAGTTCGCGCCGCTAATCGGTCTGTCTGTGACATTCAACAACGAGATTACGCTCAACACCGAGTACCGCGATTCTCGCACTCTCAACCTCAATTCGTCTGCCGGTCAGGTAGTTGAGACCACAAGCAAGCAGTTCACGCTGGGCGCCGGCTACAAGATTGCCAACTTCAACAACATACTGAAAATCGGGTCGAAACAGGGCGGAGTAAGCAACGACCTGACGTTGAACCTCGACATATCATACTCCAACAACCTCTCGCTGATACGCCGCATCGAGACAGCGTACACACAGGCTACACAAGGGACCCGCACATTCTCAATCAACTTCATGGCAAGCTACATCCTCAGCCGACGTGTCACACTATCTGCGTTCTTCGACCACCAGATTAACACGCCGCTTGTCTCGAACTCCTCCTACCCGACATCCAACTCCAACTACGGCATCTCCATCAACCTCTCCCTCGCCCGCTGATGCAACAGGCACGCCTCTAAAATAATGTGAATTTCAGGGTTATGACTGCAACATCTCGGCAAAAATGGTTATATTTGCGGCGTGACAGTCTGGTGTGGCATGATTAGTGCCGCCGTGTCAATGAGGCGGTGACATCTGTTTCCGCCAACTCAACTAACAAGAACAACCTATATTTGGGCAGGTATTGTAAACCATTCGGGCGGATATTTGTCACAAGTATAACCAATACATTTGAGTTATGAAGAAATCAGTTTATCTCACGATGTTATTGCTCGCCGGAACAAGCCTGTTCTCAAGAGCAGACAATGACGTGTATGATGACGACATCTACTATAACCCGAAGAAAGACGTCAGCAATGTCCAGAAGGAAAGTGCTTATATCGAGAATTTCGGGGACATTGATGTCGATACGTACAACCGTCGCGGACAGTACTACACCACGCCTGTAGACACTATCGGCGAGGCTGTCGGCTCTGCCGAGGACTTCGTCTATACGCAGCAAATCCAGAAGTTCATCAACCCGACTATCGTAGTTGACAATTCTGATGTACTCTATGATGTCCTCAACAACTCGTATGGCAACGTGACTATTGTCATAAACGACAACGGCCTGCCCGTTTTCAGCCCGTATGTCTATTCATGGCCGTCTTACCGCTCATACTATTCTTACTGGGGACCGACATGGGGCTTCGGCTGGAATGTGTGGGACCCGTACTATTCATGGTACTGGGGACCCTCGTGGGGATATTATGACCCCTTCTGGTATGGCTACGGCTGGGGCTGGGATCCCTACAGGCCCTACTGGCATCACAGCCACGACTATTACGCCAACCATTACCGCCCGGGCGGCAACCGTCATCCCAACTCTCCGCAAGACGGCTGGGCTTCAAACACTCGTCCCGGCGGAAACAGAGGCTATTCGGACAACGGCAGCTCTCGCGGCTACAACTTCAACAGTGGAGGGCACCGCGTGTCAAACGGCACTGCTGCGAGCACTTCCACATCGGGCAGCAACCGCTCCTCGACGATGCACCGCCAGAGCAACGGCGGCACGTACAGCGCGTCAGACTCCCACATAAGCGGCACGACTGTCCGCAACGGCGGCTCGTCTGGCAACAACCGCAGTTCCGCGACCATGCAGAACAACAGCAACCGTTCCGCTACAAACGCAACTGTACAGGGCCGTACTACGACCAACAGCACATATAACCGTGGCAGTGGGACGACTAACCGAGGCAGCTACAACAGCGGCACGACAAACCGCAATTCAGGCAACTCGTATAACAACCACCGCAGCACCACCAATACGAACAGCAACCGCAGCAGCTACAACTCAAATAGCCGCAGCAGCTACAACAGCGGTCGCAGCAGTTCCTCTATGGGACGCTCGTCCGGCGGATTCGGCGGCGGCCGTTCATCCGGCGGTTCGCGTGGCGGTGGCGGCGGCCGTCACAGGTAACCAAGCCAACCCATATATGTCCGGCATCCACACTACCGGGTGCCGGACATAATCATTCCATACAGGGTGATATAAACAAACTCCATACCTTACAGCACAAAACTGAAATGTCATGACAAAACAAATACTTCTGTCAGCCCTCGCACTCCTCCCCGCAACAGCGTTTGCACAGGGTGCATTTGACGCATACTCCCTTAGCCAGCCAGACCTGAAAGGCACAGCTCGCTTCATGTCGATGGGCGGCGCATTCGGCGCGCTGGGCGGCGACCTCTCTACATTTTCCCAGAACCCCGCCGGCATCGGTGTCTATCGCCGCTCTGAAATCGGCATAACGGTTGACTTGGATTGCCAGTCCTCAAAAGCAGAATCTTTCGGCCTGACAAACACCACGACACAGACGAAGTTCCTGCTCAACAATTTCGGCGGTGTCGCAACTTACCGGCTGAACTCCGAAACTTGCCCGAACATCAACTTCGGCTTCTCATACAACAAAGCCGCGTCGTTCAACCGCCATTTCGGCGGACGAGTGCCCACTCTCTTCAACTCCCTCTCCAATTATATTGCCGGCGTGACCAACCAAGAGGGAGCGACTGTCGGCGATTTGGAGACTACAGACAACTATGACCCCTACAACCCCAACGACGGCGGATATGTGCCGCAATGGGCATCAATACTCGGATATGACAGCTACCTCATCACTCCGCAGGGCGACAATGACTCCCCGACTTGGGTCGGACAGTGGGGAAACGGCACTTCCGGTGTCGGCAATTTCGAGACGCTTGAGAAGGGCGGCATCGATGAGTACAATATCACCCTCGGCGGCAACATCTCGAATGTTGTGTTCTGGGGCATGGATTTCGGAATAACAGACCTCAACTACCGCATCGAGACAGTTTGGGGAGAGCAGCTGCAAAACGCATACGTAGACAACCAGGGCGGAGTAGCTGCCAACTGGGATTTGTACAACAACTACCGTATGCGCGGCACAGGCTTCACATACCGCCTCGGCCTTATAGTAAAGCCTGTTCAGGAGCTTCGCCTCGGCTTTGCCATACACACCCCGACATGGTACAGCATAGATGAGGATTATTATGGCAATGTGAATTACAACTATACCGGCGAGAACATGCCACGCCCGGGCTATGCCACCACCAACAACGGCTACACAGCCACCAATTCCTACAACTTCCGCTCGCCGTGGAAATTCCTTGCCAGCATCGCCGGTATCATAGGAGAGCGCATGATACTTTCCGCAGACTATGAGTGGACCTCATATTCGACCATGAAGTTCTCGGAGGACACCCGCGAATACTATTATGACGAAGACCCGTGGTATTGGGAAAACGGTATGGCAAAACAGACCCGCTCCTCGATAGACTATAACAGCCCCTACGGGTATACCAACTACGACATAAGCAACTATTTCACGAAGACATCGACATTGCGCCTCGGCGCGGAGTTCCGCGTCACTCCACAGTTCAGCCTGCGTGCCGGCTACAGCTATGTGTCGTCACCGGTCAAGAGCCGCGTGGCAGACAACATGGAAACGGTCTACACCACAGGTACACGTCCGCAATACGTGGTTGACAAATCTACAAACTATGTCACCTGCGGTTTGGGCTACCGTTACCAGAAGTTCTATATAGACGCGGCATACGTCTGGAAGCACCGTACAAGCGACTACCACGCCTACACTCCAGACCCTGCCAATCCGGGCATTCCGAGTCCGCAAGCTACCATCACCGACAGCAACAGCCAGATTGTCCTGTCGATGGGCTTCAAGTTCTGACAATTAACTACAGCCAATGTATTAGCGGGGGATGCCGTCTGGCATCCCCCGCTTCTGTTTCAGTCTCGGTGAAAACCAGAGAGGTATGTCGATTTTCGTGGCGAGGGTTGTGGCTGTGCGGAAAATTTCGTAAATTCGCAGTCCAAATCAACCGAAGTAATATGGAAATACAAGGCAAAATAATAATGGACCTGCCACTGTTGGAGGGCGTTTCCAAAGCTGGCAACCCGTGGAAGAAGAAAGAGTGGGTGCTCGAAACTACCAATGTGGCATACCCGCGCAAGGTGAAATTTGACGTTTTCGGCGACCGTGTAGACAATTTCAAGGTGCAGGTTGGACGTGAGTACATTATAAAATGTGACGTTGAGAGCCGAGAGTTCAACGGCCGTTGGTACACCGATGTGCATGGTATAAGCTATACAGAAGTTGGCTCTGCACCAGCTGCCGCTGCTGCCGCCGGCTTCCCGGCACAGCAGGCTCCCGCAGGAGGGGCACCAGACTTCGCTGCGGCCGACGACTCTGACGACCTTCCTTTCTGATATTCCGGTTAGAAACCGAATGACATATATGCACGGCAGGAGATGCCTGGCGCAGCCCGCCGCTTCTCCCGCCCTGTGTTTTGTATTTGGTAATGCTTGCCAATAACGACTTAGCTTCCTACAGAATGACTGAACAAATCGGTTTCCTGTTTGACCTTGACGGTGTTCTTATAGACAGTGAAACGGAATACAGCCGCATCTGGCATCATATCAATGAGATGTTCCCTACCGGGCAACCGGATTTGGAGCATGTCATAAAAGGGTGTACCCTCAAGAACATCCTCGACACGCATTTCCAGCTGCATGACCGCGAGAAGGTGTCACGTATGCTATACGACCTTGCAGAAGATATGGAGTTCAGGTATATCCCCGGCGCTGAGGAACTGATTGACACGCTGTGCGACAGGAATTTGCCAAAGGCACTTGTGACAAGCAGCGACAGCGTCAAGATGGAGAAGCTGTATGCACAGCTTCCGAAATTTCGTGACTGTTTTGACGCGATTGTCATTGCCAACATGGTGACACACTCCAAGCCGCACCCGCAGGGCTATCTGATGGCTGCGGAAATGATCGGTGTCACGCCACGGCGGTGCGCAGTCTTCGAGGACTCGTTGCAGGGCGTGCGAGCCGGCAAGGCTGCCGGGGCTTTCGTTGTCGGCATTTCGGCGACCCTCGGCAGGGAGAAGATTGAGCCGGAGGCAGACATGACAGTCGCTTCGGTGGCTGAAATAGATCTGAACAGATTGGTTAAAATATTGCAAGAGCGATAAAGTATGAGCAATATACCGCTTGCCGAGCGTATGCGGCCACGGTCGCTAGACGACTATATAGGACAGGCTCACCTTGTCGGGCCAGACGGCATAATCCGGCGCATGATAGAGACCGGCAATGTGAACTCGTTCATCTTGTGGGGGCCTCCCGGCGTAGGCAAGACCACCCTGGCCCGCATCATCGCCAATAAGGTCGAAGCGCAGTTCTACACCCTAAGCGCAGTCACTTCGGGGGTTAAGGAAGTGCGCGAGGTGCTGTCCAAGTGCGAAGCCGCCGTCAGCGGTCTCTTTGCCAAGGCGCGTCCGATACTGTTCATCGACGAAATCCACCGTTTCAACAAGTCGCAGCAAGACTCGCTGCTCGGCGCAGTGGAGCGAGGAATAGTGACACTCATAGGTGCGACGACCGAAAACCCCTCATTTGAGGTAATCCGCCCGTTGCTGTCGCGAGCCCAGGTATATACATTGAAGCCGCTCGAGGCGGAAGACTTGCGTAAGCTCCTTGCAAATGCGCTGAGCAAAGACGACGTGCTGTCGAAACGCGAAGTCAAGGTGGTATCAGACAAGGCGTTGCTGCGATATGCCGGCGGTGATGCACGCAAGTTGCTCAATATCATTGACATTCTCGAGCAGTCCACGCCACAGGGCGAGCCGGTCGTCATTGACGATGACAACGTAGTCTCGCGCTTGCAGGAAAACCCGGCGGCATACGACCGCAACGGCGAGATGCACTATGACGTGATTTCGGCGTTCATCAAGTCTGTACGGGGGAGCGACCCTGACGCGGCTGTATATTGGCTGGCGCGTATGGTTGAAGGTGGCGAAGACCCGTTGTTCATAGCACGCCGCCTGATAATACTGGCAGCAGAGGACATCGGCCTTGCCAACCCTAACGCGCTGCTGCTCGCCAACGCCACATTTGACGCTGTACACAAAATCGGCTGGCCTGAGGGGCGCATACCCTTGTCGGAATGTACCGTTTACCTCGCGACCTCGCCCAAAAGCAATTCAGCATACATGGCAATAAACAACGCGCAGATTGCAGTGCGCGAGACCGGCAACCTCCCCGTGCCGCTTCATCTGCGCAATGCCCCTACCAAGCTGATGAAAGACCTCGGCTACCATGACGGCTACAAGTATGCCCATGACTATACCGGCAATTGGGTGGAACAACAGTATTTACCTGACGGCATCACTGAGCAACGGTTCTACACGCCTGGCGACAATGCCTCCGAGCGCAAGATTGCATCTGCAATGCACAAGTAATAAAGCGTCTACTATTCTTCAGGCTTGTAGCTGTTGAGGCCAGCCGTCTGCTCGATGAAATAGCGTGGACGGCGTTTCACCTCCTTGTATATCTTGCCGACGTACTCGCCAATGATGCCGCATGCCAGCAGTATTGCGCCGCCTATGAACCAGAACGACACAAGCAGGGAAGTCCACCCGGGAATGGTGTTTCCGGCAATGTATGAATACAGTCCGTATGCTATAACCACCACCGAAATGAAGATGAAGAACAGCCCAAGGTATGTGATGTAGCGCAGCGGGCGTACAGAGAATGACGTTATGCCGTCAATGGCAAACCCCAACATCTTCTTGAACGGATACTTTGACTCGCCGGCGAAACGCTCCTTGCGGTCGTAGTATACCATAGCCGAAGGATAGCCCAGCGACCGCACCATGCCGCGCAAGAACAGGTTGCGCTCCGGGAACGACACAAGAGCTTGCATCACGCGGCGGCTCATCAGCCTGAAATCAGCGTGGTTGTAGACTATGTCGCCGCCAAGTCCGTTCATCAGCCGGTAGAACGACTGTGCAGTATGCCGCTTGAACATGGTGTCAGTCTTGCGTTCGCGACGCACGCCATACACTATGTCTATCCCCTTGTTGAAACAGTCCACCATTTCATATATGGCCTCGACATCGTCCTGCAAGTCAGCATCTATCGACACTGCCGCATCGACATTTGCGGCAGCCCATTCCAACCCCGCCCACAGAGCCTGCTGATGCCCGGCGTTGTGCGCCAGCTTCAAGCCCGCGACATCTTGTCTTTCTGCCGAGTAGGCTTCTATCAATTCCCAAGTGCGGTCATGGCTGCCGTCGTCTACGTATAGCACCAATCCGGCATCAATACTGCCTCGCGACTTGAGATTGGCAAGGACTCGGGTCAGCTGCGCAGTCGTTTCGGGCAGGACTTCCTCCTCGTTGTAACATGGCACTATGATTGCTAATTTCATGCTGGTCGATTTGGGGTTAGACTTTTGGTGATGCAAAATTAATCGAAAAACCGCTGATTGTCAAATATACGGCAATGATAGTGGCTGCTAAAGCCTTCATACGAATGAAAGCCGCCACAAAGGCAGTTATTGTCAACACCCACCTGCAAGAAAATAACATTTAACAATTTCACCTGCAATGCAAGTATTCAGGTGATGTTCGGAGATTATGATGCAGTCTGCCACACTTGCGCATAAGCAACAGGCATATTTTTTGCAAGCGGCGACCGCTGAAATTTGAATCATTAACCGCCCCGTGGCCAGCAGGGTGATTTCCCGGCCAGCCACGGCGACTAAAAAACATAACTATCATGGCAACCGGTAAAATAGGTGTTTCAACCGAAAATATTTTTCCAGTAATCAAGAAGTTTCTCTACAGCGACCACGAGATATTCCTTCGTGAGCTAGTGTCCAACGCCGTCGATGCGACGCGCAAACTGCAGACGCTCGCCTCATGCGGCGAGTACACAGGCGACCTCGGCGAGATGCGCGTCACTGTGACAGCAGACAAGGACAAGGGCACTCTCACTGTCTCTGACCATGGCATCGGCATGGACGCTGAAGACATCGACAAGTACAT
>DHKE01000059.1:4907-5151 GCA_002404675.1 Porphyromonadaceae bacterium UBA4702 | reverse complement strand
AAACATAGTGAGTTGCAGCTCTCCCAATCAGTATGAATGCGTAGCAAAAGTAGGGACACGGCACGCCGTGTCCCTACTTTGTCGCGGATAAGCCGAGAACGACTAAGACTGCCGCTGTTTGCCTTGCCAATTGCAAAATGGCACCGCTGAAAACTTTTTCAGTGCTTTCGGCGTGCCGTGTCCGCATCGATAGATTGCAGTAAATCAAGTAATTGCATTTACCACCCTTCGGACACGGCACGCC
>DHKE01000059.1:0-4862 GCA_002404675.1 Porphyromonadaceae bacterium UBA4702 | reverse complement strand
GCCGTGTCCCTACCTTGCCGCCCAACATACGCAGTCTGCGTATTTTTTGCCCGCCCTCATTCCATTTTTTTGCAAGAGTTTTACGAGAGACTGCCTGGTATCGGTGTGTGGAGATTGGGTTGTGTTTTCTCCGCAAGTTTGACTGGCAAAAGGAAATGCTCGTCAAGGGGCAGTCTGGAGGACGAAGCGCCAGTTGTGCTCTTCCCCTGACTTCGCATAGCTGTTGCTGCGCTGATTGCTCGCGGTTAAACTATGCAAAAATGCAGTGCGGCGGCTCATTTTGGCTTGCGAATCTATTGCGAGGTATAATGATAATGCCTAATTTTGCGATTGGACTAATTGGGCGTTACCCTTTGGCTCGTGTTTCCAGCGTGTCTATTATATATAATGTGTATGGATGCTGCAACGGAGACAGCCGAATGGCGGAGGAAGGGTGTCAATGCCGATTGTATCCCATGCTTCAATAGATTACAATACACTGAATATCAACATACAAACATAATATGAACAAGAAATTGCTATTTCTGGCAGCAACGATTCCTGTGGCTCTCGGAGTCTTTGCAACGCCTCTGACGCCTGAACAGGCTCTTTCACGCGCCCGCAACGGAGTTCCTGCTGCCATGCGTGCCCGTGCCAAGGCATCTCTCAAGCCTGTCTATACAGCAGTCTCAGCTGCCGGGCAATCCGCAGCGTATGTATTCAACACCGACGGCCAGGGCTACATGATCCTCGCCGCCGACGATGTGGCATACCCCGTGCTCGGATACAGCGAGACCGGAAGCATCGACCCGCAGAACATGTCGCCCGAGCTGAAATGGTGGCTCGGCGAGTATGCCCGCCAGATAGAGTGGGCTGTTGAGAAGGGGGCGACAGAAGCCCTGAAAGCTCCTCGCGCCAACGCTGAGTGGACTGCCATCGCTCCGCTGGTAACCACCCTCTGGGACCAGGCCACCCCGTACAACGACCAGTGCCCGAAGTATAACAACAAGCTGACCATGACCGGCTGTGTCGCAACCTCGATGGCTCAGGTGATGAACTACCACAAATATCCCGAAGTGGGCGAGGGCATCAAGCAGTACCGTTGTTCATCTATAGGACGCACATTGACCATCAACTTTGCGAAGCAGGCGTTTGACTGGAACAATATGCTCAACACATACACCTCCGGCAACTACACTGAAGAGCAGGGCGCAGCGGTGGCATACCTGATGAAGGCGTGCGGCTACAGCGTCGAGATGTCATACGGCCTCGATGCCTCCGGCGCTTCCGGCTCTGACATTGACAAGGCGCTCGTGACCTATTTCAAATATGACACTGGCACAAGGACGCTCCGCCGCAACATCTATTCCGGTTCGCAGTGGGAGCAGATGGTTTACGAGAACCTCAAGAACGTCGGCCCGATGATCATCAACGGACAGGCTCCGCTTCAGGGCGGTCACTCGTTTGTATGCGACGGATATGACGGCAACGGCTATTTCCACTTTAACTGGGGCTGGAGCGGCATGTCTGACGGCTACTATGCCCTTGACGCTCTCAACCCGGACGCGCAGGGCATCGGCGGTTATGCCGGCGGCTTCAACTTCCAGCAGAACGGCATTTTCGGCATACAGCCCCCCACGGAAGTGCCATACACCCCGCAGCCGGGCAACCTGCTCCAGTACGGCTCGACAATCGCTTCCGTAACTGGCGGCAACATGGTGTTTGACACCCAGGACTATGATCCACTGGGCTGGGGCAATGCTTACGCCAAGGAAATCAATGCCAATATAGGCGCATCATTTGAACCGGTGGAGGGCACTGCCGGCGAAATCCAGTATGTGCAGGGCAAGCTCGGGCAGATGACCAACATCAACCTCACATCGATGTATTCATACTTCCCGTCCAAGAATGTCAAGCCGACTGTCGCTATCCCCTCTCTTCCTGACGGCAAGTACAAGGTGACACTCGTGACACGCGACCTCGACATGGAGAATGCACAGTGGCAGCCTATCGCAGTCGTATGGGGCCACTCCAACTACTGCTACCTGACGGTGTCAGGCGGCAAATACTCTGTAGCCAACGTGTCTGCTTCGCGCATCGCCGTTTCAGATGCAGAGCCGATGTCTGAGATGTTTGCCGGCAAGAATTTCCGCCTGAAAGCGCACTTCGCCAACAATTCTGACCTCGAGCTCTCCAACGGCGTTTGCCCCGCACTGCTCGATGCGGGCGGCAACATCAAGTTTGTTGGCGAGAGCATTATTGTCAGCCTCATGCCCGGAGAGCAGGCTGACAAGGAGTGGGTTTCACGCTTCTATGACCAGAACGGCAACAGTTCCTCGGTTTCAGCTGACACCGAATTTACCATGATATTCTACGATCCCGAAACACAGGCCCGCTATGACGGAGTGAACAAGAAAGTCACCCTGAAGCCGAACCCCGGTTCAGGAACGCCGACACTGAAGAAGTTCACAATACCCGATGCCCCGAAGGAGCAGGTTGTGGACGGTGACATAACTTATTATGTCACATACAAGGTCAGCGATCTCTCGAAAATTCCGTTCGCGATGACTTACGAAATCAAAAAAGGGTATTTCGACGGACAGATTATCCTCGGCATCTATGAGCAGGATCCCACAAACAAGAGATCCATGATACCCGTTGTGGACAATGTCTATTCCGAGATGCCGTTCATTTCTGCCGGCAATACCCGTGACATAGAGATCAACATTGATTTCTCGCAAGGCCAGAAGAACAAGGTGTATTTTATTGTAGGAAAATACATCATGAACTCTCGCGAGACCAGTCTCGGTCGCTGTACATTCGTTTATGACGATGGGTCTGGAGTAAGTGAAATTGCAGATGACGTGGATGCTCCTGTAGAGATCTACAATCTGCAGGGTGTGCGCATCTGCGAGCCGATGCCCGGACAGATGGTAATCGTCAAGAAGGGCGCGAAAACCTCAAAGCAAGTCTGGAAGTGACATAATTTCCGTACAGCATAATCATCAGCCGGTGACGCCAAAATCGCGTCACCGGCTGATGCCGTTCATGGCATTGCGGACGTCAACTGCCGTTGCCGCTGTGAAAATAACCAACACTGACAAAAAAATGCCGAAATAATTTGCATCGCATTGTTTTTCGGGCTACCTTTGCATCTGGATAAGGGGTATGCTATGTCCCTGCCGAAAACAACGGAATATCAAAACACTAAATAACAAACTAAACAATTACGACAATGAAAAAAAGCTCCGCTCTTTTTGCATTTGCAATGGCTGCCTGTCTGACAGCCTCTGCAGCTGTTGAGCAGAAGTCTGCATCCGCAAAGGATGCGACTGTTGCCGGCAGCATCGAGCTTACAACTGTTACAGTTGCAAGCCCCGCGAAATTCGTGCGCCAGAACGGCCCGAAGAAAATCTCTCAGGTCAGCGACCTCTATGGCATCTACAACAATGCATACGACCATTGGATGCTTAAGGGTACTGACAGATACGAAGGCTCTCTGACAACTGTCATCAAGGCTGGTTCCACTCCCACAGAGGTAATCGTAACAGGTCTTCCCTGGAGCGATGTGGAAGTGAAAGGCAACGTTGACCTTGCCAACGGCAAAATCATCATCCCCACACAGGAGACTGACTACTACGTAGCAGATTATGCTGAAAACGTTACGTTTACCGCCCGTGCCGGAGTAGTCGAAGATGCTGGTGACGGCAAGGTGAATGTCTCATGGCCCAACGAAGGCGGCGACTTCACTTTCAACATCATGGAAGATGGCAGCCTGTTCACTTACGATGCTTGCGCAATGCGCGTGACTGCCGGTTACTTCTTCATGGCTGGTATCTTCGAGGCTAAGCCTCTCGACTTCTTCGTCTACAATGCAGACGAATGGGAAACTGCCGGCACTATAGATGTCGATGAAGAAAACTGCTTCTCGAATTTCTTCCAGGAGCAACACCGTCCGGGCAAGGTGACTGGTCTCCAGCTCCTCCGCAACAAGGAGAACGAGGGTCTTATCGCTGTTGTAAATCCTTACGCAACCAGCGAATGGTCACAGCTCAACGCCGCTTCACTTGCAGGTCAGAACACAAATGGCTTCTATGTATTTGACATTACAAATCCCGACTGTGTCTGCATGCGTCCGTTGACTGGTTCAGGCTTCTGGTTTGACGCTCGCGAATCTGAATCAGACCCCTCTGATTACAGAGAAGGCTACCCCTTCAACTCTGAGGGCAAGCGTCTCTTCGTCGACGGTTGGGCTATTGAGGACATCTATGATGAAGTCGCTGCTGCAGGTCCCTGCTCGCGCATCGAGGATGATACTATGACCATCGAGAATATGTACTTCGGCATGACAGACGAGCCTCTTGCATACTACTGGTTCGGTGAGGACGCGCCCATCACATTGGTATTCACTCTCCACATGACTGGCGTTGAGAACATCGCAGTTGACGAGAACGCTCCTGTGAAGTACTTCAACCTCCAGGGTATGGAAATCGTCAACCCCGAAAAGGGTCAGGTAGTCATCAAGACTCAGGGCAAGAAAGCAACAAAGGTTGTGGTTAAGTAATCACTTCCCCACATAATCCAAACGGAGGCTGCCGCGCATTGCGCGACAGCCTCCGCTGTTTTTTGCTCCACACAATTATCATTTGGCGGTGTCATTTTGCAGCCGACAAGTTTTTTGCAGCAGTCATATTTGTCCTCGGCTTATTCCCGGCAGGGTAGGGACACGGCGTGCCGTGTCCGCCGAGCGACAAGCACAATTATTTGATTTACTGCAAACTATCCCAGCGGACACGGTGTGCCGAAAGCACTGATGAAGTTTTCGGCGGTGTCATTTTGCAATTGGCATGGCAAACTACAGCATTCTTAGTCGTTCTCGGCTT
>DHKE01000050.1:8098-10172 GCA_002404675.1 Porphyromonadaceae bacterium UBA4702 | reverse complement strand
CGTCCAACTTTTGGGGTGCAGTTCAGGCACGCCGTGTCCCTACTTTGTCCGCATCCCATACGTGACTATAAAGCCCCTGGATTATTTCGGAGAGTCGGTGTCGAGGTTGCGTAGAAACTCGTCGAGCGACACGTCCTTGGGCAGCCCGAGCTTGGTACGCAGCCGCCACCGTGCTTGCTTGACCGATTCGGGGGAGACCGACATGATGCGAGCCAGCTGCTTAAGCCCGAGTCCCATGCGGATGTATGACGCGAGCTTGAGGTTCTTCTCCGTAAGTCCCGGCCAACGCTCTTTTAATGTGTTGAGAAACTGCGGGTTCTCATTCTTGAAAAGGTCCTGAAACGTGTCGATTTCCTTTGACATAGCCGAGTGCTGCTTCAGCAGCGTCTCCAGTTTGGCGGCTTGTCCGTTGCCCTTGTCTTTCATTTCCGCGACCGCCTCATGGATAGTGCCGAGCATTTTCTCCTGTTCGTCAACGGAAATCATCGCCGCCATCATCTCGCGGCGGTTGCGCTCCAGATCAAGTCGAGCCTTGGCCTCTTTCAGCTTGGCTCGCTGCTGTCGGCGTTGCATGAAGAACACTGTCGTGCCGCCCACTGCCAGCAATACCAGAATCACCGACAGGAAAACGACGGTGTTGTGTTGGCGGTCGCGCTCGAGCCGCATTTCCGTGGCTTCTGCTTCACGGGCAGCCTGTAGCCGCGCCTGATCGTATGGCCGCTTGCTCATCACCGAGTCAAACGCTGCCATGTAGAGCTTGTACTGGCACAATGCGCTGTCGGTCTTGCCGATGGCCTCAAAATACTGCGAGCGGCGGAAATGGATGATCGAAAGCAGGTTGTAATTGGTGACTACGTCAACTTTTTCCACCGACTTGTCGCTGTAATATGCGGCGGAGTCTAATGCCCCCCTGTCAAGGTACTCTCCCGACAGCAGAGCCTCGTAGAAGTTTATTAGCTTGCGGAATGACGGGTTGCCTGTGGATTCGCGCTGCAGCGTCTTCAGCGCGTCAAAGTCGCCGGAGTACAGATATGCGTTGCGCAACGCAAGGCAGCGAGTCAAGGGATTGTCCATCACCGCTTTGTCGTGCAGTATTATCTGCATTACGCTGTCGCGCTGTGCGGTCATTCCCATGTCCTCGTACAGGTTGGCTCGGTTGATCCGGTTGCGGGCGTATGTCTTGTAGAATCCGAGCTGCTGATACAGGCTGTCGCACCGGTCCATGAACAGGACGCTTTTGTCTGTCCAGCCTATTTCCCCATACCAAGAGGAAATCAACTGGTCAGTATTGGCCTCCATGGCTTTGTCGCCTATGGACTTGTAGTAATCCAGGTCTCCCAGGTCTTTGAGTAGGCTTGTCGCCCTCTCGCTTTCTGACAGTGTGATAAACCTGCGGAAGCTGGAAATCCGGACATAGTCGTATTTCCAGCGGACTGAGTCCACAAGCGTTGTCGCCTTGTCTATTTCGGCGAGGGCAGTGTCCCTGCCCTCGGTGAAATACAACAGCCTTGACAAGAAAAAACGGTAGCGGACATCCATCGCCTTTGCTTGTTCTGAAGGCAGCCGCAGCCTCCGCATATTCTCCAGTGTCATGCGGATAGAGTCGTCCGGAGCTTTTTCAAGCAGTTGAATTTCTGCGGCAAGCACCAGCGAGTCTGCCTCGGGGCTTACGCTCTTCCAGCCGAAAGGCTTCAGCGTGTCACTCTCGTGCGAACAGGACACGAGCGTGACAACCGCAAGGACTATGGCGACCCAAACCTTCATCCGGCGCAGTGCATAAAGTCGATTGACGCGCTGAAGTCCAGAGAAGGCAAAAGTCTTGTGTTGTTCATTTGACCACAATCCATGTGCCTGCTTTGTCACTGCCATGTCTTTCGATTTTACCTTCAGACTTGAGCGTGTCGATTAGCCTGAATATTGTACGGGAGGTGACACCCAACTCGGATGCTATCTGTTTGACGCTTATGCGTTTGTTTTGTTGCATAAGCCTGATTATGCGTTCTTTGCGTGATATATGGGAATTACCCTGATCTATAGAAGTCCCAGTCGGATTTACTATGACATCTGGGCGGTT
>DHKE01000050.1:3930-8012 GCA_002404675.1 Porphyromonadaceae bacterium UBA4702 | reverse complement strand
CTATGACATCTGGGCGGTTTACTGTGACATCAAAACTAATAACGACGACTTTGAAGGTAGAGATGTCTCCTAAAATGAATTGTGGCGGTCTATTGCCATTTTCAGCCAGCAATGAAGTTACAGTATTAACTCCGCTGCCGAATTTGTTGACATAGCCCAAGTTTTTCATTATCTCGGCTATGTTTGGGTTGCGGTAATCTGTTTCATTTGGAAAGTTTTCAGGGTTGACTTTACCATACAAATTGCCAGGGTTGTCTATTTCGAGTCTATCGCAGTACTCATAGAACTTAATTGGAGAATTGTTGCCGTTGTAAGCTCGATGCATAACGGCGTTCATTGCTAATTCGCGAATGGCTTCACATGGATAGTTTATGTGGTTCTCTTCTCTTAATATGCTTACAAATTCGGGTCGTTGAACCTCAATTGAATATTTGATGAAATATTCCAATTCCATGAGCATGGAAATTAGGTTGCCTGTGAAGCGGTTTTCTTTAAGAACTTGGGAAACTCTGTCTTTCCCTGCAAATTTTACATATTGTATGTATGCTCCCGGGATGAAATATTGAGGATTGTGAGCCAGCAAAAGTATTCCAGCATAAGTTGGGCAGTTGAAGCGGTTGTCAAACAGCCGTAGTGATGCCATTTGCCGGGTGATGTCACGGTTGTCGTTTGCAAGTGTTTGTTTTGCGACAGCTTTTGGCAGGTATAATTTTCTGAACAAGTCAAGGTCTAAATCGTTTATAGTCGCTTCTCTGCAAGGACGCCCGTCAAATGAAGAACTGTGTGCTTGCCCTTTTTCGGTCAATATTCGCTCTTCTTCAGAATTTGCTTCTGCTTTGCGGGCTCCAACCCGGATGTAAATAACACCCTTGTAGCGGACTGGAGTTTCATGGCTTGGTTGGACTTCGATTATTGCGACATCTCCGTCTTCGAATGTTTCTTTATATACCATCATGGCCGGAGGCGGCAAAATTGCACCGGTGTTTCTCAACCCTGCATAGGATCTAAGCTGCTCGTCTGTGAATCTTAGCCCTTCAAGTTTTCCGTCATCAGTTGCTCCGATTATAAAGTATCCTGGTTTGTTCGTGTTTCGTATGTCATTGGCAAAAGAGCATATTGCCTCAGACATCTTTCGGGTATTGTCTGTAGATATAGTGCGTTCAATACGCTCGTTTTCTATATCGTTCAAAAGCGATCTAATTTCTTCTTTTGACAAAGACATTGACGTTGAGGGAAGATTTGTTTGATATTGTTGTGTGGAAATGGGTTGCAAACAGAACATTGCGGTCACTCGTCGCCGAGCATGATGTCGATTGCCGCGTTGAAGTCGTCAGAGGACATTGCGCCGACGAAGCGTGTTGCCTCCTCGCCGTCGCCGTAGAGGAATACGATTGTCGGTATCGAGGTGATGCCGTACTGCTCTGCCAAATCTTCCTGCTCGTCGATGTTGACGGTCTCGAAGTTTACGCGGCCGGCGTACTTCTTTTCCGCAGCGTGGAATATGGGGCGGAACTGCTGGCACGGGCCGCACCAGTCGGCGTAGAAGTCAATGACAGTCGGCGCATCCTCGGCGGCCGTTGCCAGCTCAAGTCCAGTCTGATCTTTCTTCTCGTTGGTTCTGTCTGCCGAGCCTCCGCAAGAGGGGAGGGCGGTGAACAATGCCGCGATGGCTGTCATGCAAATGGATTTGCGGATGGATTTGGTTGTTTTCATGGGTTGGTTCTATTGAGGTGTTGTCGTATTTGCGCAATAAGTCAGGCAACGGAGGGCAAAGTCCTCGTCGCTGGTATTGAAATGGCTGGTGTCTGGCAAATCTTCGCGTGATGCGGTCAGCAACAGGCACTCCTTTGTGAGGTTTGAAGCTGCGGCTATTCTGCGCAAGTCGCGAGCCTCCTCGCCACAATATATTATGGCATTCAGGCTGCCGTAGTGCTTGGCGGCGGCTCCTGCTGTCAGAGACACGGCTTCGTCGCTCATTTCGTCTATGGGGTAGAAGCGTGCGCCGCAGGATTGTGCGAGTGTACTGCCGGCTGTGCGGCTGTTACTTGCAAACGAAATGCGGCATCGCCGGGCGGCGAAGGTGCGTATAAGCTTTTCGGCATCGGCGTTGAGGCCGTGGCATACCACAAGCGCGCGCAGAGCCTCGTATCGGGTCTTGGGGCGCTTGCGGGTCATCGCGACACTGCGGCGCAGCGATTGCGCCAGTGTGCCGTTGCGGTATTCCTCCATTCTGCGTTCCAGATAGTTGTCTGCCATGATGTGTCTATGTGCATTGTTCCGCTACCGCAAAGATAGGAAAAATGCGCGGCATGGCAAAGCCGGAATTTGTGTGATTTTTATTTGGTTGATATTCAGCCGGGTAATTGCGAGCGATGAAAATAGTCGAAATTTTTTTGCCGAAAGATTTGGCAGTTCCGCCAAAAGGCAGTAACTTTGCACTCGAAAACAAGGGGGCATTGCTCCTGAGTTTGAAATAATGGCCGATTAGTGTAGCGGTTAGCACGCCACCCTCTCACGGTGGAGACTCGGGTTCGAGTCCCGGATCGGCTACTGAAGGAGGAAATTGCCGGAAGGTTCTTTCCTCTTTTTCTTTTTGTACTAATTGATACTGTCACCACCGCCGGTTGTCTCTCCGGGGAACGGCTTACACGCCTGACTGCTGGCGTGCTTCCGCCCGGTTACGTCAACTTGTTGTAAAGCATACGAATATGTCAGACATTCCATTCACACACCTCCATGTGCACTCGCAGTACAGCCTGCTTGACGGCAAGGCTTCTGTCAAAGGCCTCGTCAACAAGGCTATCGACCTCGGCATGCGCGGCATCGCCCTTACTGACCATGGCAACATGTTCGGCATCAAGGAGTTCTTCAACTATGTCGAAGAGGTCAACTCCAAGCGCGGCGACGACGAGAAGTTCAAGCCGATACTCGGCTGCGAGATGTATTGTGCCGCTGACCGCCTGACTGACCGCAAGGACAAGAACGACAAGGGATACCACCTCATAGTGCTGGCAAAGAACGAGAAGGGCTACCACAACCTGATCAAGCTCGTCAGCAAGGCATGGACTGAAGGGTTCTACTACCATGCCCGCACCGACCGATACGAACTGGCGGAGCATCACGAGGGGCTGATCGTATGCTCGGCGTGCCTGGGCGGCGAAGTGCCGCGCCACATTGCCGAGGGGCGTTTGGAACTTGCCGAGGAGCGTGTGCGCTGGTTCAAGGAGGTATTCGGCGATGACTATTACATCGAGCTGCAGCGGCACAAGACAGACAAGCCCAATGCCAATGTCGATGTGTACCCGCAGCAGTGCAAGGTCAACGAGGTGCTGCTCCAGTTTGCACGCAAATATGACATCAAGGTAGTCGCCACCAACGACGTGCATTTCGTGGAGGAGGCTGACGGCGAGGCGCATGACCGCCTGATTTGCATCTCGACGCAGAAGCGGTTCAACGAGCCGCGTATGCACTATACCAAGCAGGAGTGGCTGAAGTCTACCGAGCAGATGCGCGAGATATTCGCCGACATTCCCGAGGCTATTGACAATACGCAGGAAATCCTCGACAAGGTGGAGACTTACTCCATAGACCATGCCCCGATCATGCCGACATTCGACATTCCAGAATCATTCGGCACTGAGGCACAGTACCGCGAGACGCTGACAGAGCGTGACCTGTTCGACGAGTTTACCCGCGATGAGAACGGCAATGTAGTGATGAGCGAGGCTGACGGCGAGAAGAAGATAGCCAAGCTGGGCGGCTATGACAAGCTGTACCGCATCAAGCTCGAAGCCGACTACCTGCGCAAGCTGACCATGGAGGGCGCGGTGAAGCGTTACGGCGACCCGCTGCCCGACGAAGTGAAGGAGCGGCTCAATTTCGAGCTGTACATCATGAAGACCATGGGTTTCCCGGGCTATTTCCTCATCGTGCAGGACTTCATCAACACAGCCCGCAACAAGCTCGGCGTGAGCGTAGGTCCGGGACGTGGCTCTGCGGCCGGCAGCGCGGCTGCATACTGTCTGGGCATCACCGACATCGACCCCATTAAGTATGACCTGCTGTTTGAGCGTTTCCTCAAC
>DHKE01000050.1:1221-3868 GCA_002404675.1 Porphyromonadaceae bacterium UBA4702 | reverse complement strand
TCTCGCTGCCTGATATCGATGTGGACTTCGACGACGACGGCCGGTATGAGGTGCTGAAATATGTGACCGAGAAATACGGCGCGGAGAAGGTGGCGCACATCATCACCTACCAGACCATGGCGACCAAGTCCGCTATCAAGGATATGGCGAAAATCATGGAGGTGCCCCTCGCAGAGTCCAACCGCCTCGCACGCCTTATCCCCGACAAGCTGCCCGAGGTGGACGGCAAGTCGGTAAAGGTGAATTTCAAGAACTGCATGAAGTATGTCAAGGAGCTGGCGGCAGAGGCCGACAGCCCCAACCCGAACATACGCGAGGTGATAAAGTACGCACCGCAGCTCGAGGGCAACGTGCGCACTACGGGCGTGCACGCTTGCGGTGTAATCATCTGCCGTGACGACATCACCGACTGGGTGCCGGTCATGATGGGCGAGGATGCCGACGGCTCGAAGGTGATTTCGACGCAGTACGAGGGGAGTGTCATCGAGCAGACTGGCCTTATCAAGATGGACTTCCTCGGACTGAAGACTCTCTCCATTCTGAAGGAGGCAGTGGAGAATATCCGTATGCATACGGGAAAGGAGATTGACCTCGACACAATTCCTATCGACGACCCCGATACATATAAACTATATAGCGAGGGACGCACCATCGGCACCTTCCAGTTTGAGTCTGCCGGAATGCAGAAATATCTCCGTGAGCTGCATCCTACTACCTTTGAGGACATCATCGCCATGAACGCCCTCTACCGTCCGGGACCAATGGACTACATCCCGTCGTTCATCGCCCGAAAGAACGGTAAGGAGGAGATAAAATACGATATCCCCTGCATGGAGAAATACCTAAAGGATACCTACGGCATTACCGTATACCAGGAGCAGGTGATGCTCCTCTCACGCCAGCTTGCCGACTTCACCCGCGGTCAGAGCGATGCCCTCCGAAAGGCGATGGGAAAGAAGAAGAAAGCCATCGTAGACCAGATGAAGCCTATGTTCATCGAGGGAGGAAAGAAGAACGGTCATGACCCTAAAGTACTCGAGAAGATATGGGCAGACTGGGAGAAATTCGCCAGCTACGCCTTCAACAAGAGTCATGCCACATGCTATTCGTGGGTGGCATACCAGACGGCATATCTCAAGGCTCACTACCCGGCAGAATATATGGCTGCCAATATGAGCCGGAACCTTGCCAACATAACTGAAATCACGAAACTCATGGACGAGTGTCGCGCTATGGGCATTCAGACACTCGGACCGGATGTAAACGAGAGTCGCAATAAGTTCAGCGTGAACAGTCATGGAGCGATACGTTTCGGACTCGCGGCAATAAAGGGAATGGGAACGGCAGCTGCCGAAGCACTGATTAGCGAGAGAGAGAAAAACGGACCGTATAAGGATATCTTCGATGTCGTGCAGCGCGTAAACCTCAGTGCCTGCAACCGCAAATGCTTCGAGAGTATGGCACTCAGCGGTGGCTTCGACAGTTTCGGCATTCCTCGCGAACAGCTTATGGGAACCAATGAGCGCGGCGACAGCTTCTTTGATACGCTGATACGTTTCGGACAGTCGTATCAGTCGGCTAAGCGGGAGGCGCAGAACTCGCTCTTCGGGGCCTTCGATGCCGTGGAAGTAACACCACCGAAGTTTCCTGAAAACTTTGAAAAGTGGAGCGACATCATTCGTCTTAACCGTGAGCGCGAACTCGTGGGTATCTATCTCTCGGCACATCCGCTCGACGAGTTTGCCGTGGTGCTCAACAGTCTCTGTAACACTAAATGCACCGAGATTGGCGACAAGGAAGAACTTGCAAAGAAAGGCGAAGTAACATTCGGAGGAATTGTTACCGGTATCCGGGAGGGATTTACAAAGAAAGGGTCGCCGTTCGGCATAGTGACGATAGAGGATTTCACCGGCTCCGGCGAACTTGCTCTCTTCGGTGAGCCATGGGGCAGATGGAAGGGTATGTTCTCTGAGAATTGCTCCGTGTATGTCAAGATGACCATTTCGCAGAAGTATGCCACATCGAAATTCTATGATGTAAACATAAATGATGTTCAGTATCTGAACACGGTGAAAGATAAGTATATCGAGAAGATAACAATCAATATCGATCCGCAGAAGGTTACTCAGGTCATGGTGTCAGACCTCTTTGAGATGGTGAGTGAGACACCGGGCAAGACGCAGGTGTTTATGCAACTAAACAGCGTGGAAGACCGTCGGGGCGTGCTGATGCGCTCCAAGTTACCAGGTGTAGACGTTACGCGCAATTTGCTGCTCTTCATAGACAGTTGTGAGGCTATGGAGTATCATATAAACTGATACATAATAGAATATTGTCTGTACGCCGTTCACCATTTCATTTATGAATAAAATTGGCAGATAGACGGTTTCTATTGTCACAACAGGAAATATGGCATACAGTTTGCCGTAGAGAAAATGTAAACAGAATTATTAATAACAAAATAAAAAAAGAAAATGGAAGTAACAATCACAACCGAGAACTTTGAGAGTTTGAAAAATGGCGACAAGCCTTTAGTAGTAGATTTCTGGGCTACATGGTGTGGTCCTTGCCGTGCCATTGCCCCTTATATCGAGGAGTTGGCAAAGGAGTACGACGGCAAGATCGTAGTAGGTAAGTGTGATGTTGA
>DHKE01000050.1:0-1161 GCA_002404675.1 Porphyromonadaceae bacterium UBA4702 | reverse complement strand
AAGTGTGATGTTGAGGAGAACGACGACATCGTTATGGAGTTCGGAATCCGCAACATTCCTACAATCCTCTTCTTCAAGGGAGGTGAAGTTGTAGACCGCCTTGTAGGTGGACAGTCGAAGTCGGCTATTCAGAAGAAGTTTGACGCCCTGCTGTAATCCGGCAAGTCGCTTCAAATAAATAAGAGAAACTCCGTGTTTGGCATCATTCCAAGGGTATGCCAAGCACGGAGTTCCTCTTTTATTGTCTTTTCTTCAGTAGAAGTCCATAAAGCGTGAGACCTTTCATCTCCTCTGTTTAAAGAAGTCTTGCATCAGCGATCTGCATTCGTCTTCAAGCACACCGCCCACGACTGTCGCCTTAGGGTGGAACACATTAGGGGCAAACTTGCGGTATCCCCGTTTCTCATCGGGAGCACCATATACGATACGTGGAATCTGTGCCCAACCGATAGCACCGGCACACATCGGACACGGTTCTACGGTAACGTAAAGGGTGCACCCCGTAAGGTATTTCCCGCCGAGAGCATTAGCGGCAGCCGTGATAGCCTGCATTTCGGCATGTGCGGTAACGTCAGTGAGGGTCTCCGTCAGGTTATGGGCACGTGATATTATCTTCCCCTGGCAAACGACGATAGCGCCTACAGGGATTTCTCCTTCGTCAAAGGCTGTCTGTGCCTCGACAAGAGCCTTATGCATGAATTGTTCGTCTTGGGTCATCAGAAACATACTGTTCTTGTGCCGTCCTCATTCTCCTTAATGTCTACGCGAATAGCGTCTTTGGGCAATAAGTCTTCAATCAGTTCAGGCCATTCAATGAAGCATACTCCGCCACCATAGAAATAATCCTCATATCCCATGTCGTACACCTCCTCGAGCTTCTTTATGCGGTAGAAGTCGAAATGGTAGATAGGGAAATCCACCTTATTGGAAGAATATTCGTTAACGATGGCGAAAGTTGGCGAAGTGACGGTATCATCAACACCGAGACATTCGCAGATTGCTTTAATGAAGGTTGTTTTTCCGGCACCCATCTTGCCGTAGAAGGCAAAGACTTTACCTTTGCCCATGTTCTTTACGAATTCTTTGGCAGCATCGCTGATGCTGTCGAGACTGGTTATTGTTATTTTATTGTTCATTGGTTTGGGGTTATTGTATTTGGGG
>DHKE01000026.1 GCA_002404675.1 Porphyromonadaceae bacterium UBA4702 | reverse complement strand
TACTGGGCTGCGCATAAAAAATGTGGGTGTGCCAAATTTGGCACACCCACATATATTTTCCGGGCGAGAACCCGGATTATGAGTTATCGGGAATTATTTTTCTGCGATAGTCACAGCGCGGTCGAGCGGAGCGCACTTCTCACCGAAGTCAGTGAGGTTGTTAGCGTCGATGCCGGCCTCGAGTTGATCAGCGTTGACACCACGGCCGATGAGATAGTCCTTCACGCCGTTTACACGGTTGTGACGGAGACGAGTGTTGATTTCGTCAGTGCCGGTGTAGTTGTCAGCCCAACCAGTCAGAGTGTAAGTCTGGTTTGAGTTGTTCTTCATGACCTCTGCAACAGAGTTGAGGAGCATCTTGTCGCGCTTGTCGAGAGTGTAGACGTTGATGGGGTAGTAGATAGTAGCGAGGCCTTCGCACTTAGCCACTTTCTGCTCAACGGGGCGGTTGAGGCAGTCGTCGAGCTGAGCCTGGAGGTCGCGGATCTTGCGGTCAGCCTGGGCGAGCTTGGCAACGAGAGCGTCACCCTCTGCGTCGGTGTACTTCCAAGTGGGGCAAACAGCGGTAACGGGGCAGTTCCAGTCAGTCTTGCCGAAGTTGTAAGTGAAACCGGCGTTGAGGCTTGCTGTGAAGTATGCGTTGTAGTCGCAGTAAGCGTCAGTGTTGTTCATGTCGATGATCTCGAACTGAGCGTCAACGAAGATGTCAACGTGCTTAGACACGCGGAAGTTGTTCTGCAGACCGATGTTTGCGAACAGCATAGTGTTGTGGGCAGCACGCCACTTGATGTCGTCGCCTTTGAAACGGCGGGCGAATGTCCAGTATGCACCAGCACCTCCGTGGAGGACTGCATTGTAGACGCGGTTGGGCTTGTAGCCGCACCACCAGTTGGTGAGGTTGACGAGGATGTCGAATTCCGGACCGAGGCCCATGAATTTCTCATCGTAGTAGTTGCTGTTGCCGTCGAGAGTGCCGGCGTTCATCTTGCGGAAGAATCCGTCTTCAACAGTAGCGCCCTTGGGCATGATCCAAGAAGCACCCATGCGGAATCCGAACACGGGAGTTACCCACTTGCCGACGAAGAGGTTGGCCTGCGGGCCGATACGGTTTTGGAATTTTGCGTGAACATCGTGGTGAGAGAACAAGATGTTTGCACCACCCTGAGCGGTGATGAACCAGTTGTTCGGAGCACGATTGATCAACAGGCCCTGTGAGCAATCCTCAACATAGGTCACTTCCTGGGCAGAAGCTGCTGATGTACCGCATACAGCGGCAGCAGCCAGAGCAAGTAATCCAAGTTTTTTCATAAAACAACAATATTAATAGTTATAATTTTATTCACTTTTACCGTATGCATACCCTCTGCGCCCGGCATTGCTGCCTTGTATCCCTCCGCTTGGAGGGAGCGAAAAGGGCGAGCCTACGATTATTGTGCAAAGTTACAATAAAAATTCTGTTCGCAAACTATTTCTTAATCATTTGTTTGACCTCAGATGCAATATTTTCGGTCGTATAGCCGAATTTTTCGTCCAAAACCTTGTACGGGGCTGATGCGCCGAAGCGTTTGAGGCCGAAAATGCGCCAGTTGTCGCGGCTGATCGGGTAGAATGTCGCGGGCAGGCCGGCGGTGAGCGCGAATGTTGGCACGCCTTCCGGGAGGATGCTGTCGCGGTATGCCTTGTCCTGGCGAGTGAACACGCCGATAGAGGGCATAGACACGACGCGGGTGTGTATGCCGTCCTGTTTCAGCGATTCAGCCACGTCGCAGAGCAGGGACACCTCGCTTCCGTCGGCTACAAGCACAACATCAGGGTTTTCAGCTGTCATTACCTCATATCCGCCGCGGACTGCGCCGAATGCCTGTTTGCGGCGGTCGTCGCCGGGAATGTCCTTGATGTCCTGGCGTGAGAGTATCATTACCGAGGGAGACTCGGTGTTTTCCATCGCCATGCGGTAGCAAGCCACAGTCTCGGCAGCGTCTGCGGGACGTAGCACGAGTGCTGCGGGGCGGCCGGAGAGGTTGTTCATCTGCTCGAGCAGACGTATCTGTGCTTCCTGCTCGACAGGCTCGTGAGTCGGGCCGTCCTCGCCGACACGGAACGCATCGTGGGTGAAGATGTATTTCACAGGCTGCTCCATGAGGGCTGAGATGCGTATAGCCGGCTTCATGTAGTCTGAAAACACGAAGAATGTACCGCACGCGGCGTACATTCCGCCGTGGAGTGCTATGCCGTTCATGATGCACGCCATTGTGAGTTCTGCCACGCCAGACTGCAAGAACGCGCCGTTGAAGTCGCCAGGCTCGATTTGGCTTGTCTTCTTGAGGAAGCCGTCAGTCTTGTCGGAGTTGGCGAGGTCTGCGCTTGAGACAATCATGTTGCCGATGTTTTCGGCAAGGAATGAGAGGACAGCTGCGGAAGCGGCGCGTGTCGCGCTGTTGGGCTTGACAACCACCTTGTCCCAGTCGAGTTCGGGGAGTTTGCCGGCGATGTATCCGTCGAGTGTCTTGGCGAGTTCAGGGTTCTTCTTGCGCCATTCGTTTTCGGCATTGTGGCGGGCTGCTGCAATGTCGGCGAGCTGTTTGCGCCGCTGTTCATACAGCTCTGCAGTCTCGGGACGTACCTCCCATGGATTCTCGGGATTACCTCCGAGGTTGCGTATTGTGGCTGCCATGTCAGCGCCGGCCTTGGAGATGGGCTGGCCGTGGGTCGATACCCAGCCTTCCATCGACTTGCCGTCGGCAGTGACAGCACCGCGAGCCATTATGGTGTGGCCGATGATGAGGGTAGGGCGGCGACGTTCCTGGTTGGCAACTTCGAGCGCGCCGCAAATTGCGACTGGGTCTGAGCCGTTGATTTCGAGGACGTTCCAACCCCATGCGCGGTATTTGGCAGCAGTGTCCTCGGATGTCACCTCGTCAACAGTGGTGGAGAGCTGCACGTCGTTGGCGTCATAGAACATTATTAGGTTGCTCAATCCGAGGTGTCCGGCAATGCGGCCGGCACCCTGTGACACTTCCTCCTGAATGCCGCCGTCAGATATGTATGCGTATGTCTTGTGGGCAAGGGTTTCGCCGAAGCGGGCAACGAGGAAACGCTCGGCAATGGCGCAGCCGACAGCCATGACGTGTCCCTGTCCGAGAGGGCCTGACGTGTTTTCGATGCCGCGAGCCGGATTGAGTTCCGGGTGGCCTGGCGTTTCGCTGCCCCACTGGCGGAACTGCTTGAGTTCGTCAATAGTGAACTTGCCGGAGAGTGCAAGCACGCCGTAGAGCATCGGGGACATGTGTCCCGGGTCGAGGAAGAACCTGTCGCGGGCTATCCATGTCGGGTTGTTGGGGTCGTAGACCAGGTACTTTGAGAAGAGGACGTTGGCAAAGTCTGCGCCGCCCATTGCGCCGCCCGGGTGTCCTGACTTGGCAGTCTCGACCATTTGGGCGATGAGCACACGCAGGTTGTCTGCGGCTGTGTTGAGAATTTGGGGATTGATTTCCATTTTTCAGTTTAGGTGTCCGCGCCGGTGTTTCCGCCGGGAGCGTCCGTTTATGTTAGATTGTTGTTTTCCGTATATATTATAATGTATAGCGGAAGGGCTATACGGGGATGTCCTTGTTTACGTTTTTCGAGCCGGCGATGGCGTAATAGAGCAGGTAAGCCAGCATGGCAATTACGAGCCAGTAGGAATCCATGTATCCTGCGATTGCGGCTATTTTCTCCTGAATGAGGGGCATGATGCCTCCGCCGACGACCATCATCATGAAAATGCCGGAAGCCTGGGCCGTGTATTTGCCGAGGCCTTCGACAGCGAGGTTGAAGATGCCGCCCCACATGATTGAGGTGCAAAGCCCACAGAGCACTACGAACAGTGCGGATATAGGCACTTGCGCCATTGCGAAGCCGGCGTCTACGGAGTATGAGGGCATCGAGATGCGTATGGAGGAGGGGAGGAAAATCGCGAGGAGTATGAACACTATTGCTGTGGCAGAAGTCGCCGTGAGCTGCGTGCGGCTTGAGACAGCGCCGGAGATGAGCGATGAGGAGAACCGTCCGACGAGCATCAGCAGCCAGTAGACGGCAACTACTGCGCCAGCCACGGCTGTTGCACCCTCGGTGATGCCGGAGGCTGCGGAGTCGTTGAGGTAGAACATGAGCACGCCGGGGATGCCGATTTCTATGCCCATATAGAGGAATATGCCGACAACGCCGAGGACGGTATGGCGGAAGCTCCATGCGGAGTATTTGTCGTGTACCTTATATTCCACTTCATGTTCGCCAGACTTCAGGTGCGGCTCGGGTATGGGGGTGAAGGATATGATTGTGAACACGGCTGCGAATACGCCCATTGCAATCCACAGCAGCGGCGCAACGTCGTCCATAGAGGTAGTGCCAGTCACCGCCCCGATGAGCATTCCTACCACGAATGGCGTTAGCGTGGCAGACAGCGAATTGAGCGAGCCTCCGAGCTGAATGAGCTGGTTGCCCTTGTTGCCGCCTCCGCCGAGGAGGTTGAGCATCGGGTTGACGACAGTGTTGAGCATGCATACGCAGAAGCCGCAGGTGAACGCGCCGAGCAGGTAGATGATGTAGTTGAGCATCACCGGCTCGCCGCTTACGGAGAACAATGGCACGCTCCCGCCCGCGACGCTCGACAGGTACTGTATGCCGATGCCGATGAAGCCGACTGCAATCGCCCACAGCGCGGTTTTCTTGTATCCGATTTTGACGAGCAGGTTGCCGGCGGGTATTCCCATGACGAGGTATGCAAGAAAGTTCATTAGGTTGCCGACCATGCCGGCCCATTCGTAATGCCCTTTCCATATCGTGCCTATGGGAGCGGCAAGGTTCGTGACGAAGGAAATCATGGCAAACAGGAAGCACATCGCCACTATGGCGATCCCTCTGCCATTGCTGGAAGTTTTGTCTGTAGTAGTAACCATATTCGTTAGTCGATATTACCTGTATCCTGTTCTATGCTCCTATAACAACCCTTTGGCTCGAAATAGAGCAATCAAAGGTACAAAAATATTTGATTGCGTGGGCAAATTATGCTGAAAAACAGCATTTTCGCCGTTCAATACTGTCTTGCCCCGAAAATGTCTGAGCCGATGCGCACCATATTCGAGCCGTGGCTGACGGCTATGCTCCAGTCTCCGCTCATGCCCATCGACACGATGTCGAAGCCGCGCAGGTCAGGGGCGACCTCGTTGATTATCCGGTCATAGACGCTGCGTATGGCATCGAAGTCGGCGGCGACACGCGCCATGTCGTCGGTGTTGGAGGCCATGCCCATTACGCCGCAGATGTGGGTGTTGGCCAGGCTCTCGAAACGGCGGTCGCGGAAATAGTCGAGTAGTTCCTCGGGCGAGAAGCCGAATTTAGTCTCCTCGCGAGCCACATGGAGCTGCATCAGCACACGTGTGGTGACACCTGCACGGGCGGATTCCGAATCTACTATGCTGAGCAGCCGCTCCGTGTCGATGCTTTCGATGAGCGAGGTGCGGCCGATGATGTGGCGCACCTTGTTGGTCTGAAGGTGTCCGATGAAGTGCCACTGTATGTCGTCGGGAAGCTGCGGCTGTTTTGCCAGCAGCTCCTGGACGCGGCTCTCGCCGAATATGCGCTGCCCCGCGTCGTATGCCTCTTGCAACGCCTCCACCGGGTGGAACTTGGAGACAGCTACCAGCGTCACGCCCTCCGGCATTTCGGAACGCAGTTGCTGCAATCTGTCGGCTATCATGGCTGTGCAGCGTGCTTGCCGGAGAGGTCAGCCGGGTACACGTCCATGAGCATGGTCTCGGCTATCGAGGCAATCTCGTAGTCGGCTGCGCTGTCTTTCATACCCTCATTGAAGCGGCGCAACGCACCCTCGAAGTCGGAGGCCTGCACGAGTATCAGCGTGGCGGATTTCTTCTCGATGCCCTTGTCGTCGATGGTGATGAAGTTCACCTTGGTCAGGTAATACCGGTCACCCGTCTCATCGAAGAATATTTCCGAGATTTTGGTCTTCTTGACAGCGGAGATGGTGAATTCTCCTGAGATGAACGGTTTCATCTCCTCGATGATGCGGGCTTCCGCCTCTGTGAATGACAGCGCGTCCACGAGGTACGGCTCTGTCACTTTCTTGACCGCGCCGTTCTCCTGCATCTTGTCGTAGCGGACTTTGCACTCAAACCATAATGCCATAGTATGTGGTGTTTATTCGGTGTTGTATATTACATTAATAATTCGGGGCATGCGCGGCGGCTTGCGCCCCCTGCCGCATACACTGCAAAATTAGCAATAAATGGCTGTTTCTCCAAGAGCCGTTACACAAATATTTTGAGGCAAAACTATGGCTACTGCGGATTATCTGCGGAAGTATCAGCCGGTTATGGGAGATGTAGACCGTTTGTAGACCTGAAAAACTTGTGGAAGCACCCGGAAACACGGAAATTTGCACCTCGGAATTCCGCATGTACAACCCTAAACAAAACAACATCATGACAAGAATCATACTTGCAATCCTGATGGCAGCCGCCAGCGTATGCGCATGGGCGCAAAGCCCTGCACAGCGTGTCACAGGCAGAGCCACGGATGCGGCGGCAGAGCACCAGCGTCGTTTCATACCCGACAACCCGCGCATGCACAAACCCACGCGGGCCGACGGGCAGCTGTTCAAGGTGCATATCGAGTTCGACTTCAAAGAGGGAGAAGGCGAGCCGTATTTCTGCATCTACAACGAATCGTATTTCGACGATGCTATCCTGCAGGAGAAGTCCTGCGACTTTGAAGTGCCGGCCGGCACCTACGACATTTTCGCTGACTGCTATGTGCTGAGCGGCAAAGCCAGCGCGTCGGTCGTCCGCGAGGGAGTGGTGATAGAGGGAGACACCGATATACACCTCAAAACAGAGGAAGCCTCGCAGTACGTCATCGTGGAGGGCTACCTGCCTGACGGCTCAAAGGCGGTCACGCCGGTAGTGACGTTCACGGAGGACGGCACCCCCGTTTTCGACCGCACCAATGCCACGGTAGACTATGTCACCAACCAGTGCTTGTTGTACCGCAGGGGTGTCGGCGGCATATTGAGTGCCGTCACCAGCAATGACGGACGCGAGGCGGAAGAAAAGGAGAAAACAGAATACCTGATGAGCCGGTACATGTCGCCTGTCAGCAAAAACTATCTGTTCATCTCGTTGACCGGCATTACCGCCAACAACAATTACTATGTGCTCGAGACATCGCAGGAGGGTCTTGAGAAGGCTGTTATGCGCAATGACGCGCCATTCGTGCGCTATGAGGAAGATTTCGCACATTCGCCGCTGTGGGAGGCTACGCATGACCAGTTCAAGTACCGGAAATGCCTGCGTGCGCAGGTGTGGCTGAACAAGTACAACCATTTGGCAGTCGGCGATTTGATGAACACAGACGAGAATTGCGAAATATGGCTGTCGGCTGAAGCTGCCAAGCCCGGTCTTGACCTGCATACCGCAATCATACCTGCTCTGGTGGAGTATGCCGAAGTGGATGAAAACGGCTACACGAGAGGTTACTGGTGTACTTACGGACTGCCCGTCATACCTTCCGAGAACGGAGTGTGGGAGTATGTCAACAACAACCACACACTTTGCGGCAACCATGCATTCCAGATACCTGAAGACGGCTCTGACATGCTCGAATACCCGGGACATCCCGCATATACCTATACATCTGACATGAAAGGGCAGAAGTATGGTGATTCGACTCCGATTTCGGTTGTCATGCAGCAAAAGAACCCGATAGGGGAGAACAGCATGACGGTGATAGTGCCGTCTTACATTGGCCGCCTCGGCGAAGTGCGCAGCGCAGACGAATACTGCAAGGTCACGGACTTCTCCCTCAACGGCGAGCCGCAGCTCTCCGCCAGCAAGGATTTTGAAGTGGGCTGGCTGTACGGCTGGGCGACAAACGGTCACGAGCCGGGCAAAATCGATGTCGTTTTCCGCAATGAGAACGTAACCGTCGATGGGCTTCCGGGCAAGAACATCACCGAGATGAGCTACGACGAGCGTAACGAGGACTGGACAGCTCCCACACTCCAGATGCTGATGTTCAAGGACAAGGATGGCAAAGTCACAGACCGCTTTGACAACGCCGCCGACGGCACGATGTACTTCTCTGGCGGAGACTTCCAGTGGGTCTACAATTCGGCCAGCGACTGTTACTATACGTTTGAGACGGCAGCGACGAAAGTGGAGTACGCTCCATACGGCGAGGATACATTCTCCCCGATAGAGGTGGCTCAAGTGCCGGAACTTTTCTTCATGCCGGGCTTCGGCGACTGCTATTCGGCAAACCTTGCCAAAGTTGACCGCACGAGCAAGACCGGATGGTTCGACCTTCGCATCGAGATGACTGACAAGGCCGGCAACCGCCAACGCCAGACTATTTCGCCCGCGTTCAAAGTCAATGCCCTTTCGGGTATCGAGGCTGCCAGCGAGGACAATGTGAAGATATGGACGGCCGGGCGCGAAATTCGCACTGCGGGCGCTGACGGAGCAAAGGTTGAAGTCTATTCTGTTTCCGGCCAGAAGGTAGCATCTGCCTGCGCAGACCGCATCGACACCGCGGCATGGCCTGCTGGTGTATATATGGTGCGTGTGTCAACGCCGACAGCGGCAAGCACGCATAAGGTGATTGTCAGATAACGGCATACATCATATTCATAATGCGAGGGGGTGTGTCAAAACAGGCACACCCTCTATTTGTGCGCAGCCAGTAGGGACACGGCGTGCCGTGTCCGCAAGGGTGGCAGGTGCAATTAATTGATTTGTAATGACTTGGTTGCGGACACGGCAC
>DHKE01000051.1:8582-26751 GCA_002404675.1 Porphyromonadaceae bacterium UBA4702 | reverse complement strand
TGATTTGGCCCGAGTTTCAGCGAGCTGAAACCAACTTTGGGGCATGAAAATTCTGAAACTCGGAAATATTTCGCATCTTTGCAGTCGAGAAAATATACGCAACCATGAGACACCGATTATTAATTATCTGCGCATGCATCGCTTTAGGCTTTGCCGCAGCCCAAAGCCAACTACTCTACCGCATTTCCGGGAATGGACTTGAAAAGCCGTCCTACCTGTTCGGGACACACCACCTTGCTCCGTTGAGCATACTCGATTCCATACCTTATATATATAAGGCGCTGGATGAGACTGATGCAGTCACTGGTGAAATCGAAATGGCAGGCATCAGCCAAATAGAGATGGCAAACCGGATTATGCCTTATATGCTTGCTCCCGCAGACTCGACACTCTGCCAGGTTCTCCCCGACTCTGTCTATTCGCGTGCTAACGCCTCGTTTCAGTCCATCACCAATATGAGACTGGAGCTGTTCGAGGGATTATGCCCTATGGCGATACAGACAATGGCTGCCATGGCTATGGTCAAAGAAGATTTCTCCGGAAATGAGGGGCAGCTTGATTCATACCTGCAAGATGAGGGTGCAAAACGCGGCAAGGAAATCATGGGGTTTGAGACAGCAGAAGAGCAAGCCTCTTTATTGTACCGCTCTGCAAGCATACGTGAGCAAGCGGATGCCTTGGTCAAATTTCTTGACAACCCGGATAAGGAGGCATACAATGCGAGGGAATTGAACTCCCGTTATATGGCGCGTGACATTGAGGGCGTTTATGCCCTCAGCCGGCAGGAAAGCGATGACCCGGAATTCTGGAAACGTTTGCTCACCGACCGCAACAATAACTGGCTCAGCAAAATGCCCCGGATGATGGACACCCGGAGCGTATTGTTCGTTGTCGGGGCTTTGCACCTCGCCGGCAACGAGGGCCTTATAGAGGGACTCCGCAAAATGGGCTATACTGTGACATCATTAGACGACCGTCAGAACTGCACAGCTGAATGATGCAGCCGCTAATGGAACTATATCTAATATCAAATCGGATATACCGCATATTTAAGTACAAAATATAAGCAAACGAACATTTAGGGCAATTTATTTGCACATACGGCAATATCTGACTATCTTTGTGGCAAAATCAACTTTAACCTAAAAGCAACATCATGGAATTACCTTTTGCCGAATCGTGGAAGATCAAAATGGTCGAGCCGATTCATAAGAGCACTCGCGAGGAACGCGAGAAATGGCTGAAAGAAGCACACAACAATGTGTTCATGCTGAAATCAGAACATGTATACATAGACTGCCTCACAGACTCCGGCACAGGAGCCATGTCAGACCGCCAGTGGGCTGCTATGATGACCGGCGACGAGAGCTATGCCGGCGCACGCTCGTTCTATGAGCTGAAGGACACCATCACACGCATCACCGGCTTTGAGTATGTGCTGCCGACACACCAGGGCCGTGCCGCCGAAAATGTACTGTTCTCCCACCTTGTAAAACCGGGCAACATCGTGCCGGGCAACTCTCATTTCGACACCACCAAAGGCCATATCGAGAGCCGCCACGCTTTTGCAGTGGACTGCACAGTGGACGAGGCCAAGAACACTCAACTCGAAGTGCCGTTCAAGGGCAACGTTGACCTCAAGAAGCTCGAAGATGTGCTCGAAAAGGACCAGGAAAGAATTCCGTTCATCATCATAACCATTACCAACAACTCTGCCGGCGGACAGCCTGTTTCAATGGAGAACCTGCGCGGTGTGCGCCGCCTTGCCAACAAGTACGGCAAGCGCGTTGTGTTCGATTCAGCCCGCTTCGCAGAGAACGCATACTTCATCAAGACCCGCGAACCGGAGTTCAAGGATGCTACCATCAAACAGATTTGCCGACAGATGTTCGACCTTGCCGACATCATGACCATGTCCTCTAAGAAGGACGGCCTGGTGAACATGGGAGGTTTCATCGCAACACGCTGGGAAGATGTATATGAGGGAGCAAAGCTGTTCCTAATCCCGTTTGAGGGCTTCCTGACATACGGAGGCATGAACGGCCGCGACATGGCAGCTCTCGCCGTCGGCCTCGACGAAAACACAGAGTTTGACATGCTCGACACCCGCATCAAGCAGGTCCAGTATCTCGCCAAGAAGCTCGACGAGTACGGCATCCCCTACCAGCGGCCCGTTGGCGGCCACGCTCTGTTCATCGACGCTGACAAGGTACTCGACCAGGTGCCCAAGGACGAGTTCCCTGCACAGCGCCTGACAATGGAACTCTATCTGGAAGCCGGTGTGCGCGGTTGCGAAATCGGGTATCTGCTCGCAGACCGTGACCCCGTCACACGCGAAAACCGTTTCGACGGAAACGACTTCCTGCGCCTGTGCATCTGCCGCCGCACATACACCAACAACCACATGGATGTCATCGCAGCTGCTCTCAAGAACGTGTATGACCGCCGCCATGAGATCAAGCGCGGCGTGAAAATCACATGGGAGGCAGAACTGATGCGGCACTTCACTGTTCAGCTCGAGCCTCTGGATTGATGCCCACGGCAAAACCGAACAATCCGTATTTGAATTAATACACTGTATAGCCCCCTCGCGCATTGCTCAACAGGCATACGCGAGGGGTACTCCTGTAATCAACGACTCCCATTTTTGAGGGTAAAATATGAGCGAGCGAACATGTCATGCGAACAACCCGACAAACAGTGCGAGTTTGTAATGATTTGACAGAGCGCACATTATTCACGGCTTAACTCTGCTTAACCATTCGGCATTCACCGGATTTGCACACACAAATAGGCGGTGTGCAAATTGAAACTCCTGAAACAACACCCGACAATTCCAGCCTATCAAACTAAATGACAACAACTTACAAGCGAGGTTTCTTGTACAAAAAGCATAATTAGCGAAATTTAATCGGGCATTTTCTTGCGGTAATCGCCATAATCGCCTATATTTGAGGCAGTAAAAACGAGAACAATTAAAAATAGTGAACCGAGATGGAGCAAACACTGGTCATACTCAAACCCTCTGCGTTGGAAAGACGCCTGATTGGCAAAATCATCGCTCGTGTCGAAGACAGAGGTTTCATTATCAGCGGATTGAAGATGATGAACCTGAGCGAAGCAATGTTGCGTGACCATTACGCACACCATGCAGACAAGCCGTTTTTCCCCTCAATAGTTGCATCGATGACTGCCACACCTGTAGTTGTGATGTGCCTGAAAGGAGTGGAGGCAGTACAGGTATTCCGCACAATGGCCGGCATCACAAACGGCCGAAATGCAGCCCCCGGCACCCTGCGCGGCGATTTCTGCATGAGCGGACAGGTCAATATCGTACATGCGAGCGACACAGTGGAAAACGCAAAGCTCGAAATATCAAGATTCTTCACCGACGAGGAAATATTTGACTGGACTCCGGCAAATATGCAATTCTTCTACGGCGACGGAGAATATTGATTGCCACTATTAAGAGAAAAAGCAAGCAGAATATGAACAGTAAAACTATGATATGCGCCGCTCTGATGACCGTCATGGGACTCAGCTGCTTCGCGCAAGGGAAACAGTCAAAATCTTCACACTCAAAGGCACACCGTGAACTGTTGGCGAAACAGTCTACGGGCAAAGACAATATCAAGATGGGTGACAACAGCTTCATCCAGCTTCTCGACGACATCGAACCCGAACCCGACATCTACACCGAGGGGTGGAACAGCCGCTCGGTAAACCCGTTCAAAGAATCACAGGTGCCTGACCGCGAAGTCCTCGACGTGCGCGGCTACCACCGCCCGGTTGCCGGCGGCCGTCTCTCTTCCAATTACGGCTACCGTGCCCGCTTCGGTCGTATGCACAAGGGCGTTGACCTCGCCATTCGCATGAACGACACCATTTACGCAGCATACGACGGCAAAATCCGCCTCACCAACTATGAGGCTCGCGGATACGGCAACTATATCATAATCCGCCACGGCAACAAGCTCGAGACCGTCTACGGACACCTCAACAAGATACTCGTCAAGCCGGAACAGGTGGTCAAGGCTGGACAGCCTATCGGCCTGGGAGGCAGCACAGGACGCAGCACCGGCCCGCACCTCCACTTCGAGACACGCTACATGGGTTATGCCATCAACCCCAGCGCAATAATCAACTTCGACAACCACACAGTGCACACTGACTACTATACGTTCACTAAAAGCACCTACACGCAGGCACGCTCCTTCTCCCCGAAGAAGAGCAACGAAGAGAGGTCTAGCCGCTATCAGGTTGCTTCCACTCCCGACACTTATACTGTCAAGCGCGGCGATTCAGTGGCAAGCATTGCACGTGCATACGGACTGTCAACAACGACGCTGCGCCGGCTCAACGGCATGTCGCCGACTGACAGAATCATCATCGGACAGGTTCTCAAACTGAAGAACTGACCCCACGAGTATATGAGATACAAGAAGAGCGCGTCATTTCTGTGACGCGCTCTTCTTGCATTTGCAAACTACTGATTATCCGTTATCCGCCGACATAGTAGCACTTGATTTTGCCTACCGGCAGGTCGCCCTCCAGAAGCAGCGGTATGTGGCGGGCATCAGTCGAAATCCAAGTGTGCATATCCGCACTCGACTTCTTCTTGCCGTTGGAGGTGAAATTAAACCGTATGTGATAGGCCTTCACCTGCCGCTTGTCACGCAGCTTTATGGTCTCTACGCCCATGTTGCGCATCGCAATAGTCTCAACCTGCTTGCCCGAAAATACAGTCGCCTTGTAGATGGTGTTCTTCTTCATCTTGTCAAAGTTGATAGAGCGCAAGTAATAGAATATCGACAGCATATCGTATGACGGGCCGCTGGACGACAGCCGTTTGTGCGACTTGCTGATTTTCCCCTTCTTCTCCTTTATGCGGTCACAGTTGACCACTACATTGTTGCCGGCGTATGAGTACTTGATGACATCACGCGCATACTTGCCCCCCTCATGGGTAGTTTTGGTATATGAAAGCGGTTTGAGACCTGCTACTTTCACTACCGAGCGCAAGGTGTCACGCACAGTGAAAATCTTGTCTGCCCACGGTTTGGTCTTGGCAGTAAGGATGATGTTGTAATTGCCGCCGCTGTTCCGGAGAGTCAACGTCGCATCGCCGGCATCCTTGTGGACAAGTCCCCACTTGTATGAAATGACATAGCGGAGCGTCTCATTCTTAAATGCAGCCGACGCGGCTGACGGCAGCAGCATCATGACTGCAAACAGCAGCGTCAGTGCAATGCTTCTTCTTGTATTCATCACATCAGAATCAAATATTAGTTTTCATATTAAGACACCCTCCGCTGCGAAAAGTTTATACGACAACAACCGAAAGCATCCCCTACGAACATCGTCTTATGCTTCATGTCATGAAAAGCAATGAAGCAAGAAGCCCCAAAAATCCTTGCAGACTTTGGGGCTTCAATCAATTTACAGGATAGCGGATTTATACCGCCGTTGTTTTCAGTAGAGACGGTTGCTGTCAGAAGGCGAACTTGCCATTCTTGTCGATGAAACCATAATTATCGCCGATTTTCACCTTTGCAAGACCGTCGCTAAAACCACCGGCTTCATCGTATTTCGGTTTGATCACCTCCTTGCCAGCTTCGTCAACGAATCCGCATTTGCCGTTGAGTTTCACCTTTGCAAGACCATCGCTGAATTCCAGGGAACCATTGTCGTATTTGGGTTTGATGACTTCTTTGCCCGACTTGTCTATGAAGCCATACACTTTGCAACAACCTCCACCAGCACCCACCTTTGCGAGACCGTTGCAGAAGTTTGATGCATCTTCATATTTCAGCTTGACGACCTCTTTGCCTGTCTTGTCGATGAAGCCGTAATCCCAATCGAGTTTCACCCAGGCGCGACCTTCACTGAAACTGCCAGCTCTGTCGTATTTAGGTTTGATGACTTCTTTTCCGGACTTGTCGATAAAACCCCGTTTTTTGCCGAGTACTACCAGAGCGAGGTCTTCGCTGAAACTTTCTGCACTGTCATATTTGAGTTTGATGACCTCTTTACCAGACTTGTCAATGAAGCTATATTTTCCGTCGAGTTTCACCAGGGCGAGACCATCGTTGAAATCGTTTGCGCTATCGTATTTCGGCTTGATGACCTCTTTCCCGGACTTGTCGATAAAGCCGTACTTCCCATCGGCTCTCACCATTGCGAGACCTTCGCTGAAATCGTTTGCACTATCGTATTTGGGCTTGACGATCTCCTTCCCGGACTTGCCTATGAAGCCGTATTTCCCATCGACACTCACCTTTGCAAAACCGTCATAGAAGTCCGGTTCCCTGTAAAATTTGTCGTATTTCGGTTTTGCGATCTCTTTTCCCGACTTGTCGATGAACCCAGATTTTCCATCGAGTATCACCACGGCAAGACCGTCGCTGAACGGCCATGCACCATCGTATTTTGGTTTGATGACCTCTTTTCCAGACTCGTCGATATAGCCGTATTTCCCGTCGGTTTTCACACCTGCAAGGCCTTCGCTAAATCTGCCTGCGCCCTCGTATTTCGGCTTGACGATCTCCTTTCCAGGTTTGTTAATAAATCCGTATTTTTCATTGAGTTTTACCCAAGCGAGTCCGTCGCTGAAACAGCCAACTTCATCGTATTTTGGCTTGATGACCTCCTTGCCAGACTTGTCGATTAAGCCCCATTTTCCGCCGAGATTCACCCAGGCAAGCCCTTCACAGAAATCGGTTGCCCCTTCAAAACATGACCCGTTGCCCCATGTCGCTGCTTTGAAGCGGCGAATGAGTTCGTCTACCTGCTCGGAGGTGCAGTCAACGGGTTCGAATACCTCGTCGGAAGTCACTATGAAAATCTCTGTATGGTCGATAGCATTGTTTCGTACACGGAACAGCACTTTCTCGGCTTCCAAATGCCACGAATACCAGTTGGTGTGACTTCCTCCGTCGCTGCCGTTGTACAGCTGGTTCAGTGCAACGCCAATGGCGCTGTACAGTTCGTCGCTGTCTTTCGCCACATCATTGATGCCGTAGGCTTTGCATGAGGTGGACTGATAGTATTCCATCGTTTCGGACGCCTCCTCCAGATCGTCGTAGCCCAAGTCCAAGTATTCATACTCTTCTTCAATCCACTCTCTTGCGGCAATCATCGTTTCGTCAGTGTCTGTAGTGCTGCTCTTGACCCACGTGCCGCCGTTTTCAGTGTCGTATATCAATACAGCGATTGCCGGCCATGAGAATCTGCCGGAGTTTTCGAGTTCCTCCTCGTAGTTGTGGAATATGTCGGCGGAATCGAGAGTGATGTCGATTATAGGCATTCCGACGAGTTCCTCCGGCACAGAGACTGCTTCTGCCTCATTTGCCTCGGCATTGTCGCGCTGATATGACATCAGCGACTCCATGTCAGCCTTTTTCGCTTGACGGGGAATGTCTGCCACCTTGGACAGCGTGATGCCGTCGAGTACTTTCACCCAGTCGTCCTTGGTGAATACTTTGACTTTCAGGTTACGCTCCTTGAGCATAGCCTCTTCAAACTTGCCGACAGTGCGGCTCGTGCGGCACTCGAGCGTGCCTTTTGTCGCACCCAGCGACACCAGAATGTCGCTGTCGTCGGCCTTGCGCCCTCCGTCATATACGCGGAGTTCGCCTCCGACCTCGTCGCGGAACTGCTTTTTCAGCTGCGCGACGGTGGTCTTGATTCCAATCTTGAATTTAGCCATTAGCGTGTTAGTTATTTGATTGATTATTTGTCGTATTGAGTGTCATACTTGGAGGATCACATAGCGGAAACCGCCTGCTCCCTCGCTGCTCCAGCCTATGTCGTATGCATGTTCGAGGGAAAATTCGTGGTGTCCCTTCTTTTCATTCTCTTTTTCACATTTGCCGGTCCATTTCATCTCCGGCCCATGGGAGCCTTGGGCCATCGAGAAATTCGCGTAGCCGGCATCCGGGCGTTTGTGACCTTCCCAGTACTTCTTGTCGTTGGTGACGAACAGGGCGACGCCTCCGACAACGCCGCTGAAACGTTGCTTGACAATCTCGATGCGGCGCACGTCCTTCCAGAAGCCGTACATGCCGTAGTTGGTCGCTCCTTGGTTTTTGAGTATCGGGAAATCGACCTTCTCGCCGAAACGCTCGCTTCCTGCTTCTTCCATTGCGCAAGTTCTGTATTTCATCTCGATGACGAACCACTCGTCACCCCGACGCAGCACAATGTCAAGATAGAAATGCCGATCCCATACGTTTCCGTTATCGCCGTCAGGCAGGGCTTCCTTGTCGATGAAGTACTCTGTCCGCACCTCATCATATTTGCCGGTTTTATCCAAGTGTCTTGCGAGGTCAACCTGCATTTCGAGTTCGTTGTGGAACAGTTTTTTGCCAGGCAGTGCATGGCTATCCAGCCATTCGCGTATGTCGCCCTCAACCGTTTTGGGGAGCTGGCTTCCCGCTTTGGGAATGTTCGGTGTCGTCATTTGCACGTTATTTAGGCAGTTGTGAGTAATTACAGATTGTGTATGTCTTGCAGATGCCCTCATCGAGGTAAGGCGGAAATTTGCGGCTGCGAGCTGCCACTGCAATTTTGCTGAAGTCGATTTCGGTATCAAAGGTTGGCATCTTGACAGCCATCTTGCCGCCTGTCAGCGCGGTGCGTATCAGCTCTTCCACTTTTTCGCGCCCTTCCACTTCGGGTACACGTGCGCAGTTGTTGAAAAATACGCCGCAGAAGTCCGGGTCGATGTCTGACGAGCCGAAGCGGCGCACTATCGAGCGGAGTATGCGGTCAGCCTCATTGTCTTCACAGGCAGCGATGTCGATGCACATCACGTCCCCTCCTGACAGGCACATCGCCTCTATGCGCTCGCGTGTGCAGCGGTTGTCCGCGTCGATGAGTATTGCCGGGTTGTGCCGCCCCATCACGTCCTCCTCAAACTGACGGATGACGACTTCTGCTCCCAACTCCCGCTCAAAGCAGGCTTCCCGCCCCTCTTCGGTTGCAAAGCTGAAAATGGAGGCCATGCGTTTGCCGAGGCCGATTTTGTCCACGATGAGGTTTGCGACCAGATAGTCACTTTGCTCGGAGCAGTCGCCCAGGTCAACGTGTGAGGCATAGTCGAGCAGCGCGTTGCGCGGGTTTTCGGACAGTGAGTACAGGCTGCAAGAGCCGTCACCCAGCTTGGCTATTGCGAAGTCGCCGTGTTCCAGCATCTTCCCATCGGCAATGGCAAACTCATCGAGCAGCATTTCCGCCAGCTGTTCTGTTGAGCAGTCGGGGGAGTATGCCATTCCGAGTTCGTCTGCTATGCGGCGCATCTGTGTGCCGTCATCGTCACAGCGGCTGTAGACCTTGATGTCGTCAGGTCCGTTGATTACGACTGCATACTGTCGTGAGACTGCAATGTGTTTCTGTGTCATAAGCTTTGTTTTGCAGGTTCGCGCAAATCACAGCCGGCGGTGTGTTGTGCCGTATCTGGTCAGCAGGTCAGCGCTGCCGTCGCGGTATTGGGTGTAGATGTATTCGCCTTGCCATCTCGCGGAAACGATGCCTCCGCCGCTTGCTCTGCCAGTATAGTAGTGTGCGTCACCTCCGTTTGCGCTGCATACCATTATGCGACCGTCCACCAGTGTGACGACGATGTATTCTTCATTCATGTCTGCGAGAACTGCGGGTGTCGAGCAGATTATCGGGTACAGCCATCCTTGGTACTGGTCGCGGACGACAACTTTGCCGTTCTCTACTCTTACGAATTTTTGTGTACTCATGTTGCTATTGTTTGTGTTGGTTGAACTTGAAGACGCAGTTGACAACAAGCTGGACCATGAAGGCTTTGATGCTTTGCGGCTTGACGATGAACTGCTGTCGTCATCATGGTCATCGTTTCTGCTCTTTTTGCCAGAGCTTTTCTTTTTGCTTTTGCCCTTGCTCTTGCTTCCGAACCATACGGCATGGTATTTCGGGAAGCAAACCTTCGGTGGGTGCAGCAGTATTAAGGAGAGTATTAGGCATACCAGCCATATTACTACTCTGAACAGCCACCATGGGAACAATAGAAGGTTCTTGACTACTTTGTCTGGTTGTATCATATCTTGATGTGTTAGTTATGTTTGTTTACTTGATATATATATCAAACTTGCCTCGTTTTCTAATTGACATAGCGTAAAAAATTTCAGGCAAGCTGATTTTCAGGGAGTTGCCGAGCATCAGGCGTATTGCAATAGCGTGGATTAAGCCTCGAGGCATAGCGTATCGCCGTTTATGGTTCAGGCAAACGGCATATACCGGCTCATCTGTTTGGCATACCCAATCAATTTCGCCAAAGCGACGAGCATACGCCCCGAAGCCAATCCGGTTGCTATCTGGTTGCCAATATGACTATCACGGCAATGAGGATTATGATGAGTACATACAACCACCAGTTGCGGCGTTTTTTCTTCTTTCTTACAGGCGGAACATATCCGTTCAGGTATTTGAGGCTGAATCCCGCCTCGCCGGTTTCATGCGTCTTGTCTATTTTCGCGACATCGATGCCAAAGTTTGCCGCTGCGGAGATGATGCGTTCAAGGCTTGACTTTGACCAAATTTGGCTCATGGCAATTTCTTGTCCGTCCCCTGTGTGCAGCGTCTCCTCCGGTTTTGCGAAATAGAGGCTCATACGCTCATTGTATGAGACTGCTTCCTCTGCAGTCAGGAAGGCTTCCGGTACACCTCTGTCAGGACACAGGTCATTAGGGAACGCCTTACGCAAGTCTTCCAACGTGGCGTCGGGGTTCATCTCCATGTAGGCATGAACTATGCCCAGCGCGGTTCGGTTCTGCGCCTTGCCGTACACTCGCACTTTGTTTGCTACCATACCGCTGATTTTCAGGGCGGCTTTTGGTACTGGCACGCCGAGCGATTTCGCGGTCTTGAGTACGCCATGGGCGGTTGTCGCGCCTTTCTTCAGGGCAACCTTTGCCTTATCCGCTTTGTCGCGGATGCTTTTGTTTCCAGATTCGGATTTATTTATGCTTTCAGCCATAACTTTGATAGTGTTGTCGTTTTGTGGTTGCTGCCGGAAATCGAGGTTGTGGTTTCGGCGGCGTGACTTGTGAGTGCAAAGTTATTACACACATTCCAAACTACCCCCCCCGAAAAGTTAAATTACCATAAAGGCTTGATTGTATTGGCGATTTCCTGTTGTATAACATAAAATTGGGAAGGGAGAATGGGCGGGGTGACCTAATTACAGGCATCGCGAATACAAGCATACAACCGCTGCTCACCTGCATCAGAACCGAATGGGCGGTGCTGTGCGCTAATAGACGGCGCATATTTCTATAATAAGGTGATAACCGGGCAAAGTCCCCGCGAAGAGCCGTGCAGAATGTCTGTTTAAGAGCAGGACTGTCCGATAGTATCAGTTTTTTGTATTAACTTTGTCAACAATATACGCTGGCCTTGTGCAGACATGCCGGCACCATGAAAATACTCTTTTGAAGAAGCATAAGTTATGAATGAGAACAAGTTCGATTTCAGCGACATAGCCCCATACGACGACAAGGTGTTCCATGAGAAGATGGAGCAGCTGGTCCGGGAACCTGGTTTCCTCCATGCGGTCAACTACACCATGCCCAAGGAGGATGTGCCAGTACTCATAGATGAGTTGCTGCGCATCAACACCAAGTACGATTTCCAGCAGCACGTCATGTTTCCGTTTCTGGAGATGCTCGCCAAAAAGACAACTTCAGGCATATCCATGGGAGGCATCAAATACCTCAACCCCTCGCTCAACTACACATTCATAACCAACCACCGGGACATAGTCCTCGATGCCTCGTTCCTCAACCTCGCCTTCTTGCGGCACGGCATCCCCTCCTCGGAGATTGCCATAGGCAACAACCTGCTTATTTACGACTGGATTACAGACCTGGTGCGTCTGAACAAAAGTTTCATCGTAAAACGCAACACTGGCCTGCGAGAAGGCCTTGAAGCTGCCAAGAAACTTTCAGCCTATATCCACTACACCATTTTGGACAAGCACGAGTCCGTATGGATAGCGCAGCGAGAAGGCCGAGCCAAGGACAGCAGCGACCATACACAGGAGTCGCTCGTCAAGATGCTCTCGATCGGCGGCCAGGGCTCGTTTATAGAGAAAGTCAAAGAGATAAACCTGATGCCTATAGCCATTTCATACGAATATGACCCCAATGACTACCTGAAAGCCAAGGAGTTCCTGATGCGCCAGCGAGACCCGGCATTCAAAAAGTCGCAGCGTGACGACTTGTTTTCCATGGAAACGGGGCTTCTGCAATTCAAGGGGAAGGTGCATTTCCAGCTTACGCCGCGCATCAATGCGCGGCTGGACCAAATCGGGGACTTCAAGGACTCGAACAAGTCAGCGAGGTATGTATGCTGTCTCGTAGACCAGGCTATCCACCGCAGCTACGAGATTTTCGACATCAACTATGTCGCATACGACATGCTGTATGACACGACACGCTTCGCCCGCAAATATGACGAGCAGACCCGCGACAAGGTGAACGAATACATCCACAGCCAGCTCGACAAGATAGACCTGGACGACATAACCGTCGAAGAGCATGAGTTCCTCAGAACCATGATGCTCACCATGTATGCCAACCCATTGAAAAACAAACTGAAAACGATATTGGGAGGCATTGAGTAATCCGCAGCGGATATGAGAGTACCGGTCATAGCAATATTAGTGGTATCGCTGATAACGATACTTGCAGACACATACATATATTTCTATGTGCGCAACCGCTCGCGCCGAGGCAAGCGTCACACACGCATATACGCCGCTACGGCAGCGGTGTGCTGGCTGTTCCTCATCGTGGCTTTCTGCTTGCCCCGGCGTAACGGCGACAGCTCGATATTGCCGGTCATGTGGATGCTGTATGCCTACCTGACCGTCTATATCTCTAAGTTCATTTTCATATTAGTCACTGCAGCAGCAATGGTTTCGCGGATCTGGACTAAGAACAAGCGACATTCAACCGCCGGGCTTATTGTCGCGCTTGTATTGTCGCTGACCGTGTTCTTCACGCTCTGGTGGGGAACTATATGGGGTCGGCGTAAGATACAGGTGACACAGTACACTATGGCGTCACCCAAAATCCCGAAATCGTTTGACGGCTACCGCATTGTCCAGTTCAGCGACATCCACCTCGGCACCTGGGGCAACGACACCACTTTCGTCAGCCGCTTCGTAGACTCCATTAACGCAGTCAAGCCAGACATTATCTTGTTTACCGGAGACATCGTAAACCGCAACACCTCCGAGTTGAAGCCGTTCATACACACGCTGTCACGCCTTCATGCCACGGACGGAGTGTACGGAGTGCTCGGCAACCATGACTACGGACTATACCAGGAATGGGACAGCGAAAACGGTCGCCTCGAGAATTGCCGTCTGCTGGAGCAATATCAGCAGCAGATGGGGTGGGAAATGCTAAACAACGCCCACGTATTCCTGACACGCGGCACAGACTCCATACCGCTCATCGGCGTGGAAAACTGGGGTGAGTACCCCTTTGGCGAGTACGGCAGACTGGATGAGGCTTATCCAGAAACAGCATCAACTAACCTGAACGACATCCGATTCAAGATACTGATGAGCCACAACCCTGAACACTGGCGACAGGTTGTGGTCAAGTCAAGCAACATCGACCTGACCCTGACGGGTCACACACACGCCATGCAGATGATTTTCAAGATAGGCAGTTGGCGGTGGTCACCCTCGCAACTCAAATACGAAGAGTGGGCAGGCGACTTCCACAAGAATAGCCTCAAGGGCGAGCCAATGACGTGCTACGTCAACATAGGCTGCGGCGAGGTAGGCCTGCCCTACCGCATAGGAGCAGCACCGGAAATAACCGTAATAACACTGTCGTCAACCGCCGCGAAATGAACCACACGGTAGTTTTGAGCCTCGGCAGCAATTACGGAAACCGCGAAGAAGCGGTAGCATCAGCCATTAAGCTGATGAGCAAAGTCCTCACAACGGCACAAAGCAGCACAGTATACACCACTACCCCACTGTCCGGCATCGGCGAACCGTATGCCAACGCCGTCATTGCAGGAGAGTGGACTGGTGAATTAGCAGACCTCAAGCAATTCTGCAAGCAGACAGAAGTCAGATTCGGGAGAACAGACGAGCGGCGACGGCTGCACCAAGTGCCGTTGGACATCGACATAGTCATGTATGACGGCAAAGTAATCAGGCCAGCAGATTTCGGCTACGCCTTCTTCCAGACCGGCTACCGACAGCTTTTCCCGAACACACAAAATCCCGACTGACCTCCAGCCGGGATTGTTTTTTCAGGCAGTTTCATGCATATTCTCTTAATTTTGACTTCACATATTAACACTGTCGTGTCACCCCACTCACACCCTGCGCACACATATTTCGCCCCATACCTTATCCCGAACTCGCGATTTGAGTTCCCTGACTACAGCGTCCTTGACCTTGCCGCGTCCTTGCCATTTGGCGAGAACATCGGCTTGGGGGGATTCAAGGAACAACCAAAGACGACGCACGTCCACTGCCTCGCGGTACATGAAATACTTGGGTAGCGCTGGACAGGCGCAGGTGTCTGCACATCGGCAAATTCGGGGGTAGGCTCTATGCCGTCTACATGACGGCACTCAATGGCAGAAACAACATGAGCGCGTTCTATCAACTGCTCAAAACCATTCTCTTGAGTATTGTCTGGAAGCTCATTTGTTGAAAATAAAATTCGTAATTCTACGAGCGGTGGCTTCGGTGGCTGCAGCTATATCATCTTTCTCCCAACGGTCTTTCGGGCATTTGGCAAGGTCAAGGGCAAAACCAAAGCTGCTACCCACATAACCATTTCGACTCTTCAGTGTGCTTCCTTTCTTTGTCTTAAACCAATCGTTACTAATTGATTTATTGATAGCCTCTTCAAGAAGGATTTTGTTCCCAAGCTGATTGACAAGAACAGCAAATTCAGCATCATCATCTATCCCGGCGTCTTCACGAATAATTTCTATATTGTGACCACTTGCCGGCATAATGTGTTCCACGTTGGTGCGTTCATCAATGTCAAAGTAGCGGTTTTGCTCTTTAGCATACAGGTATTCGTTGAGATAGACGAGGATATTCTTCTCGTATGAGTGTAGGTCGGTGTATACGGCATCATCTTTCCATGTATTGGATATGTGATTGTCGAAGTCCTCTATTATCTTGACCAAAGGATATGACGAGTCAACAAACTTGAAATTCTCGTTGAAAAGGAAAGTCTTGAATTTCGATGCTGAATAGCCAGCATCCCCTGATTCTATTATAGCGAACAGCCGTAACATACATTCTGCTATTGGCTGCACAATTTCTTTGTCGATTTTGTCGACATCAAATCTGTTTAGATAGCAGATGAGGAATAGTTTGAAATTCTCATTAAACTTCAAAAGCAGTTTTATAATTGGATAATCCTTGATTTTGTCCCAAATGTCAAGGATTTTCTGAAATCTTCCGCATAGCGACATAGGCTCGCGGAGTATTTCGTCGTGTTCGGTAAGATAATATTTCCTGAGACCTGGCGTTGTAACCTCATTCAATTTGTAGTGCTGTTTTTCAGCTCGGTTCATATACATAAACTGCTGAAGCACTCCGTCTATGTCAATAATCTTTCGTTGACCGAGTTCGTTTGCCATTTCTTTGATTCTCTGCCATGCAGCCATAAATCCATCTCGATCGGATTCTCCAGCGAATGAGTAGAGTTGTGCAGAGATGATGTCGGCATCGCTAAGTGGCATTCCGGTCGAGTTAAGAGAGTTGAACATGGTGATAGCTTGTTCAATCTGCCAGCTTCTGATTTCTATGATTTGACATTTAGACAGGAACACCTTGGTAAAGTTATTAAGATTTGACTCGGAGTATTTCTCCAATTCATCGCGGAAATACTTGAAGTTGCGGAAAAAGTTGGTGTATTTATTATCCTTTTGCTTTCGAGGAATTCTATACACTTTCTTCTCTGCATCCCAGTATGATTCGGCATTCATAATGATTTGGAAGTCATCACAATGAAGTTCATTGATGGAATTATTCTTCAGTATAACAGTTCCGCGAGCATTGTCCCATGACTTTTCAATTGCGACTTCCTTATCATCGTCTGCTTTATAGAGTATTTTAAGGATAGTGCTGTAACTTTTACCGAGACCTAACCTCAATGCTTTTGTGTCCGGGTCAATGCCTAGTTTGTCCAAAGCATCCTTTACATCCTTTAGTCGAAGCTGAAGGGCTTTAAGCAATAATAAAAACGTGGTGGTACGTTGTTGGCCATCGATAAGACTGAGATGGTTCGGAGTTGAGCAATCAACGATAATAGTACCGAAGAAATAAGGATCCTCAGCGCCACTATCAATAAATGATTCTATATCTTGCCACAGTTTTGTGCAATGGGATATAGTCCAAGAATAGGCACGTTGATATTGCGGAATCTCAAACACATCATCTTTTTCAAGGAGTGTATACTCACTGATTAATCGAAGTTTGGGTTCTATATTTTTAGTAGGCATAGTTCTATCCAGATTTGTAGTGTTTCATCAAGTGTGTCCGAGCAGAGTTGACTCAAGCCTGGAAACATCGGATGGCGGTGCAAATTTAATAATTTAATTTGAAGTCCGCTGGATTCTACATTATAAATTCCGTCGATTGCTGCCACAGCCTCTTTCTGCTGCTCATTTAATCCTTTAAATACATCAATCATGATAACGCGAGTTCGGGATAAGAAATGGAGCGAAAAATAATACAGGCGGCTTGAAAAAGTCGCCTGTTTGTTTGGCAATCTCGGTGATTTTTAGTAACTTAGAGGTGTAAAAACAAAAGCATACACCATGATTGCCGAAGACAAAGTTACCGAAATATTCTGTATTGCAGACGACTTCTGCAAGGAATTCGAGCATGAAATCGCCAAGAACGCCGTCGAGCCGAGTCCTGAAGCGCGGAAACGCCGACGCAGGCGCAGGATGTCGGACGCGGAAATCATCACGATCCTGATCTGCTTCCACTACAACTCCTTCCGCAACTTCAAGCACTACTACCAGCTCTGCGTGTGCGCGCACTGGCGCAGCCTGTTCCCCGAAACGTTCTCGTACAGCCGCTTCGTGGAGGTCATGCCGCGCTGTTTCGCGGCGCTGGCGATGTTCCTCAACCTGGCGTGCTTCGGCGAGTGCACGGGCATAACGTTCGCCGACAGCGCCTGCATCCCGATGGCGCACGTCCGCAGGGAGCGCAGCCTGAAGGTGTTCCGCGGGCTGGCGTGCAAGGGCAAGAGCTCAATGGGCTGGTACGTGGGCTTCAAGCTGCATCTGGCGTGCAACGAGAGAGGGGAGATTCTCAACTTCGTGCTGACAAAGGCAAACGTCGACGACCGCGAGCCTCAGGTCATAGACACGCTGACTAACAAGCTTTTCGGCAAGCTGTACGCCGACAAGGGCTACATCTCGCAGACGCTCTTCGGGAGGCTGTGGGACAGGGGCGTGCACATCGTCACGACGGCGCGCTCGAACATGAAGCCGAGAATCATGCCGCTGCGAGACCGGATAATGCTGCGCAAGAGAAGCGTCATCGAATCGGTCAACGACATGCTCAAGAACGTCGCGCAGATCGTACACTCGCGCCACCGCAGCACGCACAACTTCATCATGAACCTGCTCGCCGCAATGGCGGCTTACAGCTTCTTCCAGGTCAAGCCCCGCGTCAACTTTGACTTAGACGTCTGCCCCCAGGACGGGCAGCTCACAATCTGGCAGTAACCTGACTCAGCAAAGGGGACGGACACGGCGAACTGGCTACGGCATCGCCCGGGTTGCTATGCCCTGTTCACCCGGCTGCCAAGCCGCCTGGTCGCATCTGCTCTTATCCCGAACTCGCGTTAGCACTCGAGGCAAGCCAGAATAAGTGCATAAAAACAGAGGATGCGCCATGATTGGCACATCCTCTTGTATATCGTATTGTGTGGGGGGGTATCTTACTTCAGGGCTGCCTGAACTGCATCGTTGGGCACCATCTCCTCTTTGAAGACATAAGCGCCGGTCTTAGGAGACTTCTCCATTTTGATGATTTTGCTGTAGGTGCGTCCTTCACCTTTCTGAAGAGACGCGACGGTTTTTTTTGCCATGGCTTATTCCTTATTTGATTTCTTTGTGGATGGTCATT
>DHKE01000051.1:0-8497 GCA_002404675.1 Porphyromonadaceae bacterium UBA4702 | reverse complement strand
GTTCTTGGTGGTGATGTAACGAGACATACCGGGCATACCGCTTGCCTTATGTTCTGTGCATTCCAGAATGACCTGCACTCTGTTGCCTTTTGCTTTCTTTGCCATAGTTCCGGGTGTGTTGAATTAGAGGGAAACGATTACGATGTCCTTGAAATCGAGGTGACCTTGCTTTTCAGCGCGTTTGAGGGCTGCGTTGAGGCCGATTTTGTTGATTGTGCGGAGAGCGTGTGCGCTGACGCGGAGCTCAATCCACATATCCTGCTCTACCCAGTAGAATTTCTTGCGGTGCAGATTTACGTGAAATCTGCGTTTTGTGCGGCGTTTGGAGTGGGAGACATTGTTTCCCACCTGTGATTTTCTGCCTGTTATCTGACAAATTTTCGACATGGCTGTTGTTTTTAATTTTTCTAAATTATAAACTCATTCGAATTGAGGCCGCCATCTCAGTTCTCATATCATCGCCAAGTGCATCATTTTCAGCGACTTTACAGGATGTGCCACAAATCGGGTACAAAATTAGCAATAATATCCGGGACACACAAGCATTTCAGCGATAATTTTCTCTTGTAGATTCAAGCGGCAAGCGAAATATGCCCGAAGCCTGTTCCATATACCCTACAAAGTCTTCAATCCGGTAAGGCCGTATCGTCAGCCCGCTGTCATAGCGGACGAAACTTATCTGCCGTTCCGTGTCGCCATATATAGTCGGTGCGACAAAGATGCACTGGGCATCGCCTGGCTCAACCTTATGCAGAAAGTCTGACAGATGCCGCTCAATGGGCCATACCTCCATGACAGTCTGCTGCCGTCCTTCCGCCATGGTCACTTCCACCAGCACGCCGTTCTGGCGTTCATAGCACTCTATGTCGCCGACGTTGCCTCGGGCTGTTGACGTAGGCAAGCCCTCGTCATCGCACGTGTAATTGGGAATGACAGTCACTTCTGGCAGCTGCGACTTGATGGCAAGTGCGGTCAGAAACTCCAACCGTGCCGGAGCGGCAATGAAGCGCAGAACATCATGCTTGGACGCTTTTTTCTTCGCGAGATTGTTAAGTTCGGTCTTAATGGTCTCCCAAGGGTCTGTGACCAACTCAGACAGCTTCTCTGCTGCGACTGTTTTGGGCATCTCCGCAGCATGCATGGAGAACAGCTTTTCGTCAACTGCCGACATATACTCAAAATACGCCATTTCGGTCTGATATTTCTCATATTGGGAGTATGCCCCGATTATATAGTTGATCTTGCAGTCCTCGTTATGGTTGATGTCGATGAAGCGTCCGCCGCCTCTGAAAGACACAAGCCCAGTCATGCGCATCTTGCGGACGAAATCGTCTGGATATTCCGCAACTATGGATTTCAGCTTGAATTTCTTGAACCCTCCAAGTATTTCATCCACACATATATCCTGAATTACCTCGTCCGATGGGTTGTAGCCATATTCGGAACGGAGCTGCTTTATTCGACGGCAGAGCGCTTCTGCGTCATTGTCCTTCCAGAACAGCAGCAACGGAATTTCCTTATACGAAATGCCGCAGCCGTTGAATTGCGGGTCATTGTCTAGCAGCTTTATGACCTGCAAAAGCAGGATGAGCGGAATGTTGTCATTGAGTTCGCGGATGAACGGATTGCACCGTTGTTGCTTGGCAAATGCTTGCATAAATGCCATTTGCTCATATTCAGGATGAACCACCTCACGCGAGACACTGCCGTCTTCTGCAACAATCTCAACACTTGCCGCAAGGTAATCGCCGGTCTGCGAAAACCTTATCGGCTCGTTCATCTTGTAGTAAACAAAACCGAGTGCTTTCATCAGTTTGAACTGGGTGTCAAAGCGGCTCGGCCATCCTTTCGGGAATCCGGCCTCCTTGTGGCCTTGATGCCATTGTTGCTGTTGGGGTCGTTCATTGTGTAGATCTGCACCGCCTCTTCATCGGTCAGGGGCTGGTCTGCAAACTCCCCGGACTTGGAAGATGCCCATTTCCGTTGCACTGATGCCGGCTGAAGCATGGGACGATAAAGCCCGACCTTGAAAAGGTCACACTCAAAACTCTCTATAGTTTTGTCATTCAACTCTTTCCTGTCATAGCGCTTGAGTATGTGCATGAAATCTTTGTATCGCTCGGGATTGCGAATAGTCGTTGTGTACAGAAGCGGTTTATATCCAGGTTTGCTCATATCAATAATTTGTTATCAGAACTTCGTTGAAACGTTTGACCGTATTGTCGTGGTAACTGATGTAATTGCTCTTGACAGGGTGCGTGTCGTATTTTCGTGACCATTCGATAAATATCTTGTTCTCACGCCCCTTGTAATGTGTAACATTGGAGATGGCAAACCTGACGCCCCGGTCTGACAGCGCGTCAAGAATTGCCAGCAAATCCCGCTCTGTCTGTTCATTCCAATACTTGTTGTACTCGCTGAATGTGATGAGGTATGGAGGGTCAAGGTATACCAAGTCTTCGCCATTCAGCTCTACTGTGTCAAGAAAAGAGCGGAAGTCCATGTTGCTCCACCCAGGTCGCTTGGTTTCGACTTCACGGAAATAGCCTTTCAGGGCATTGTATGTGTTGCCGTTGAAATAGACATTTCCGACAGGCAGGTTGTAATCGCCTTTGCTGTTGAAACGCAACATACGGTTGAAACCATAGATAAGCAGTATGTACAAATACAGCATGTCGCCACGGTGCATGCGGTTGTAGTCTGACTTGAGCCGGTTGAAGTTCTCCTTGTTGTATTTCGCGAAATACGTCTTCTTGAAGGCTTCTTTCAGCTCCTTCGGCACATCATCACGTCTGTACGAACATGACAGCCCGTACTCATCGATCACGTCAAACATTCTCGCATAGAACTCGCCCTCATGTCCGACCTGTGTGCACAGATACTTGTGGATGCCTATAACATTAGCGTCCAAGTCGTTGAGCATATATTTGCCGGCTTCTACATTCAGGAATACAGACCCGCCTCCGACAAACGGCTCGACAAACTGCCGGATGCGAGGAGGAAAATGTGTCCGTATCTCACGTATCAGCTTGTACTTATCCCCAACGTAAAAGAGGGGCGAACGATTGACGTTTTCTCTCTGCATCGACTTCTGTTATGAATAGCAATTCCTTGTGGTCGGCAAATTCGGTCTTGCCTGTATTGAACGCTGCGTGGCGGTGTTCGTGCACGGTTGTCGTGCCGCACATCTCGAGGATACGCCGTATGTCCTCCAGCCGTATCTTGTTTTCCGACGACTTGCTCTTGGAGTGGTAGGTATTGTTGTATGACACTGCCAGATACCTGGCATCGACATTGGCGACCAAGTCCGCAAATGAGTCCACCGCCTTGCTTGTGCAGTAGCGGCTCATGTTCTCCGGCGCGGGCTTGAGTGCCACGCCGTAAAGCTGCGGCTTGTCCCACTTGACCAGTGTCTCGTAGAGATGATAGAACCGGCAGTACTGACGTGAGTTGTATGGCGGGTCCATGTACACGATGTCTGCCTTGACACTGCGTGCAAGCTCGTTTGCGTCGCGGCGGAATATTTCGACATTGTCAAAGCACTGCGCGTCTATCAGGCGCATACGCAGGGGCTGCGGCTTTATCGGCTTCTTGATGTAAGCGTCGAAATGCCCGACGGTGTTGGCAAGCCTGTCGATGTTGTATATGAGCGTAGCAAGCAATATGCAATACTCCTTTTCAGTCAGTTCCGGGCGCATATCCTCAATGTCCTGACGGATATGCCCTATCTGCTTGGAAAGGTTGTATTCGTAGAACTTGCCGCCGTAATTCTCCGAGAAATAATTGTCCGCCAGCAGCGTGGGGTCAATGGCATTGTATGCGGAAATGATGTCATACAGCTTTTGCCTGTCCCACTCGCCGGGGCTGAAAAACCCACGGTATATGATGTTGTTTGAAAACAGGAAATCGTTGATGATTACCTTGTCATAGACTTCTGCCACTCGGCGGGCTATTGTCCCCGTGCCTGCAAATATGTCACAGAATGTGCGTGCTTCGGGCGCATGGGCGCGTATGGTTTTCATTATCCAGTCGGACAATTTTGCCTTGCTGCCTATGTACCGCCGGCTCTCAAGGCTGACAGGTTGCGGAAAAATCGTCTCCTGAAACAAGGAGAGGTATTGCTCGCCGTACTGTATCTTCGCTTCTGCGACCTGCATCACTTCTGTCGCGAGTTCGGGATACTCCAGCGTCTTCAATATACGGTCGCTCTCACGCTGCACGAGAAGCCGCCGCTCGTCAAGCCCGTATATTCTCGAAAGCGTTTTCAACTGCTGTGCCGTAGGCAGCCTGTGTCCGTTTTCGATTCGGCTCAACTGCGCCGGGTCTATTCCGGAGCGTTCCTGCACAGACTGCATCGGGACACCCCTCTCCTCGCGTATCTCTTTCAGTATTTGTCCGATAGCATACATCGCTTTGTCCTTGCCTGTTTTTGACAACCCTTGGCAAAATTACAAATAATCCACGACACTGCAAAATATCAACCAGCAACCTAATGATGCGGAAGAGGCGCAGAGGTAAAGGAGGTCATTTTGTCATGGAGAGGGTGTCGTCGCTGAGGGTCACATAGCGTTCGCGGCACAGGAAACGCACGGCATCGGCGGTCTGCTGGTTGTCGGTGAAGCGGCGGCGCACTTCGCGCATCGTCACCGGTGCGGAGGCGGTCTTGATGTAGTTGTATATCGCGTCTATCAGTTCGAGCTGCTGTTGCCGCTGGTTGCCCGGGCGTTTCTTGTTGTCGCGGCAGATGTCGCACTTGCCGCAGGGCTCGGATTCGGTTTCGCCGAAGTATGCCAGCATCTTGCGGACACGGCAGCCGCCGGTGTACGTCACATAGCCTATCATGGCGTTGACCCGTTTTTTCACTACATCGCGCCGCAGCTCGTATGCGGCCCTTGAAATCATGACATTGGGCGAGTCCTCGCGGGCTGTGTCGAAAAATATGTGCGGCAACCGGTTCTGCGGCACATAGTGTATCACCTTGGCGCGGCTCAGCTCGAGCAGAAGCTCATGCACCAGCCGGGTATCCATGCCCATGCGCGAGGCGAGTTCGTTCTCGCTGATGAACACGTATTCGGTGAACAGCCCGGTGTATGTGCGCAGCATGGTGGAAAGCAAGCGGTTGGCCTCGGCAGAAACCTGTATGCCGTACAGTTCATTGCGGTCCATGATTATCATGAGGCGCGAGCGCGTCTCTCCCTCCTCGGTATATGTGAGATAGCCAGAGTTGCCGAGTATTTTGAGCGCGGCAAGCACCATGCGGCGTTTGTAGCCGAATGTCTCGCAGAATTTGTCGATGTCAAAGGGGCAGAACTTCTCGTAGCCCTCATCGAGGCTGACGTTGAGGAATGTGCATACCAGCTGGTATATGCGTTTGATGTCCTTCTTGGGCGGGAACATCTCGTCAACGCTTGCTTTGAGGCGTTCGATGTCCTTGATGCCGGCGAGTATGACGGCGTATGCCGGCTTGCCGTCGCGTCCGGCACGTCCGGCCTCCTGATAATATTCCTCAAGTGAGGGGGACATGCCGTAGTGTATCACCACGCGGACATCGGGCTTGTCGATGCCCATGCCGAAAGCGTTGGTGGCAACCATTACCCTGACCGCCCCTTGCTTCCAGCGGTTCTGGCGCTGCTCCTTCTCCTCAAACGACAGCCCGGCGTGGAAATGCACGGCATCAATGCCCATGGACTGCAGGTACTCGGCAACGGTGCGCGTGCGACGGCGGCTGCGGACATATACTATTGCCGAGCCAGAGGTGCGTGAGAGTATACGCAGCAGCATAGACTGCTTCTCCTGCGTGCGGCGGACTACGTAGCTGATGTTGGAGCGAGCGAAACTGCGGCGCATGATGTTGTGGTGGCGAAACATCAGCTTATCGCAGATGTCTTCGGCAACAGCAGGCGTGGCAGTAGCCGTGAGGGCGAGGACAGGCGCGTGCGGTATCAGCTTGCGCAGCTTGGCTATGCGCAGGTACGACGGGCGGAAGTCATAGCCCCACTGCGATATGCAGTGAGCCTCGTCCACCACAATGAGGCGTATGTCGAGGCGTTTCAGCTCGGCGCAGAACCTGTCGTTCAGCAGCCGCTCCGGAGATATATAGAGGAACTTGCAGTTGCCGTTTGTTATGTGTTCCCACGCGATGCGTATTTCGCGCGAGGTCATGCCGGCGTGCAGGTAGACAGCTTTGATGTGACGCATCTTGAGGTTGTCTACCTGATCCTTCATCAGCGAGACCAACGGCGTTACGACAACCGTCGTGCCGCCGAGGACAAGCCCCGGCACCTGAAAACAGACAGACTTGCCGCCGCCGGTGGGCATAAGAGCCAACGTGTCCTCGCAGCGCAGCGTAGAGAGCATGATTTCCAGCTGCAGCTCGCGGAACGTGTCGTAGCCCCAGTAGCGTTTCAGCGTATCAGCAAGGACACGCGAGGGGGTGTCAGCCGGATTTCTCATTGCACGGCGGTCTGTGAGAAGTGCTTGTCAGGAGGCTGTTCAGCGCGTTCCTGACAAGCGGATGTCCTTGATCATCAGCTGTATCTTGTTCCCCCTCGCCCCACGCTTGGTCTGCTCTATGGTATAGCAGATGTCGATAGGCTTGTGAGCGTGTATATGCTCGAAATACTGCGACATATTGAATGCAATAGCGTTCATGACGCGGCTCGTACTGTCGTCCTCGAGTTCGAGCTTGATATGCTCCAGCTTCTTGCCTACGAGGCGGCTTGTGCCGAAGTCGATGACATTGCGCGTCAGGAAAACCGGCTTTTGGTTGCCTGGGCCGTAAGGCTCAAACTTCTTCAACGCCCCCATGAACTCCGGGGTGATGTCGGCAAATGTGATCTCGGCGTCGATGTCAATCTGCGGCGAGAGCTGGCTCGGGTGAATGTGTTCGGAGACATACTCGTCAAAGCGGCGGCTGAACTCGGGGATGTTCTCCTCGCGCAGCGAGAGGCCGACGGCATACGGGTGGCCGCCGAAATTTTCCAGCAGGTCGCGGGTCGAGTTGACAGCCGCGTATATGTCGAAATTGCGCACCGAGCGCGACGAGCCTGTCGCTATGCCGTCGTCGCTCCCTGTAAGCACCACTACGGGCTTGTAATACAGTTCGGTAAGGCGCGAAGCGACGATGCCGATTATGCCCTTGTGCCAGCTGGGATTGTAGATGACAATGGAACGCCTGCCCTGCTCCAGTTCCAGATCCTTGTCTATGAGCAGGTTGGCCTCCTCGGTGATGCGCTTGTCGAGCTCCTTGCGGTCGTTGTTGTACTGGTCTATGTCCTTACCCTTCTCGTAAGCGTCGTGCAGGTCACGGGCGACGAGCAGGTCAACCGTCTCCATGCCGCTCTGCATACGTCCGGAAGCGTTGATACGCGGGCCGATCTTGAATATCACGTCGCTGATGGTGATGTTCTTGTTGGTGAGCTTGCACAGGCGTATTATGCTGCGCAGGCCGAGATTCGGGTTGGAGTTCAGGCGGCGCAGTCCATGATATGCCATTACACGGTTCTCCCCCACTATCGGCACAAGGTCGGCGGCTATGCTGACAGCCACGAGGTCGAGCAGTGACTCGAGCTCGTTGTGGTTTGAGAGTCCGTTGCTGCGTGCGAAAGCCTGCATGAACTTGAAGCCCACTCCGCAGCCGCTCAGGTGCTTGCAGGGGTAAGTGTTGCCTGGGATTTTTGGATTGAGTATCGCCACCGCCTCGGGCAGCTCCTCGTCGGGCATGTGGTGGTCACAGATTATGAAATCGATGCCCTTTTCGCGGGCGTAGCGTATTTCGTCGTTGGCCTTGATGCCGCAATCGAGTATGATGATCAGCTTGACATCGTTTTCGGCAGCATAGTCGATGCTCTTGCGAGAGATGCCGTATCCGTCCTCGTACCGCGTTGGGATATAGTACTCGATGTTGCTGTAATAATTCTGGAGGTACTTGTATACCAAGGCGACGGCAGTCGTTCCGTCCACATCATAGTCGCCGAACACCATAATGCGTTCCTTCGCACCCATGGCATGGTTCAGGCGGTTGACCGCCTTGTCCATGTCACGCATCAGGAATGGGTCATGCAGGTCATTTATCGAGGGGGAGAAATATCCGTCCGCCTCCTGCGGTGTAGTCACGCCACGGCGCACGAGCAGCTCCGCCATCGGCGGGCAGTCGCTGCAATAACGGCGCAACACCTCGACATTCTCTGTCTGCGTGTGGGTCAGCGGCTCATAGTTCCATTTATTTATCATCATGTTGTCTTTTTTCTATTGGGCTGTAAAAGACGCATGATGACAATCCAGGGTAGCGTGCCGGCTGCGGCATCTGCTGCTGACTGATAATCTGCATGCAATTATCGTCAATGCGCCAGTCGAGGAAAGGTAGTGCAAATATAGCGTATTTTTCCCGCATATCAAAGCCCGGCATTACGCCGCCGCCGCCTGTTGGCAATAATTAACGCTTAGCATACATAATAACGCACGAGAGGAAACGTAAGCATCCGAAACAAGCCGGCTT
>DHKE01000057.1 GCA_002404675.1 Porphyromonadaceae bacterium UBA4702 | reverse complement strand
GCCTGTTTCGTTGCCCATCCTGCTCGTTGAGGCCTTCGCATTGCCGTGGTTCGTAGAATGGGCAACATAGAAGCCTCACGCAGAATATGATACGATGCTTCCAGAACGCTCGCGCGTGCCGGAAGCCGTGATATGCATATCCGCATTGGCATCTACTGTTGCTTCAATCTTGACGAACCATGAAGTTTGCGAAGTTCCAACGGGCCAAGAAAGAGCGTCGAGTAAACGCTTTTCATCATGTCTGCTGCCCGCCCCTTAGCCCAAACCGGCTTCTGCGGCGGTCAACGCTGCAAAGTTACATCATATTCCCGATTTGTGCAAACAATTAACACACCTCGCCGCAAACACCCAACATTGCCGCCCATTACCCCCCTTGCTTGAATTTGTGCTGGCAGGGACACGGCACGCCGTGCCGTGTCCGAATGGTGACAAATACAATTAATTGATATGCAATGACTTGGTTGCGGACACGGCACGCCGTGTCCCTACTTTGTCGCCCCAACCATACACAGTCTGCGCATTTTGACACACCCTCCCACGCATCTTTTTTCTCCGATAACAAAAGCCCCTAAGGTCGGTGATGACCTTAGGGACTTTAAGAAAGTGCTGGGTTGCGGCGGTTATACCGCGACTTTGACGGACTTGCCGCCGATGCGGACTATGTATATGCCGCGAGGCATGGCTGGGATTTCCGCTGCCGCGCCGCGATACACGGCCTTGCCGGTCATGTCGTAGACCTCGACAGCAGCATCAGCCGCTGCGCCGTCGATGACGATGCTGCCGTCAACCACGCGGATGACAGCCTCCTCGCCGACGACATCCTCAACCCCCGAATCCATCTCCTCGACATTGCGGAACTCGCGCCAGCCTTCAGCAGCTACATACTTGAAGCCGCGCCCCATTGGAACGTACAGCATCGCGTTGGAGTAAGTGTCGCCGTTGAACGGATCTCTTTGATTCCCATATTCATCTCTCAGTTCCAGTGTGGGAGGATTTTGGGGTTGGCAATAGATTGTCTGCAAGGGGCATTCATAAAAGCATCTTGCATCGATTGTTTCAACGGATTTGCCGATGCTGACAGTCTTCAAAGACGTGCAACCTCCAAACCACGGTGATATTCGGGATATTCCGTCTCCGATATTGACTGAAGTCAGCGCGGAGCAGTTGTAGAACGCATCGTTCCCGATGGACGAGGCTGAATTGGGAATAGTCACTGAAGCTAGCTTGGAGCAGCTGCGGAACGCGCCGTTTCCGATAGATGTGACGGAATTGGGGATAGTTATTGAAGTCAACTCGGGGCAGCAGTAGAACGCATCGTTTCCGATAGATGTGACGGAATTGGGAATAGTCACTGATGCCAGTGCGTAGCAGCCGTTGAACGCCCAGTTTCCGATAGATGTGACTGAATTTGGGATATTAAAACTGCCTTTTTTGCCCTGTGGGTAGCAGCACAATGTAGACTTGTCATTCGAGTAGACAATGCCGTTTTCCGAACACAAATGAGGATTGCCTGAATTGACATTGATTTCAGTCAGTGCGGAACAATCTCCGAAAGCATGGTTAGTCAAATTCTCCAGAGAATTTCCGACAGTCATTGTTTCCAGTGAAGTGCATCCGTTGAAAGCACTGCTGCCGATTGTTGTAACGGCATCGGGAATAGTCACGGAAGTCAGCGCGGAACAGTCTAAGAACGCAGCACCACTGATAGTTGTGACGGAATTTGGTATTGTCACCGAGCAGAGTGCATCGCAGCCAGTTAATGATGCATTGCCGATGACCTTGACTGTGTTTGGAATAGTGAAAGACACGTCTTTCCGTCCCGGTGCGAGGCGGTACAGTTTGGTTTTGTCCTTGGAATAGACAGCTCCATTTGCTGAGCAAAAATATGGGTTGTCTTTTGACACGTCAAATCTTGCTACTGAACTGCTGCAAAACAGCAGACGGCTGTTTGACAGAGCCTCTTCATTTACTGAAGAGCCGATATTCACTGAGGTTATCGCAGTGCAACCTTCAAATGCACCATAGCCAATGGTCTTGACAGAATTTGGAATTGCCACAGATGCTAACTTGGCACAGCCGTAGAAAGCATCGCTGCCTATAGAGGTGACCGAGCCGCCAATGTCAAGAGCTTCCAACGCAGAGCATCCGGAGAACGACTTGTCTCCAATGGTAGTGACTGATTTCGGAATCGACACGGACGCTAACTTGATGCAGCCTTTGAAAGCAAAGCCGCCGATAGTAGTGACGGAATCTCCTAAGTCGATAGATGCCAGTTTGGTACAGCCTGAAAATGCTGCGCCTCCGATAGACGATACGGAGTTAGGGATTGTCACCTCTGTCAGTGCGGAGCAGCCGCTGAACGCATAGTCACCTATACTCATGATCTTGTCAAGCGTCAAGTCGGTCAGCGCGGTGCAACGAGAGAATGCTTTTTCCCCGATTGTTTTTGCTGTGATTGACGCAGTCTTGAGTTTGCTGAACTCGCTGAATGCCCCTTCGGCTATTGTTACTTCGGGATTGTCTATTGTCAAATACTTGATAGGACACCCTTGGAACACAGATCCGAAGTCGACATTGCTGGCTTTTACAGTTACAGTTCCCAATTGGGAGCAGCCGGAGAACGCTTCTTCCCTAATTGTCGAGACATTTTCTGGAATTATTATTGAAGTCAGACCAGTACAACGCTTAAATGCACCTTTGCCAATGAGTTTCAAACCAGTCCCAAATTTTATTGATTTGAGAGTGGTGGTATACCCGAATGCACCTGAGTTGATTTTAGTGACTGTATTTGGAATTGTAACTGAAGAGACTCTTGGGGAAGAGTTGGTGGCACTTTCGAGTATTTCTGTTACGGTAAGGGTCCCGTACATAAGAGGTGGTGGCGTGGTTAAGGATTCCGTGTTGATATGTTCCGGTATAACAACACAGCCTGATGCATTGATTTCTGAGACACCTATGGTAAAATTCTTTTCTGATAGAATTTTGTATGTTATGTTTTGATAGGTGAAAGTGTCGCCGTCCTTGGCGGAGGCGGGGAGGATTGCGGCGAGCAGCGCGATGAGCAGGAGCAGCTGCCGCATCACCCCGTTGATAGTTCTTGTTGGTTTCATTGGTTGGTCGTTTTTTGATTGTTGAATAGTCCTGATGTGCTTTTAGATGTTAGAACAAAATGCCTACAATCAGTCCAAGCACGAAGGATGCCAGGGTTGTTAGGAACGATATGCGCTTTGCGCTGTCGGGATTGTGCAAGAGGCTCATTATGCCGCTTGCAGGTTCAATTTTCAGCTCCACATTTTCCAGTTCTCTCGGGTTGCAGCCGAGGTCGCACAGGCTGTTGTATGACAGCCCGACGGTGTCCTTGTTCACGCCCTTGCAGCCGGCGGTCTCGATAGTGCGGTATATCGTTTTACCGCCATAGCTGATTTTGACATGGTTGCGGCGACCGCTCAGCGTGCGCGGCGAGCCGAAGATTTCCCGGAAATTGCTGGAATGAATCCAGACAAAGTAGTCGTACTCGTAGGTCAGGCAGTTGCCGGGAGGGTCTACCTGAGTTGCCTTGAATATGCGTGTCTTCTGCATATCATCAGTCCTCATGCCGCAGGACACCCTCCGCAGCGGTAAGTGTGGTTGAACAAAAAAAGCGTGAGTGCCTTGTTTAGTTGCTCGCTCCACATCCCGAGGCTCTGGTAAGCCCATCTCAGTCAAACGCAACAACTTGCAGAAGCCTCACGCGGAGTATGATACGACACCACCGCGACACTCGCGTGTCTTGGTGGTCGATATGTACATATCCGTTTAGGCATCTACCGCTGCTTCATCCTTGACTGAGATTGAAATTTACCAGATTTCGGGGTGTCAAGAAAGAACGTCAGTAAACGCTTTTCATCATGTCTGCTGCCTGCCCCTTAGCCCAAACCGGCTTCTGCGGCGGTCAACGCTGCAAAGTTACATCATATTCCCGATTTATGCAAACTATTAACACACCTCGCCGCAAACATCCAACATTGCCGCCAGTCCACCACGCGCCCGTTGGGGAGTGGCTGAGGCTCTCGAACATTCAGTATGATTCATTTGGTGAATCTGCAGTTCGGATAATTGCTGCACCCTAAAAAAGTCCCGTAGCGGCCGTGCCTTTGTATGAGCATGCCGCCGCATCTGGGGCATCGGTCATTTTCGGTCAAGCAGTCGTTTTTCACAGCTGCTTGCTGTGCATAGCGGATGTGTGATTGTCTGCCTTCCTTGTCCGTGACGTTGAGCCGGGTCAGATAATCGGCAATCCGCTGGCAGTCCTCTATGCTCATCACGATGTCCCGGTACTGAAATATGTAGGGTTTCAATTCTTCCCTCCACAATACATTGCCGCCTTCGCCATATAGCCTGATAGAAGAGGTGTTCAGAAATACTACCGCCGAATAAACGGGATATTGATGCCCCTGCAATATCCGTTGCAGAAATCGGACATGCTTCTCATTCTGCCAAATTGGATTGTAGAGCCGGTATTTGTTGCCCCAAATGTTCTGGGTCCAGTATTGCTTGTTGGTATTGCCATAAATCCATCCCTTGTACGTTTTCGTCTCGATTACGAAGATGCCGTAAATCGATATGACGATATGGTCTATCTGGCATGAATAGTTCCCTGACTTTAGCAGTATGTTGTTCAGGACTATATATTCATTGTCAGGCAAGAACGACAGGGAGAGTGCCACGCTCTTTTCGCCCATGCGACCTTTTATTTGAGGCAGTTTAGTCCTCAAATAATAAAGGAGTGCGAAGATTGCGATGACTATGAATATTGTAGCAAACTGCATCTCTGTGATTTGCGGGGTTCAGATGACGGTGCAAATATAACGAATTAATTTGAAGCGGCGTGTGATTGTGCTGGCATGGTAGGGACACGGCGTGCCGTGTCCGCTCGAAATCGCTGCAAATCAATAATATATATGCTTGTTGTCCTTCGGACACGGCACGCCGTGTCCCTACCTTGCCGATGCTTGCGTATATGGGTCAAAATGGCTAATTTTGCAGAGAAAACATTTTTTGAACTCAAACAAGACAGTATATGGTAATACAGCGTTGGCAGTCGGTGGTGCTGCTCATTGCGTGCGCCGTCATGGCGTTCTTCTCTTTCGGCGACCTTGCGACGGTCGTCAATGACCTCGGCACGTTCACTTTCTCGGCGATGGGTTATGCCGACGGTTCTGCCCAAATTGCGGCTTCGACTTGGTATTTTTTTGCAATCTCCCTGTTGAGCGCGATTTTGCCGCTCATCGCGATATTCCGTTACCGCAACCTGCGCCTCCAGAAGCGTCTATGCTCGATAAGCGCACTCATCATGGCGGCTGTCGCTGTGGTGGGTTTCGTGCTGAACATGGGTGCGCAGCAGGTGTCGTACAATGTCCTCGCAGCTGCTCCTTTCGTGGGGATAATCGCTTGTTTTATGGCTCGCAACATGATCTGTTCCGATGAGAAGAAGCTGCGTGCCGTAGACCGTTTCCGCGACTGACGGCGCGTGAATATGCGCTGCAGTGGAATAGCACTGATGAAGTTTTCGGCGGTGTCATTTTGCAATCGGCGAGATTTTTGGCAGCGGTTATGTTTGTCCTCGGCTTATTCCCGACAGTGTAGGGGTACGGCGTGCCGTGTCCGCCGAGTGATAATCGCAATTGTTTGATTTACTGTAATTTTACGGTGCGGACACGGCACGCCGTGTCCCTGCTATGGCTGCGCAACCGCACGAGTCCCGAAAGCTGCATCTTACCATGTTTCGAGGTTGCCAAACTTTCCGCCCTGTCAGAATGCAACGGCACGGTTGCAAAACGAAGCCCTCTTGGAAATTGCGGTACTTTATCAGTGCTTTCGCTGTGGGGCATGGATTTGCCCAATTCGAGCGAATGAACTATCTTTGCAAATATTCTAATCCTGCATTTGCGGCTGTGGCGTGCTGAACAGCGCGTGGCGGCTGCGATGCGCAAAGACATAGATGATGAGAAAAAACATTGTTGCAGGCAACTGGAAGATGAACACCACCGTAGCGGAGGGCGTTCAGCTTGCCCAGGATGTAGACAGACTTGTCAAGGGAAAAGAGATAAATTGCGGTGTGATAGTATGCACGCCGTTCACGCACCTGACCTCTGTGGCAGAGGCTCTTAAGGGGAGCAAGGTCCGCGTTGGCGCGGAGAACTGCGCCCGCCATGAGAAGGGTGCATATACCGGCGAGGTGAGTGCCGCAATGGTGAAGTCTACCGGCGCGGAATACGTGATACTCGGTCACAGCGAGCGTCGCCAGTATTTCGGCGAGGACAATGCGGAGCTGGCAGAGAAGCTGCGCCTTGCACTTGACAACGGCCTGCTGCCGATATTCTGTGTGGGCGAGGTGCTGGAGCAGCGCGAGAACGGCACGTACAACGAGGTCGTGGCTTCGCAGCTCGAGCCGGTGTTGAGCATTTCTGCCGAGGATTTCGCCAAGGTGGTGGTAGCATACGAGCCTGTATGGGCTATCGGCACTGGCAAAACGGCGACTGCCGACCAGGCGCAGGATATGCACGCTCACATTCGCTCGCTCGTGTCTGCCAAGTTCGGCGCACAGGCGGCTGACGACACCACGATACTCTACGGCGGCAGCTGCAAGCCGACCAACGCCCGTGAGCTGTTTGCCAAGCCGGACGTTGACGGCGGCCTGATAGGCGGCGCGGCTCTGAAAGCGGCTGACTTCATGGGCATCATCGAGGCTTTTGACTGACAACACAACCCAAGGAACAACACCATGAGGGTGTGCCGAAATATGCAGACCATGAGTGTTTGAACCGTCAATGTAGGGACACGGCGTGCCGTGTCCGCAAGACAAGATACGGACAATCAAACAGTTATCCTATACGGCAGGAGCGGACACGGCACGCCGTGTCCCTACGCTGCCAGGGATGAAGCGAATATGGTTTTGATTTGGACGCGCCCCCCACGAAACCGTCAATAGATATGAGTGCAAAACTTGACAAAGCAATCCGCCGGCTGTGCATCGCCCTTGCCGCGTTGCTGGTCTTCGCGCCGGCGGCGGCTGACGAGAACACGCCGAACTATGTGGAGCGCATCGAGGCAGAGTCGGAGGGCAACGTGGCTTTCGACATCCCGGACAATGTGCTCGACCTGATATTCTCCGGTTTCCGCGAGGAAAAGAAGCCGCAGAAGAGCGTCAAAGCCAATGTCCTCCATTCGGGTGTCAACAAGCTGTCGGGCTACCGCATACAGGTGTTCAGCCAGGGTCATGGGCAGGGGTCTGTGGAGGCACGCGCCAAGGCACGCGGCAGCGCAGTGGTGGCAAAGTTCCCGAAATACCGGGGGCAGGTCTACTCATATTCCAAGTCGCCCAACTGGTACACCCGCGTAGGCAATTTCCAGACGGCTGCCGAGGCCAACCGAGCCCTGGCGGAGCTGAAGCGGGCGTTCCCACAGTTTGCCGGCGAGATGCGCCTGGTGAGATGCCAAATCACGATAGTCAAGTAACACACACACGATTACGAAATACATCAGTATAAGTGAGCCGTAAAGAACAACACGATGAGGAGCTTGTCGAGAAGGTCGCTTCTCATTACCGTGAAATATTGAAACTTCTCGGGGAAGACCCAGAACGGGAGGGTCTGCTCAAAACCCCGGTGCGTGCCGCCAAGGCGATGATTGACGCTACGGTGGGCTACCGCACAGACCCGTTGCAGATAGCGCAAAAGGCCATATTCGAGCATGCCGGCTCCAATATGGTGATAGTCAAGGATATTGAGTTCTACAGCCTGTGCGAGCATCATATCCTGCCGTTCTTCGGCAAGGTTTCAATAGGCTATATCCCAAAGGGGAAGATGATCGGTTTGTCTAAGCTGGCGCGGCTGGTGGACTGTTTCGCGCGGCGGCTTCAGGTGCAGGAACGCCTCACGGCGCAGGTATGCTCCATGCTGGGCGAGGCGTTGCCTAACGACGGCATCATCGTAACCTGCAACGCGCAGCACCTCTGCATGAAGATGCGCGGCGTGGAGAAGCAGGAGAGTTCGACGACCACGATAGACTATTCCGGCCGCTTCGTCGAGGAGCCGGCTCTGCGCGAGGAGTTCATGCGGCTGCTCAACGTATAAGCAGCTCAATATACGCAGCAGCGGCATCTGATTTTTTCCGCCGTTCAGTTAAACGTACTTGTTTGTTGTCTGTCTATTCACAAAAAGACGGACAACAAACTTTTTTAATCATACAGCTATGGAAAAGAAGTCATTTCTCTCTCGTTTTTCCACTTGCGTGCCGGCACTGCTCATCGGGCTTGGCATCGTGGCTCTCGGCATGTTCATCAATGGCGGACTGGTGCGTTTTGCCGACCGCGACCGGGTGGTGACGGTGCGCGGACTGTGCGAAAAGGATGTCAAGGCCGACCGTGTGACATGGCCTATCGTCAGCAAGGAAGTCGGCAATGACCTGACGGCGATATACGACAATGTGCAGCGCACCAGCAATGCGATAGTTGAGTTTCTGAAAACCAACGGCATAGAGGACAGCGAAATCCAGGTCAACGCGCCGCAGGTGGTGGATATGCAGGCCGACAACTATAGCGGCCAGGCATCGCTGTACCGCTACAATGTGACGACTGTCGTTGTCGTGACATCAAACAAGGTTGACAAGGTCAAGAAGCTGATAACGCGCCAGGCGGAGCTGTTGCAGAAGGGGATAGCCATCGTCGCCGGCGACTACAACTACCAGACGCGCTATGACTATACGGGGCTGAACGACATCAAGCCCTCAATGATAGCCGAGGCGACCAAGAATGCCCGCAAGAGCGCACAGAAGTTTGCCGACGACTCGCAGAGCAGCCTCGGCAAGATACGTTCCGCCTCGCAGGGGCAGATTTCGATCGAGGACCGCGACCAGTATACGCCCGACATCAAGCGCGTGCGCGTGGTTTCGACAGTCGAGTTCTATTTGAAGGACTGACCGCAGTAGTGCGTGATTGGGGCGGCAGGGTAGGGACACGGCGTGCCGTGTCCGCAATCAAGTCAGTGCGAGTCAGGCAATTGTGCTTAACGCCCTTCGGACACGGCACGCCGTGTCCCTACTGTGTCGGGGAAATTACGCCTGTCTACAGCTGAATTTGAGTATGGCGGCATCGCGTGAGCCTACACGCACCGCTGCCGGGCAGTCCGGCGACAATGAGATTTCCGAGGCCGTGTCCGTGAGCAGTTCCTGCACGCGGATGCGGCCTTCAGGCAATCTGGCCATCTCGAATGCCAGTGAGGGGACGACCACCTCAGCTTTCTTCTCCTCATTGCTGAAATTGGCTACGACGAGCAGTGCCTCGTTGCCGGTGTATCGCAGGAACGCGAATGTGTCGTGCGGGTTCAGCCCGGGGTTCTGGAGGTTGACATACATCAGGTCGAAGAATTTGCCCTGCGCCACACATTTCTCGCTGTTGCAGATGTTCAGCACGCGGGCGTAGCGTGACCGCAGCCACTGCTGTTGGGCGTTGAGCCCCGCGCCGTCGCATTTGCCGTGGTTATACCAGCGCCGCATTGTGTCGTAGCTCCAGTAGTCGAATATCGTTGAGCGGAAGTTGTCGCCGGCAAACCCTTCGTTGTCCTCTGCGCTTTCGCCGAGTTCCTGGCCGTAGTATATCATGAAGGGGCTGCGGCTCATCAGCGCACTCGTCACCAGCGACGGCGTGACGCGCAGCGGGTCGCCGGCAAATTCGCGTGAGCCGTAGCGCACCTCGTCATGGTTCTCGAGGAAATTCAGCATGCGGTCGCCGATGCCGTCCACAGTCTGCCAGCACCCTGTCAGGCGGGCTGCGGAATACCCGTGCCGCTCGATGCCGACGAACGTGTCGTACAGGTTGACCTTGTCGTACAGGTAGTCGA
>DHKE01000007.1:38497-44475 GCA_002404675.1 Porphyromonadaceae bacterium UBA4702 | reverse complement strand
ATGAACATCACATTCGTGACTTCTGCCAACACTGACGAGGAGGGATTCGCATTGCTCAAGAAATTCGGTTTACCCTTCAAAAAATAAGACACATGGCAAAAGAATCAATGAAAGCGCGTGAAGTGAAGCGTCAGCGCATGGTTGCCAAATACGCCGAGCGCAAGGCTGCCCTCAAGAAGGCTGCCCTCGCCGACGAGAACGGCAACATCGACTACGAGGCTCTCACAAAGCTCCAGAAGCTGCCCCGTAACGCCTCGCGAGTGCGTCTTCACAACCGTTGCGAGATCACAGGCCGTCCGAAAGGATATATGCGTCAGTTCGGCATCTCACGTATCCAGTTCCGCGAGATGGCTTCGGCAGGCCTGATACCCGGCGTCAAGAAGGCAAGCTGGTGACACTCCGCGACCCCGCCGGGGTCGCCCGTGTCATTTTGCGCCGGCTGCACACAATAAAGCCCGCACCTCTCACGTTACGTGTAGAGGTGTCGGGCGCAGCAGTGCCGGTCACGACAAGACATACAGAGATAATTAAATATTGTTCAGGGCTCCTGAATCAATTTAAAAATCAAACAAATGACTGATCCAATAGCAGATTACCTGACGAGACTCAGAAATGCCATCCGCGCAGGACACCGCGTGGTGGAAATCCCGTCATCTAAAATCAAGAGAGCAATCACCGAGATTCTCTTCGAGCAGGGATACATCCTCAACTACAAGTTTGAGGAAGGCAATACCCCTGCGGGCAACATCAAAATCGCCCTCAAGTACAATCTGGCAGACAAGGAGAGCGCAATCCGCTGTCTGCGTCGTGTTTCGCGCCCTGGCTTGCGTCAGTACACCGGCTACAAGGACATGCCGCGCGTATTGAACGGTCTGGGCATCGCCATCCTTTCCACCTCACGCGGCGTGATGACCAACAAGCAGGCCAAGGAGGAGAAGATCGGCGGTGAAGTATTGTGTTACGTTTACTAATCAGGAGGTATCGATATGTCAAGAATAGGAAAAGCTCCCATAGAAATACCTGCAGGCGTGACCGTACAGGTAAAGGACCATGTAGTAACAGTCAAAGGTCCGAAAGGCGAACTGAGCCAGGCCATCAACCCCGAAATCAACGTTGCACAGGAAGACGGCAAGCTGGTGCTGACACGCCCCAGCGACGACCGCGCGCACCGCGCGCAGCACGGTCTCTTCCGCGCCCTGATACACAACATGGTGGTAGGCGTTTCCGCCGGATACAAGAAAGAGATGGAACTTGTCGGTGTGGGCTACCGTGCCACATCGACCGGCCAAGTGCTGGAACTGGCTCTCGGATTCTCTCATGCTATTTTCATCAAGCTTCCTAAGGAGATAAAGGTAGAGGCCAAGTCAGAGCGCAACAAGAATCCGCTGATCATCCTCGAATCTGCCGACAAGCAGCTCCTCGGTCAGGTCTGCGCCAAGATACGCTCGCTACGCAAGCCCGAGCCTTACAAGGGCAAGGGTATCAAGTTTGTCGGCGAGGTTATCCGCCGCAAGTCTGGTAAATCGGCAAGTGCCAAATAATTAAATTAGGAAACCATGATATCCAAGATAGCAAGAAGAAACAAGATAAAGGCCCGTATACGCGGAAAGATCAAGGGAACGGCTCAGCGTCCCCGCATGAGTGTGTTCCGCTCCAACAAGGGCATCTACGTACAGCTCATCGACGACCTGCGCGGCTGCACGCTGTGTGCCGCTGACTCTCGCGACATCAAGGAGGGCAACAAGGTCGAAATCTCCGCCAAGGTGGGAGAGGCTATAGCAAAGAAGGCCATGGAGGCCGGTATCACTGAGGTTGTCTTCGACCGCAACGGATACCTGTTCCACGGCAGAGTGAAATCACTGGCAGACGCAGCCCGCAAGGCCGGTCTTAAATTTTAATAGTACATCTCATGGCAAAGACATTCAATAGAGTAAAATCAACCAATGATTTGGAGCTGAAAGACCGCCTGGTAGCCATCAACCGCGTGACTAAGGTCACAAAGGGTGGACGCGCGTTCAGCTTTGCCGCCATTGTTGTGGTAGGCAATGAGGACGGCATCATCGGCTGGGGCCTTGGCAAAGCCAACGAGGTTCAGGCAGCCATCGCCAAGGGCGTCGAGACTGCCAAGAAGAATCTGATTAAGGTGCCTGTGCACAAGGGAACTATCCCCCACGAGGTTGCGGCCAAGTTCGGCGGCAGCCGCATCTTCATCCGTCCGGCATCCACCGGTACGGGAGTCAAGGCCGGCGGCGCCATGCGTGCCGTGCTCGAGAGCGTGGGCATCACCGACGTGCTGGCAAAGTCGAAGGGCTCATCCAACCCCCACAACCTTGTCAAGGCAACCATCGAGGCGCTGGCAGAGCTGCGCAGCCCGGCACAGATAGCCGCAGCGCGTGGCATCTCAGTGGAAAAAGTGTTTAACGGCAAATAATAGAAGACAATGGCAAAAATCGAAATCAAACAGATCAAGAGCCGCATCAACTGCCCTGCCGTACAGAAACGCACTCTCGATGCGCTGGGTCTCCACAAGATGAACCACACAGTGGTCAAGGAGGACACCCCCTCGATAAAGGGTATGGTGAAGGCAGTAAGCCACCTGGTACAAGTCACAAAACTTTAAATCAGAATCAACAATGGAATTACATAATCTCAAACCGGCTCCCGGCAGCAACAAAGGTAACAAGCGCATAGGACGCGGTCCAGGCAGCGGCTACGGCGGCACTTCGACCCGCGGTCACAAAGGCGCCAAGTCGCGTTCCGGATACAAGCGCAAAATCGGTTTCGAGGGCGGCCAGATGCCTCTCCAGCGCCGTGTGCCCAAATTCGGATTCAACAACCTCAGCCGCGTTGAATACAAGGCTCTCAACCTTGACGCAATCGAGGCGCTGGCACAGGCCCGCAGCCTGACTACCATCACAGTTGAGGATCTCCGCAATGCCGGCCTGGTATCCAAGAAAGCCCTTGTCAAGGTGCTCGCCGGCGGCAGCATAAGCACTGCCGTCGAGGTGCACGCCGACGCCTTCTCCAAGAAGGCCGAGGAGGCTATCGTGGCTGCCGGAGGCAAAGCTATCAAACCAGAAAAGTAATCAAAATGGGATTTATTCAGACAGTCAAAAATATCTGGAGCGTAGAGGATTTGCGCAAGCGCATCGGCATAACGCTGCTGCTTGTCATCATTTACCGTTTCGGATGCTACGTAGTGTTGCCGGGCATCGACCCTGACAGCCTGCTTGCACTCAAGAATTTCACCTCGGACGGACTGATGCAGCTCATCGACATGTTCTCCGGAGGCGCCTTCTCACAGGCATCAATATTCGCACTCGGTATCATGCCTTACATCACTGCGTCCATTGTGATACAGCTGGCCGGCATGGTGCTCCCCTCGTTCCAGAAGATGCAGCGTGAGGGAGAGAGCGGTCGTATGAAGCTCAACCAGTACACCCGCTACCTGACAGTGCTCATATTGCTGGTGCAGGGTCCGGCCTACCTGATGAACCTGAAATATCAGATTGCATCTGCCGGCGGACACGTTGAGATGGGATTCTGGACCATTGCGTTCATGACCATAGTGCTTGCGGCAGGCTCCATGTTCATCATGTGGCTCGGTGAGCGTATCGACCAGAAGGGTGTGGGCAATGGTATCTCGTTCGTCATCCTCATCGGTATCATCGCCCGTCTCCCGGAGGCATTCATCCAGGAATTTACCGGTCGACTCCTCAACTCCGCAGGTGGCGGTCTGGTGATATTCCTCATTGAAATCGTGATTTTGGTGGCTGTCATCGCCGGTGCAGTCCTGCTCGTGCAGGGCACTCGCAAGGTGCCTGTGCAGTACGCCAAGCGTATCGTGGGCAACAAGCAGTACGGCGGCGCACGCCAGTACATACCTCTGAAGGTTAACGCCGCCGGCGTTATGCCTATCATCTTCGCTCAGGCGATAATGTTCATACCCGTCACACTCGCGGGCTTCTCCACTTCCGGCACCGGATTCTGGGGCGCGCTGACCGACATGTACGGCTGGACATACAACATCCTGTATTTCCTCATGATCGTCGCCTTTACCTATTTCTACACTGCCATCACAGTGCGTCCGGCGCAGATGGCCGAAGACATGAAGCGCAACAACGGGTTCATCCCCGGCATCAAGCCTGGCAAGCCGACTGTGGACTACCTGGATTCGATCATGTCGCGCATCACGCTTCCCGGCTCAATCTTTCTGGGCATCGTGGCTATCCTCCCGGCGATTGCGCACGTCTGCGGCCTGAACCGCAGCTTCGCGTCATTCTTCGGCGGAACATCGCTGCTGATTCTCGTGGGTGTGATACTTGACACACTCCGCATCATCGAGGGTCACCTGCTGATGCGCCACTACGACGGACTGATGAAGGACGGCCGCATCAAAGGCCGCACAACCGGCAGCGCCGCTTTTTAAGTCATAGAGAAGACAGATATACATCAATAAATGATTTATCTCAAGACAGCGGAAGAAATCGAATTGATACGTGCAGCAGGAGACCTGCTCAGCCGGGCGCTTGGCGAGGTTGCCAAGGCCGTCCGCCCTGGTGTCACCACGCTGCAGCTCGATACCATAGCACGTGAGTTTATCCTTGACAATGGGGGTAAGCCCACTTGCCTTGGGTATCACGGTTTTCCCGGCACTCTCTGCATAGAGGTCAACGAGACTGTGGTTCACGGTTTCCCTTCCAACTATATGTTGCGTGAGGGTGACATCGTCGGCACGGACTGTGTGGCGGAACTCAACGGCTACAATGCCGACATGTGCTACACGTTTGCCGTAGGTGAGGTTGACCCGAAGGTGCTTGACCTGCTGACAGTGACCAAGGCGTCGCTCTACAAGGGCATCGCTGCCGCCAAGGCCGGCAAGCGAGTTGGCGACATCGCCAACACGGTGCAGACATACTGCGAGCGTCACGGGTACAGTGTGGTGCGCGAGATGTGCGGCCACGGCATCGGCAAGAGCATGCACGAGGGCCCCGAAGTGCCAAACTACGGCCGTCGGGGCATCGGCGCTGTATTGCGCGACGGCATGACCATCTGCATTGAGCCGATGATCAACATGGGGAGCAAGAACATCGTGATAGAGCGAGACGGGTGGCAGTGCCGCACACGGGACCGCAAGCCGTCGGCTCATTTCGAGCATACGATAGCTATCAATGGGGAGCATCCGGTGATACTGACCACGTTCGATTACATAGAGGCCGCTGTCTCGGGACAGTCGTAAATCGTCACAGGTATGGCAAAGCAGGCAGCAATAGAAATAGACGGTGTAATCCTCGAAGCGTTGTCAAACGCGATGTTCAAGGTTGAGCTCGAGAACGGGCACGTGATAACCGCGCACATCTCGGGGAAGATGCGTATGCACTACATCAAAATCCTTCCCGGCGACAAGGTAAAGGTGGAGATGTCCCCTTACGACCTGTCGAAGGGCCGCATTTCATTCAGATACAAATAAACACAGATATGAAAGTAAGAGCTTCAATCAAAAAGCGCACGCCCGACTGCAAGATTGTGCGTCGCAAAGGAAGATTATACGTAATCAACAAGAAAAATCCCAAATTCAAACAGCGTCAAGGATAATTTTATTACCTTTGCAAACTAATTCAGAAGTAATATATGGCAGTAAGAATCGTCGGCGTTGACTTGCCGCAAAACAAGCGAGGCGAAATCGCCTTGACATATATCTATGGTATCGGTCGCAGCGCGGCCAAGACCATATTGGAGAAGGCGGGCGTGGACCGCGACATAAAGGTACAGGACTGGACAGACGACCAGGCCGCAGCAGTGCGTGAGGTGATCCAGAACGAGTACAAGGTAGAGGGCGACCTCCGCTCGGAGATCCAGCTCAACATCAAGCGACTGATGGACATCGGTTGCTATCGCGGCATCCGTCACCGTATCGGCCTTCCGGTTCGCGGACAGAGCACCAAGAACAATGCGCGTACCCGCAAGGGCCGCAAGAA
>DHKE01000007.1:37353-38405 GCA_002404675.1 Porphyromonadaceae bacterium UBA4702 | reverse complement strand
AGTATGGCAAAAAAGACAGTCGCAGCAAAGAAGAGAAACGTCAAGGTTGACGCAATGGGTCAGCTTCACGTTCATTCCTCTTTCAACAACATCATTGTATGCCTTGCCAACACCGAGGGACAGGTTATTTCCTGGTCCTCAGCTGGCAAGATGGGCTTCCGTGGCTCAAAGAAGAACACACCCTACGCTGCCCAGATGGCAGCACAGGATTGTGCCAAGGTGGCATACGATTTGGGATTACGCAAAGTAAAGGCTTACGTGAAAGGACCGGGCAACGGTCGCGAGTCGGCTATCCGTACTATCCACGGCGCCGGCATCGAGGTGGTTGAGATCATCGACGTGACACCGCTGCCGCACAATGGCTGCCGTCCTCCCAAAAGAAGACGCGTGTAAAGAAAGAACCGGAGCCGAGCGCCGTAAGGCAAGCGGCTGAAGAAAGAAAACAACCAAGTATGCCATCTGTACACACTGGCCTTGAATGCGAAAAGACTGTCCCGCATCTTTCTCTCGACAGTCGCGGCTGTCGCTAAGAGGCAATGAAACAGATAGGCGCAAAGAAACAAGAAACAAATGGCAAGATATACAGGTCCGAAAACAAAAATCGCCAGAAAGTTTGGCGAAGCCATCTATGGCGAGGATAAAGTGCTGGCTAAGAAGAACTATCCGCCGGGACAGCACGGCAACAACCGCAGAAGAAAAGTCTCGGAGTATGGCCAGCAGCTGCGTGAGAAGCAGAAGGCGAAATATACATACGGTGTGCTGGAGCGTCAGTTCCGCAACCTGTTCGAGAAGGCTGCCCGCACCAAGGGCATTACCGGTGAGGTACTGCTCCAGCTGCTCGAGTCGCGCCTCGACAACGTGGTATACCGTTTGGGTATCGCGCCCTCACGCCCCGCTGCACGCCAGATCGTGCTGCACAAGCATATCACAGTAAACGGCAAGGTGGTCAACATTGCTTCATACCATGTACGCCCGGGCGACATCGTCGCTGTGCGCGAGCGTTCCAAGTCGCTCGAGGTGATAAGCGACGCTCTCGCTGGCTTCAACCACAG
>DHKE01000007.1:17765-37312 GCA_002404675.1 Porphyromonadaceae bacterium UBA4702 | reverse complement strand
GGCTTCAACCACAGCAAGTATCCGTGGATAGAGTGGGATGACAGTGTCAAGGGAGGCAAGTTCCTTCACGTTCCGCAGCGTGAGGACATCCCTGAGACTATCAAAGAGCAGTTGATCGTAGAGTTGTATTCTAAATAATAAACAATAGAGTCCCATGCCCATTTTAGCATTTCAAAAGCCTGAAAAAGTAGTGATGCTGGAAGACAAGCCGTCTTTCGGGAAATTTGAGTTCCGTCCGTTGGAGCCTGGCTACGGCCAGACCATCGGCAATGCGCTCCGCCGCATCCTCCTCTCTTCGCTGGGCGGCTTCGCCATCTGTTCGATCCGCATCGACGGCGTTGCGCATGAATTTGACACAATTCCCGGAGTGCGTGAGGATGTGACCAACATCATCCTCAACCTCAAGCGCGTGCGTTTCAAGCAGACCACTGACGACCATGACACTGAGAAGGGGTCAGTCACGATTTCGGGCACTGACGTGTTCAAAGCAGGTGACTTGGGTAAGGCATTGAGCGGATTTGAAGTATTGAACCCTGAGCTTGAGATATGCCATCTCGCCCAGACGGCATCAATGCATCTGGAGTTCACTGTCAACAGAGGCCGCGGGTGGGTTCCCGCTGACGAGAACCGCGAGATGATGGAAGGCGAAGATCTGAACGTCATCGCCATTGACTCCATCTATACTCCGATAGTGAACGTGAAGTATGTCGTTGACAACTACCGCGTGGAGCAGAAGACCGACTATGAGAAGTTGCTCATCGAGGTGACGACAGACGGTTCGATACATCCGAAAGATGCGCTGAAGGAGGCATCCAAAATTCTGATTCAGCACTTCATTCTGTTCACTGATGACAAAATCTCACTCGAGGCTCCGATTGATGAAGATGATGAGGAGTTTGACGAGGATGTCCTCAAGATGCGCCAGCTTCTGAAGACCAAGCTGTCCGACATGTCTCTGTCAGTGCGTGCACTGAACTGCCTGAAGAGCGCAGAAGTCGAGACACTGGGCGAGCTGGTGGGCTTCAACAAGAATGACTTGCTGAAATTCCGCAATTTCGGAAGAAAGTCCCTTACCGAACTCGATCAGCTACTTGAATCGAAAAACCTCACTTTCGGGATGGACATATCAAAGTATAAATTAGACAGAGACTAAAGATCACCATGAGACATAATAAGAAATTCAACCACCTGAGCCGCAAGAAAGCCCATCGCGACGCGCTGTTGTCAAACATGGCTTCATCGCTGATCCTCCACAAGAGAATCACAACTACTCTCGCCAAGGCGAAGGCCCTGCGCGTATATGTAGAGCCGCTGATCACACGCAGCAAAGTCGATAACGGCCAGAACCGCCGCATCGTGTTCTCATACCTCCAGAACAAGGAGAGCATCAAGGAGCTTTTCGCTGTAGTGGGCGAGAAGGTCGCTGACCGTCCGGGCGGTTATTGCCGCATACTGAAGACCGGTCATCGTCTGGGCGACAACGCCGAGATGTGCTTCATCGAGCTTGTAGACTTCAACGAGAATATGCTGAAGGATGCCGACAAGAAGCCTGCCAAGGCCAAGAGATCACGCCGCAGCAGCAAGAAGGCCGCTCCCAAGGCAGAGGCTGTAGAGGCAGCTGCTCCCGCAGCTGAAGAAGCTAAGGCAGAGTAATGTAGTATAGCGGCTAATGCCGCATCCCTAGATACAGATGAATGTGTGACTCGCTGTGGGTTGCACATTTGTCTTTTATGCCTGATTCTCGTCCCTCGTCTTTGGGCCGGAATTTTCATTGCATATTACATGTTAAAAAAACTTTAGATGTCACATGCGGGCGGCTTGCGCGTCTTCTATATGGATGAACAAATAGAACATCATGTACAGAAGATTTACAACAGTGATAATGTGCGTGGCGGCAGCGATTGCCGCCGTTGCGCAGACGGAGGAGCCGGACAGCTTGAGTGTCTCGGAACTCGGTGAAGTAGTGGTGGAGGGGCGGCTTCAGCGTACTGGGGCTGAAAAGTCAACCTATATACCGACAACGAAGCAGAAGAATGCGTCGCAGACGGGCGTTGACCTCCTGAACCAGCTGGCGATACCGCAGCTGAAAATTTCGACAGGTGAAGAAATCGAGGCGAGTGACGGCAAGTCTGTCGCTGTTTACATCGACTATATTCCCGCGAGCGCAGAAGACCTGAAAGCAATGCGGATGTCGGACGTGAAGCGTGTCGAGTACCTGAAATATCCGTCTGACCCCCGTTTGCAGGGCAATGCCAATGTGGTCAACTTCATCATGGAGAAGTATGAGTACGGCGGCTATGTCAAGGGTTTTGGCCATGCCAACCTCATTTCGTATTCCGGGCAGCTGCTCGGAAGCGTCCGCCTGCAGTACAAGAAGATGACTTACGACCTGATGGGGTGGGGCTTCAATGCAACCTCTGACCATAAGGGATTGGCGGAGAGCGAGACGTACCGTCTGCCGCAACCTGACGGCACGACGGCGGAGTTCGGCCGCAATTCCAGCACGACAGGCTCGAAGTGGCGCAACCAGCAGTATTTCGCGACATTCAAGGCGACGTACAATTCTGACAAGATTCAGGCCTCGTCGCAGGTGAGCGGCAAAATAAACAATACGCCGCATGAGGACCGGAACGGCACGGTGTCGTACACTGACGGGATTTTCCCGGCATCGGTGTACAGCAGCAACTCGGACACCAGCTCCAAGTTCATAAACTACAATGGCTATTATTTTTTCGTGCTGCCTAAGGGCAATTCGCTGACGTTCATACCGTCGTTCACGTTCAACCATACGGAGCAGTCGTCAGTGTACGCGGAGGAGGGTTTTGAGCCAATCCGGAACAGCGCGAAGGACAATACGAGCCAGCTGAACGCGAGCCTGAAATACAAGCACGATTTCGGCAAGTACGGTTGCATCACGTCGTTTGTGTACGGCTCATACGACAATGCGCGGACGCTCTATTCGGGGTCGGTTGATGCGTTTGACCGAGCGCAGTCGTCGATGCTCAACGCGGGTGTCACCTATAACGTGACCTTGGGGCGGCTGTACGGACTTGTCGGTTTCGGGTGGAAATGGAACTGGCTTAAGGTGAATGACGTCAAGGACACTCCGTCGCTGCCGTGGGTTGACCTGTCATTGCAGTACGGCTTTAATGACAGCCACTCCGTGAGCCTTGACTACCACTATTCGTCATGGGCTCCGTCGCCGAACTACAAGAGCGCGAATGTCATACAGTCAACGCCGCTGATGAGCTATACGGGCAATCCGGCTCTTGTCCCTGCAAAAATGAACGATATCGGGGTATCGTATACTGGCATGCCGTCCAACACGGTGAGTTACAGCGTGTTCGCCTGGGGGTATTCTATCAATGACCGGTATGCATACGTCTACGAGGCATCGCCTGATGGCGTGGTGCGAACGATACAGCAGCCTATGGGGCTGTGGTGGCAGCTGCGCTATGGGGCAAACGGCACTGTGAAGCTGTTTGACCGGAAATTGCTGCTGACTGGCGAGGTGTCTCACTACCTGAACCACAATGGCAAACCGTACAATATGGACAATTCGCACTTTTCGTGGGCTGCAATGGCGACGTATTACCTGAACAACTGGAATTTCAGTCTGGCGTATATTTCAGGCGGCGAGTTTGCTGACGGCTGGATGAACGGCTATATGATACGCAACAAGCCTGCGTGGTATATCCGTGTTGGCTGGGCTTCCGGCGACTGGAATATCCGCGCTAACCTCGTGAACCTGACGCGCTGGAATTGGGAGCAGGGCAAAATGACTATGAGAAGCGGCGCATATGAAGATTGTCAGCAGATATACGGCACAGATTCCCATGCCTTTGCGCAGTTGCAGGTGACATATACATTCGGCTTCGGCAAGAAGGTCGAGCGCACCAACGAGCCTACGGTTTCGGGGGCAACGACTTCGGGCATCCTGCACTGACGCTTCGCAGCGGTCACTTGCCGGAAGAGCCGAGCACTCGGCGGTATACGGCGAGTGTCTGCCGGGCGATGTTGTCCCAGTCGTAAGGGGAGAGGTCGTACACTCGCGGGGTGGCTGGCGATGCCAGTCGCTCCGCGATTTTTTTCGCCAGCGTTGCAGTGTCGCCGACGGCAAAAAAGTCGTCCTCTTCAAGCTGAGCAATGCGGTTGGCGGGGATGTCGGAGGCAAGTACGTCGATGCCGTAGCTCATGGCTTCAAGCAGAGAAATTGGCAGACCTTCGTGTGAAGAGGGCAGCACGAAGAGGGCAGCATGGCTCATAAGCTGGTTTAGTTTTCCCCCCTTGATAAACCCGGTTAGGACAACGCCGTTCTTGTTGGCGAGGTCATGCAGCGACTTGCTGTATTCGTCAGGGTGGTCAGCCTCGCCGGCAATCACCAGTTTGTAGCCCTGCGGTGCGGCTGCGGCGAAGGCGCGTATGAGGTCGTCAAAGCGTTTTTCGGGGACGAACCGCCCGAGTGTTACCACATATTTGCGCGACTCGATGCCGCGGCTGTCGATGTAGTCTGTCTGTGGGTCAATGTCTGGCTGCTCCACGCCGTTGTATATCAGGTCGGTGTCGCGTCTGCCGTACAGTGAGGCGAGAGCGTCGGCTATGGGGCGTGAGATGACGATGACGGCGTTTGAGAATTTCGCGCCCATGCGCTCGCCGCATTTCAGCATGGCTTTGGCGAGGCGGCCCCATTTCTGCCGGTCATAGTCGGGTCCGTGATTGGTAGTTACGACTTTCAGCCCGAGCATACGTGCGAAAGGCACCATAAGCGACGGACCGACGGCATGTATGTGGAGTATGTCGGGATTCATGCGCCGCGCCTTGATTACGGCGAGGAATGTGTGCATTATTGCTTCGAGGCTCTTGCGTCTGGGCGCGAACACGTCCTTGACTTTCACTCCCATGTAGCAACCGCCGCACTCGTCAGCCTCTTCGGCGTAGCAGGAGCGGCGCAGCACGGTCACGTCGTGCCCTGCGGCAGCGATGCGCGGGTAAAGGTGCTGGCAATGCGTCTCTACGCCCCCCTGTATTCCTGGGATTCCGCGAGTGCCTGTCACTACTATCTTCATCGTCTTCTTTTGGGGATTATGGGTGTGTCAGTCAGAAGAATTGTCGTCGAGGCGTTGCTGTACGCAGTCACTCAGCTTGATGGGCTTTCCGATAATTGAGCGTAATTTGTTTTTTGCCACCCACATTGCGGGTTTTGCAATGTATTTCTTCATTACCGGGGCGGCTGTGCCTACCATCCAGCATTGTTTGGGGCAGTTATGGACGAGTTTGCGGACTTCATCAGCTTCTGGGGAGTTCCATATTTCCTCAAATGATTTTCCGCTGCGGATATTGCCCATGCTGCGTTTCCACTTAGACTCCTCCATGCCGTTGCAAGGGTAAACTTCACCCCAAGGGTCAATGAAGAAATTGACTGTTCCGGCTTCGCACGGCAGCAGCCTTTTGCCACCGTTTACATAGTTGATGAGACCCATGTTGAAATAAGCCCTGAACCAGGATTTAGGGTGTTTTTCCTTCATCTGCATCTCCATCAGCTTGCGGAAATTTTCCGAAACCTCATGCTTGTTGGTGATTACATTGTCGTATTTGTGGAAATAGAAAGAGTTGTGGAATGCTGCGGTGGCAAATTCCATGTCTAGTTCTTTGGAAAGCTCGTACAGGTCAAGCATATCCGCCGAGTTGTGATTGCTCACTGTTATCCCGAACCCGATGTCGGTAAGTCCCATTTCTTTCAGCGTATGGAGTATACGGACACCTTTTTCAAACCCTCCTTCACGGCCTCGCAATTCATCATTCTTGTCTTTCAGTCCTTCAATGCTGATGCGTATGCCGATATTGGGAAATTTTCGTGCGAGTTCAATGACGCGGTCTTCGTACCATCCGGATGTGGATATGACAATCCTTGGGGATTTTGTGTACATCACGCGTATGATGTCTTCCAGATCTTCACGTACAAAAGGTTCGCCCCCGGTTATGTTGACAAACTTGAAACGAGGGAGCATCTCAAGGTCTTCTGGGCGTATTTCCTCTTCGCCCTTAGTCGGGTTCTTCCAGATGTTGCACATCTGGCACCGCATTGGGCATCTATATGTGGTGATGATGGATATGTCAGTGGGGAGTCGGTTCATAATGCTCTGTATTGTACATTATGCAAAGTTACACAAATATCTGCAATTGCGGCGGGTTTCGGGGAAGTTTCTGCCGATATTTTGGTGAGGCAGAGGCGAAAAGTGTGCAAAACAACAGATGCCGGGCATTGCCCGGCATCTGCATATATGGTTGTGGACGGTTTCTGTCTGTGCTGTGTCAGGCGAAAAAACGCCGTCATGCACTGCGGCTGGCTGTCAGGCGAACTTCGCGAAGTCTGTCTGCGACATGTCGCCTGTCTCCATGAATGTCTGGTGGAGCGCAAAGGCTGCACGCAGGTCGTGGTGGATATGGCCGCCGTTCTTTGCTGCGAGTTTCAGGTAGTCCCACATCATCTCCTTGTACATCGGGTGTACGCAGTTTTCGATGATGGTCTCGGCACGCTGCATCGGGTCTTTGCCACGCAGGTCGGCTACGCCCTGTTCGGTTGCGAGTATCTTGACTGAGTGCTCGGAGTGGTCGATGTGTGACGCCATGGGGACGATGGCTGAAATCTTGCCGCCCTTCTGTATAGAGGGGCAGGAGAAGATGCTCAGGTATGCGTTGCGCGAGAAGTCTGCAGAGCCGCCGATGCCGTTCATCATCTTCGTGCCGAGGACGTGGGTTGAGTTGACGTTGCCGTAGATGTCGAATTCGAGCGCGGTGTTCATGGCGATGAGGCCGAGACGGCGTACGACCTCGGGGTGGTTGGAGATTTCACCGGGGCGCATGAGTATCTTGTCGCGGAAGAAGTCGATGTTCTCCATGAAGTGGGACATCGCGTCATCGGAGAATGTGAGCGCGCAGGTGCTTGCGAAGCTGCATTTGCCCTCCTCCATGAGGTGCATCACGGCGTCCTGGATAACTTCGGTGTACATCTCGAAGTGAGGCACGTGAGGGTTCTCGCCGAGGCCGTAGAGGACGGCGTTGGCCACGTTGCCCACGCCGGACTGTATGGGGAGGAACTCCTTGGGGAGCTTTCCGAGCTTCAGCTCTTCAGCGAGGAAGTTGCTGAGGTTGTCGCCGATGCGCTGAGAAATCTCGTCAGGGGCGGTGAAGGGCTTGATGCTCTCCGAGGCGTTGGAGGGGACGACACCGATGATTTTCTTGGGGTCGATCTTGACTATAGTGGAGCCGATGCGGTCGCTGGGCTTGTAGATAGGTATCTCGCGGCGGTGTGGGGGGTCCTGGAGCATGAAGTTGTCGTGGAACCCGCGGAACGAGGTCTTGTAGTATGACGAGTATTCGATGATGACCTTCTTGGCCATCTGTGCGATAGTGGGGGTCATTCCGATGCCGGCGCCGAGTATAACCTCGCCGTTGGGCGACATTTCCGTAACCTCGATGATAGCGACATCGATGCCGCCGTAGAACCCGTATCGGAGGTTCTGTGAGAGGTGTGAGAGGTGGTCATCGAAATAGCTCATGCCTCCGTTGTTAGCCAGAGCGCGGGCATCGCGCTGTGACTGGTAGGGTGTACGCTTGGCTATGCAGTTGGCGCGTGCGAGTTCGCCGTCAACGTGGTCGTTGGTTGAGGCTCCCGTATAGAGGTTGATTTTGAAGGGTTCTCCTTTCTCGTGGAAAGCCCGTGCGCGGTTGGCGAGGGCTACGCTTACAACTTTGGGAGTACCGGATGCAGTGAACCCGGAAAACCCGACCGTGTCGCCATTATTGATGTGACTGGCGGCCTCTTCGGCTGTAATAAAAGGGATGCTCATTTGTGACGTATAGATTTTAATGGTAATTTTGCACAAAAGTACAAATTCTATTCGACATACAAGTGGTATGAGGACATTTTTTTTGCCGAGAAACGATAAAAACTGCACTGCCGAGCTGAAAGTGCGCATAGAAACCTATGGCTGTCAGATGAATGTGGCAGATTCGGAGGTGATTGCGTCGATGATGTCTGTGGCAGGCTACGATCTCACGGAGGATGACGGCGAGGCATCTGCAGTGATGATAAATACGTGCAGCATCCGCGACAACGCGGAGCAGAAAATCTACCATCGCCTGGCGTACTGGAACGCCCTGCGCCGCAAGTCAGGCCGCCGCATCATCATTGGCGTGGTGGGCTGCATGGCGGAGCGGCTGAAACGCCGCCTCGTGGAGGAGCATGGCGTTGACCTGGTTGCCGGGCCTGACGCCTATATGGAGATACCGCAGCTCGTCGCCGCTGCCGAGGCTGGCGAGGAGGCTGTCAATGTTGAGCTTTCGACTACGGAGACGTACCGCGACATCATACCGCGCCGCATCGCCGGCGGCGTGAGCGGGTTCATATCCATCATGCGCGGCTGCAACAATTTCTGCACCTACTGCATAGTGCCGTATACCCGAGGCCGCGAGCGCAGCCGCGAGCCGAAAAGCATACTGGCTGAACTCGCCGACCTGCGGTCGCGAGGCTACCGCGAGGCTGTGCTGCTGGGGCAGAACGTGAACAGCTACCGCTATGAGGGCGGTGACGGCGCGGCTGTCGATTTCCCGGCATTGCTGGCCATGGCGGCGGAGGCAGCCCCGGATATGCGCATACGCTTCACCACGTCGCATCCCAAGGACATGAGCGACGAGACATTGCGAGTGATAGCCGCGCATGAGAACCTGGCACGCCACATCCACCTGCCAGTGCAGAGCGGCAGCAACGAGGTGCTTAAGGCGATGAACCGCAAGTACACGCGGGAGTGGTATCTCGACCGTGTGGCGGCGATACGTCGCATACTTCCTGATGCCGGCATATCGACCGACATGTTCACCGGCTTCTCTGGCGAGACGGAGGAGGATTTCGAGCAGACGCTGTCGCTGATGCGCGAGGTGGGCTTCGACTCGGCGTTCATGTTCAAATATTCTGAACGCCCCGGCACGTACGCCTCCAAGCACTTGCCTGACAATATTCCTGACGAGGTGAAGACAGAGCGGCTGAACCGCATGATTGCTCTGCAGAACGAGCTGTCGCTGGCATCCAACCGCCGCGACGTGGGGCGTGAGTTTGAGGTGCTGGTTGAGGGCGTGTCAAAGCGCAGCAGCGAGGAGCTGTTCGGCCGCACGTCGCAGAACAAGGTTGTGGTCTTCGCTCGCGGCAACCGCAAGGCGGGCGACATGGCGCGTGTGCGTGTCACAGACGCTTCGTCGGCAACGCTGCGCGGCGAGGAGATAACTGGTAGCGAGGGACTCTGATGGGATTTGCAAGATATAAGCAGGAGTACAAGTCGCTGTTCCGTCTGGGGCTTCCGGTGCTTGTCACACAAGTGTGTGTCATCACGGTCAGTTTCGCGGACACTCTCATGGTGGGTGCGTACGGCCTTGACGAGCTTGCAGCCTCGGCATTCGTCAACTCGCTGTTCCTGGTGGTGCTGGTGATGCTGATGGGCTTCGCCGGCGGCATCACTCCGCTCATCGGGGCGTTGTTCAGCCGTGGCGATGACTTTGCCATAGGGCATACGCTGAGGGCTTCGCTGAAGCTCAATTTCCTGATAGCGGCAGTGTTTACTGCGATTATGGGTGCGCTGTACTTTTTCATTGACCGTATGGGGCAGCCCGAGGAGCTGATGCCGCTGATACGGCCGTACTACCTCGTAGTGCTTGCCACGATCATCCCGTCTGCAATGTTCAACGCCTGTCAGCAGACAGCCAACGGCACTACCGACACGGCCTCGCCGATGTGGGTTATACTCGGTGCCAATGTGATGAACATCATCGGCAATTATATGCTGATATTCGGCAAGTTCGGTATGCCCGAGCTTGGGCTGACGGGCGCGGGCATAAGCACTCTTGTCGCTCGTGTGGCAGCGGCGCTGGCACTGTTCGGCATAGTGTCGTGCAGCCGCCGTTATTCGCATTACCGTGAGGGGCTTATGTCGTCAGAGCCGTGCGGCAAGCGTATGCGCACAGTCTGGCGCACGTCATATCCGGTCATGTTCCAGTCTGGCGTTGAGTGTCTGCTGTGGTCGTTAGGCGCGGTGGTCTGCGGATGGTTTGACAAGGTGCAGCTCGCAGCCTATCAGGTGGTCAACACGATAGGGCAGCTCGGGTTCATGATATACATGAGTTTCGGCGTGGCAGTGTCTGTGCGCGTGGCTAACAGTATGGGGCGCAACGACATCGCTGGCATACGCCATACTACGGTTGCCGGGCTTCACATCACGTTGGCGCTCGCCACTGTTGCCTCTGCTGTGTTCTTCCTGTTCGGCGGCGGCATGATAGGCCTGTTCAACGACAGCGGGGACGTGATAGCCTCCGGCGGTGCGCTGATAGTGCCGCTGATACTCTACCAGTATTGCGACGCGGTACAGCTGACGTATGCCAACGCGCAGCGCGGAACAGCCGAGGCGCGTCCGCTGATGTGGGCAGGGATAATCAGCTACGTGCTCATTGGCATCCCGGTGATGCTTTTGCTCGCTGTGTCGTTTGGCATGGGCAATGTGGGTGTCTATTACAGTTTCTCGGTGGCATTGCTGTTTGCAGCATTGCTGTTGAGATATTGGTTTGGCAAGACTTTGCGTCTGCATGAAGCCCGGATTGTCAGATGAAGTTGCGTGATAACGGATTGTGTGTCAGTGCGCTATGTACATTGTTGACAGTTAAGACACTTTAAGACGGAAAATTATGCCTTGTCGTCGAAAACTTCTTACTTTGCAGTCATTTAACTTATCACTGACAGTATGGGCAAAATCATAGCGATAGCCAACCAGAAAGGAGGTGTGGGCAAGACCACAACGGCGTTCAATCTGGGTTCGTGCCTGGCGGCTGAAGGGAAACGGGTCTTGCTGGTCGATGCCGACCCGCAGGCAAACGCCACTTCGGGCATGGGCATAGACCCCGCGTCGTCTGAAGCGTCAATTTACGAGTGTCTCGTTGACGACTACCCTGTTGCGGCTACAGCGCAGCCTACCTGTGTCGAGGGTCTGAAGATAGTGGCTTCGCGCATCGATCTGGTGGGAGCGGAGGTGGAACTGATGCAGCGGCGCGAGCGCGAGCGCATTCTGGAGAAGATACTCGCCCCGGTGCGTGACGACTATGACTTTATACTGATAGACTGCAGTCCCTCGCTGGGACTGATAACCGTCAACGCGCTTACGGCAGCCGACTCGGTGATAATCCCCGTACAGGCGGAATATTTTGCGCTCGAGGGCATCTCGCAGCTGCTCAATACTATACGCATCATAAAGTCGCGCCTTAGCCCGAAACTGGAAATCGAGGGCTTTCTGCTGACGATGTACGACGCGCGTCTGCGCCTCGCCAACCAGATATACGAGGAGCTGAAAGGTCATTTCGGCGAGATGGTGTTCAACACGGTGATACCTCGCAACATCAAGTTGTCGGAATCGCCGAGCCACGGCCTGCCGATCATCCTGTACGATGCCGACAGCCGCGGGTCGATAGCCTATATGCAGTTGGCACGTGAACTGATGGTACGCAACAAGCGTCAGGCCTCAGGCGACAAAAACAAACAGACTGGCAAATGAACAAGAAACGCAATGCCCTGGGGCGCGGCCTCGATTCGCTCATCTCTATGAGCGAGATACGCACTGACGGGTCAACAGCAATAAGCGAGATAGAAGTCTCGCGCATCTCGCCCAACCCCGACCAGCCGCGCACGACCTTCAGCGAGGAGGCTCTGCGCGAACTGGCCGACAGCATCCGCGAGCTTGGCATCATACAGCCGCTGTCGCTGCGCAAGGTGAGCGACAGCGAGTACCAGATCATCGCGGGCGAGCGTCGTTGGCGTGCCGCACGCATGGCAGGGCTCACATCCGTGCCGGCGTATGTGCGTACAGCCTCCGACCTTGAAATCACCGAGATGGCTCTCATCGAGAACATCCAGCGCGAAGACCTGAATGCCATTGAAATTGCCCTCGCGTTCAACAAACTGATTGAGACATACCACCTGACGCAGGAGCGGCTGTCGGAGCGGCTGGGCAAGAACCGCGCTACCATCTCCAACCACCTGCGGCTGCTGAAGCTGCCGGCGGAGATACAGCTCGGGCTGCGTGACCGCCGCCTCGACATGGGACACGCACGCGCCCTCCTCTCCGTGGCTGACCCCAAAATGCAGCTGAGGCTGTACAACCACATCCTGCGCGAGGGGCTGTCAGTGCGCCGTGTGGAGGAGCTCGCCAAGGAGATGAACGAGGCTTTGGAGCGCGGCGAGAAGCCTGACCTGAAAAAGAGCAAGGCTGCCAACGAAAACGCCTCGCGTGAATACGACTTCTTCCGCCGCGAGCTGGAGAAGGTATTCCCAACGCCAGTGAAGTTCAGCCGCAAGGCCGACGGCAAGGGAAGCATCACTCTCAAGTTTGACAACGACGACGAGCTGCAGCGGCTCGTGCAAATGTTTGAGCGACTGAAATGAACGATATGGGGAACTGCAGAAGGACAGGGGCAATGACACGGTGGCAACGCATAGCGGTGTCGCTGCTGTGCGCTGTCATGCTCTTCCCCCACGACCTGTGCGCTGCTGTTGCCAATTCCTGTGCCGCTCAGTCTCCCGAGGCAGAGGTGACTGAAGCTGACTTAACGCCCAAGCCTATAGATGAGTTGCCTGATGTTGCGGCGAACACTGAAGCGCAGGACTCTGTGCTGAACGTGGTGGTAGACGAAAACTCCCCATACGGGCTGGACGGCAAGATTCCTTTCAACCCCGAGCCGAACCGTGCGGTTTGGCTGTCAGCCCTATTTCCCGGCCTGGGGCAGATATACAACCGCCGCTACTGGAAACTTCCTATAATCGTAGGCGGATTCATGGGGCTGGGGTATGCCACCTCGTGGAACAACAACCAGTTTCAGGACTACAGCCAGGGATACCGGGACTTGCTTGACGCAGACCCGGCTACGAACAGCTACATGAACTTCTTCCCACCGAACACCTCGGAAGCCGACCTGGATCAGACATGGCTGACGCAGACCATGAAGAGCCGGAAGGACTATTACCGCCGCAACCGCGACCTGTGCATCATCTGCCTCGTGGGGCTGTACCTGCTCTGCATGGTAGATGCGTATGTCGATGCCTCGCTCGCCCATTTCGACATTTCTCCCTCGCTGTCAATGGACTTGCAGCCAGCGATGATGCTCACTCCAGACCGCAACGTCGCTGTGGGGTTGAACTGGGCGTTCAATTTCTGAGCCTGAAAGGACAAAAGCATACCCGACTGTCCCCGGGAATGGGGCAGGACATGACAGAAACGAGTGTTTAACGACGGGACCGGCCGTCGCCGCTGTCGTTGCGGCGGCAATCCGTGAGCATCATAGTGTGTGCGCGGCGGTCTCACAAAAACGACTAAGCATGAAAAAAGGACTGCTGATACTGGCTGCGGCGGCTGCGATGCTGTTTGCAAGCCCGGCACAGGCACAGAAGAAGTCGAGCGTGCTCGACATAAAGCAGAGCATCACCGATGATGCCATAGTGTTCCCCGAGAGTTTCGAGGCCGATACACAGGCCATGCTCGAAGGGTGGTACATGAAGAATTATACAGCCACGGACGACCGCTACCGCACCGCTCCTGATGTGAACGTGAGCGACGAGGTGATCATCGAGCGGCTCAAGAACATACCCACGGTCATCGAGCTGCCGTTCAACCAGGTGGTGCGCAAATACATAGACCGCTACACCAAGAGCGGCCGCAAGCTCGTTACCGTATGCCTCGGTCTTGGCAACTATTACCTGCCCATCATCGAGCAGGCACTCGAGGCCGAAGGTCTGCCGCTGGAGCTGAAATACCTCCCCATGATTGAGTCGGCGTTCAACCCCAACGCTGTCTCGCGTGCCGGCGCTACCGGCTTGTGGCAGTTCATGCTCTCTGCCGCCAAAGGGTATGACATGGAGGTGTCCTCGCTCGTCGATGAGCGCCGCGACCCGTTTGAGTCGTCCAAGAAGGGCGCGAAGCTCCTCAAAGACCTCTACAACACATACGGCAAATGGGATCTCGCAATCGCCGCTTACAACTGCGGCCCGGGCAATGTGAACAAGGCCATACGCCGTGCCGGCGGAGACCCCACGCAGCACGACTTCTGGTCTATCTACAACTACCTGCCGAAGGAGACTCGCGGGTATTTCCCTATGTTCATCGCTGCAAACTACATCATGACATACTATCAGGATCACAACATAAGCCCGGTAGTGCCTACAAAGCCTCTGGTGACGGACACGGTGGCTGTCAACACGCGCATCAACCTGAACCAGATTTCCCACGTCCTTGACATACCGATGGACGAACTGCGGCTGCTCAACCCGCAGTTCCGTGCCGATATAATACCGGGCAACAGCCAGCGCCGGTATATGCTCATTCTCCCGTCGCGCCAGATTTCGGCATACATCATGAGCGAGCAGGAGATAATGAATTATGACGCAGCCAAATATGCCCGCCGTGCTGTGGCAGACCCCGGTTCACTGCCCAAGGAAAGTGACCTCGCAGACAATGGCTCGCCTGACCAGGCACCGGCTGAACAGCCTGCCAATGTGAATGATGATTTGCTCGCCATGGAGCCGGATAACAATGACACCGACGACGATTACCGCAAGATGCGCGAGACCTCGCAGCGCAAGGAGCAGGAAGCGCGCCAGCGCCACCAGTCGTCGCAGACTCCTCCCCCTGCCACTACCAACGCTGCGGGGCAGACCATCCACAAGGTCGCTGCCGGCGAATCGTTGCAGTCCATCGCCGAAATGTACCAGATTTCGCAAGACCAGCTGAAACTGTGGAACAACCTCAAGCGCAACAGCGTGCGTGTGGGACAGCAGCTGATAGTACGTACCAATACGTCAGTCTCGCCGGGCAACTCTCACAAGCGCAGCCAGTCCAACAAGTCTGTCTCGTCATCAGACAATGCGCAGACAGCTCCTTCGCCAGCAGCAAAGCCTGCTCGCAAAAGCCAGCAGTCAACTGCCGCTGCAACATCTTCCGCAGGCAAAGGGAAAAAGGCTGCTGCCGCAACCGCCGACAGCGGAAAGCCAAAGGTGAAGAAGAACTCCAAGAAGAACACGGAAGAAACCAAATCTGCCGGCAAGAAGGACAAGAAAACCAGGAACAAGAAGAAAGCTCAAGCCAAACCCAAGGTTCACGAGGTGAAGAACGGCGAGAGCCTCGAGAAGATAGCCAAGCGCCACGGCGTGACCGTGGACGAACTGCGCAAGGCCAACAAAATCAAGGGCGACATAATACACGCCGGAGATGACCTGAAGATACCTGCCAAGTCCAAGTCTAAATCGGCAAAGGACGCAAAGTCGGGCAAGAAGAACAAGAAGTCGTCCAAGGCTTCCAAATCCTCGAAGTCCAAGAAAAAGAAAAAATAAGCGCCATTTACTTGCAGGGGATGCCGGCACTGTATTGCGGTGAGCGGCATCCCTGCTTGCATAATCACCCGGAGCCATGGAATTTGACGACGATTATCTCCAGCGAGACCGCTACTACCGCGAGCACATCCTCGGCGGCGACGAATATGACGGGGAATATGAAGGAGATTATGGCGACATGGAAGAGCAAGGCTACGATGCGATAGCCGACGACGTGTACGACAACGCCCCGCAAATCGGCTGTACGCCGAATATGTTTGGCGACAGCCGGTATGATGAGGAGCAAAGTGACGAGGCCGCCGCTATGCAGCGCGTATGGCGCGACTACCATGTCCTCGGGTATGCAGATGACGACGGCGATGACCGCAACGCCACCCACCGGACCGCCCGCCAAGACCACACGAGGCCGTCTGGGGGAATCATGCCCCTGCCGATGTCTAAGAAATACCGCGAGATGTCTGCCCAGAGGCTGAAAGAGCAGGAAAAGCAGGAAGCCGAGAGGATAATCCGCGTCAACCGTACCGTCTGCATAGCCGCCGCAGCCGCCGTTCTCATATCCATGCTCCTCATTTTCCTCTAACGGCAGCAACGCTCGCGCTATGCGAAGTCAATGCTGATATTGAGTTTGCCGCCAAGCCCTCGTTCCACTATGTCAAACAAGGTCCGAAGAGTGATGTTTTCTCCGTCTGTTTCGGCTTTTGAGATGAAGGTTCGCTTCTTGTTTATCCTTTCTGCCAGCTGCTCTTGTGTCAGCTTTTGCGCTTCGCGTGCAGAGCGAATTTTGAAGCCGATCCTCAAGGCTTCAAGTTCGTTTTCCAAACGGTTTCGTTCCGGAGTGCCGATTTCACCATAGTACTGGCTTTTTATTTGGTCAAGAGTCCGTATGTTTTTCATTGTCTTGTGATTTTTCGATGTAGTATTCGTCTTTTAGTTTTTCCGCTTTGCGGATTTCATTAGTCGGAGTTTTCTGAGTTTCCTTCTGAAAGCCAGACAGCAGTACAACTAATCGGTTGCCATCAAAGAAGCAGAATATCCGAAAGATATTAGAGCCTAATCGAATCCTGATTTCGAAGAGACCGTTCGTACCCTCGATATATTTTAGGTATGATATTGGCACTCGTTCGAGTTGTTCTATGATATCAAGTATTTTGATGATTTTGTCTTGTACTTTTCGAGGTTGTGCCTTGAAAAAATCATCGAAATGGTCCTTGTATGCTATGACTTCCCTGACTTTCACACCGCAAAGGTAATCTAAAAGTTACATCTGTGCAATAGTTTGCGGGAATTTTCGCAGTACGACTATCCCTCGGATAATATCCGCACTAACCGCGCCGTCTGCATAGCCGCCGCAGCTGCCGTCCTCATCTCCCTGCTCCTCATCCTCCTCTAACGGCCGTAGTACAGGTAGAGGTCTTCCTCTTCGTCGTAATAGATGTCTTCGGCTTCGTCCTCCAGGTCGTCAGGCGTGTCGATGTCTATCGGCGGAATGCCGTGAGTTGGCCACACTTCCTTTACCTTGCCTCGGTATCGGCAGATGATGTGCGAATAGGCCACACTGTACGTCATGTTGCGGTCTGTCGCGAGGTGGTACTCGTTGAAGTCGTCCAATACAAGCTTCATTGTCTTGCCGTATGTCCTTTCTGCTGGGTTAAACTGGCGCAGGTATTATGCAGCGAGGACGCATCGATGCCGGTGCGCCCTCGTGAATATATCAGTATTTGCTGGATTGTCAGCGGATTGTGCCGGGGTATGCCTCGAGTGCCTTGGCGAGGACTGTCAGCGCCTTGGCGAGGTCTTCCTCTTTCAGCACGTATGCGATGCGCACCTGGTTCAAGCCCATGCCGGGAGTCGAGTAGAAGCCGGCTGCCGGCGCCATGAACACTGTTGCGCCGTCATAGCTGAACTCGCTCAGACACCATTTGCAGAACTCTTCGGCATTCTCCACGGGGAGGCTTGCCACAGTGTAGAACGCACCCATGGGAACGGGTGAGAACACGCCGGGGATTTTGTTCAGACCCTCCAGCAGGAAGTCGCGGCGGCGGCGGTATTCAGCGAATGCCTTTGTCATGTATTCCTGCGGGGTGTCGATAGATGCCTCGGCTACGAGCTGTCCCAGCAATGGGGGGCTGAGGCGGGCCTGCGCATATTTCATCACGCCGGCATAGATGTCCTTGTTGCGTGTCACGAGACAGCCTATGCGGATGCCGCACTCGTTGTAGCGCTTTGACACGGAGTCAATCAGTATCACCTGGTCCTCGATGCCCTCAAGCTGCATGGCAGAGGTCACGGGGGTGTCTGTATAGCAGAACTCGCGGTAAACCTCGTCGGAAAGGAGGAAGAGGTTGTGCTTCTTGACGATGTCACGTATCTTCAGCAGCTCCTCGCGTGTGTATACGCCGCCAGTCGGGTTGCTGGGATTGCAGATCAGGATAGCCTTGGTCTTGGGGGTGATACGCTTCTCAAACTCCTCGATAGGAGGAAGTGCAAACCCGTTCTTGATGTCAGAGGGGACACCGATTATCTTCACGCCTGCAGTCTTGGCGAAAGCCACATAGTTGGCATACGCGGGCTCGAGGAAGATGATTTCGTCGCCCGGGTCCATGGCAGTAAGGAACGCGAACAGGAGAGCCTCAGAACCGCCGGCTGTCACGACGATCTGGTTCTGCTCCACGTTGATGTCAAAGCGGTTGTAATACTCCACAAGTTTCTTGCGCAGCGAGGGTAGGCCGTCGCTGGGAGAATACTCGAGGACTGTACGGTCAATGGCGTGCAGAGCCTTGAGAGCCTCCGGCGGAGTGGGAAGGTCGGGCTGGCCGATGTTCAGGCCAAATACGCGCAGACCCTTGGCGCGAGCCTCATTGGCAAGCGGTGCGAGTTTTCTGATGGGCGAGGACGGCATGTCCTGAACCCGATTAGATATAGAAGGCATATATTATTGGTATTAAGATGTCATGTCTGCGGCTGCACGCAGCCGCGATGCAAAAGTACATAAAAAAAACGAGATGACTGCCGATGCCGCCCAAAAATTATGGCACTTTGCGCATCGGCCGCTCCAGCCGCGCCTCTTGCCCTCGAAAACCAGTAATGGCATGGGGCGGGGCGTGTCGTTTTTGCTCACTTTCAGCTGTTTTCACGAGGATTTTTTGTAAATTTGCAGCCGCTTAGCGTATTTGCTTCGCGTCAATCTTTATGCAGAACATCCGAAACATAGCCATTATAGCCCACGTTGACCATGGCAAGACTACTCTCGTGGACAAAATGCTCCTCGCAGGACACCTTTTCCGTGAAAACCAGAACGCCGGGGAGCTGATACTCGACAACAATGACCTCGAACGCGAGCGAGGGATAACAATCCTCTCCAAGAATGTCTCCATCAACTACAAGGGCGTAAAAATCAACATCATCGACACCCCGGGACACGCTGACTTCGGCGGCGAGGTGGAGCGTGTGCTGAACATGGCTGACGGATGCCTGTTGCTCGTGGACGCTTTCGAGGGCCCGATGCCGCAGACCCGCTTCGTACTGCAGAAGGCGATCCAGATGGGGCTCAAGCCAGTGGTGGTGGTCAACAAGGTTGACAAGCCCAACTGCCGCCCCGACGAGGTGAACGAAATGGTGTTTGACCTCATGTTCTCGCTCGGCGCGACGGAGGACCAGCTCGATTTCGTCACCGTTTACGGCTCTGCCAAGGAGGGGTGGATGTCCTCTGACTGGCGCAAGCCGACACATGACATCACAGCAGTGCTTGACGCAATCATCGACAACATCCCCGCGCCCACGGTCTACGAAGGCGACACGCAGATGCTCATCACGAGCCTCGACTACAGCAGTTATGTAGGCCGCATCGCCATAGGCCGCGTGCATCGCGGCACAATACGCGAGGGACAGGAGATAGCGCTCTGCCGCCGCGACGGCTCTGTCAGCCGCCAGCGTGTCAAGGAGCTGCACACGTTTGAGGGGATGGGGCGCAAGAAGGTGCAGGAAGTGCCGAGCGGCGACATCTGCGCAATCGTCGGCCTCGAGGATTTTGAAATCGGCGACACCATCTCGCTCCCTGACAACCCCGAACCGCTGCCGCGCATCGCCATTGACGAGCCGACGATGTCAATGACGTTCACTATCAACGACTCGCCTT
>DHKE01000007.1:17575-17726 GCA_002404675.1 Porphyromonadaceae bacterium UBA4702 | reverse complement strand
CCTTTCTTCGGCAAAGACGGCAAGTATGTCACCTCTCGCCATATATGGGAACGCCTCCAGCGCGAACTCGACCGCAACCTCGCCCTCCGTGTGGAGAAGACCGACAGCGAGGACAAGTGGATAGTCTACGGGCGCGGCGTGCTGCACCTCT